>NZ_CP118270.1:5423988-5735982 GCF_028771845.1 Paenibacillus marchantiae | reverse complement strand
CAACCGGATTCGTCGTCCGGCAGTTGTGTTTGTCAAAGACGGTCAAGGGGATGTAGTGGTACGCCGTGAGACGTATCAGGACATCATCCAGAATGATCTCGTACCTGAGCGTATTGCAAAACAGCCAGTTACCCGTTAATTAAAGAACAAATAGTGGAGCACTATATGAAGAAGACAAAAAAGGACACTCCTTTTTTGTCTTCTTTTGCATCTTTAGGGCTGGATTTTGAAAAAAACTTGCTTATTATTTTGCGATCAATCCATTTTCAGTGTACACTAAGAAAAGTGCTATAAAGCTTGGCCCAGGGTCATGCGTTCTGGCACCATTAACGATGGTCAATACGAAAGGAGTCATTTACATATGGCGAAACAAGCGAAAATCAAAATGGCAAACGGCGGAGAAGTTATAATCGATTTGTTCGATCAAGAAGCTCCAAACACAGTAGCAAACTTTGAGAAACTGGCTAACTCCGGTTTCTACAACGGTCTTGTATTCCACCGTGTTATTCCGGGCTTTGTAGCTCAAGGTGGATGCCCTAACGGTTCCGGTGCAGGCGGCCCAGGTTACACAATTAACTGTGAAATCAACCCGAACAAACATGAGCGTGGAACTTTGGCTATGGCTCATGCAGGCCGTAACACAGGCGGAAGCCAGTTCTACATCTGCTACCAACCGCAACCACATTTGGATGGACAACATACTGTATTTGGTAAAGTAACCAAAGGTATGGAATTCGTGGACGCTTTCGAAGGTCGCGACAAAATGGAAACAGTTGAAGTAGTAGAAGCTTAATCAATAAACGTATGTAAACCGTTTCGCAATTAGCGAAGCGGTTTTTGTTTACACTTAAGCTTATTAAAAGTTAGTATGTGACAAAAAGGAACAAAAAACAATTGATTTTTTGACGTTAAAGTGCTAACATCCAATTAATAACGCAACGAATCCTTCAGGGCAGGGTGTAATTCCCTACCGGCGGTGATGCAGTATGTGAGGATATCTATCCAGCATTGATGCAAAGTCCGTGACCCGTCTGCCTGTGGCAGATGGCTGATCTGGTGTAATTCCAGAACCGACAGTATAGTCTGGATGGGAGAAGGAGAGGGTGCAGTCCTTAGGGGCCGCATTCCGCAGGAGTGTTGCTGTACAGTTTTTGACGAATTCATTTCCTGTGCAGGGAGAAATCCGGTTACTTCCGGAAATCTTCATACATATGCCACATCATAGAAGCTCTTTACCTGTAATTGAAGTTCATTAAGGTATGTGTCTGCTTTCACTTGCCTGAAATGAAGTTTTGGGCGATGTGTTGTTGGCAATGTATCAATAGTACTGCTGGTGACACATGTCTCTCATCATCCCCATCGAACGGTTTGTTCGACGGGGATTTTTTATTGGATATGGAACATGCCTCTCTGTTGGAAGGGAGGTCTATAACTTAAGATTTTAACCGTGGGGTGAACGGACTTGGAAATGATTAATGATGAATTTTATATGGCGCTAGCACTGGATATGGCAGAACGGGCACAAGGACAGACCGGAATCAATCCGGTAGTCGGTTGTGTCGTGGTAAAAGAAGGACGTATCGTGGGCCTCGGAAGTCATCTCAAACGGGGAACGGGTCATGCAGAGGTTCATGCACTGAACATGGCGGGTAGTGATGCCGAAGGCAGTACAGTGTACGTTACGCTCGAACCCTGTAGTCATTATGGCAAGACTCCACCATGCAGCGAACGTCTCATTCATGAGAAAGTGAAACGTGTCGTTGTATGCTGCGAAGATCCGAATCCGCAAGTATCCGGCAGAGGAATCAGCATGCTGCGTCAACAAGGGATCGAAGTTGAAGTTGGAGTGCTGCGTGAGCGCGGAAGACGGATGAACGAGAAATTTATCAAATACATTACAACAGGACTCCCCTTTGTAACTTTGAAGACGGCCTCTACACTGGATGGCAAAATTGCTACGCGTAGCGGTGACAGCAAATGGATCTCTAACGAGTCTGCTCGCGAGATTGTACACGCGCTTCGCCATCGCCATCAAGGAATTATGGTTGGTGTGGAAACGGTCATTGCAGACAATCCCGAACTGACAACTCGCTTGCAAGTGGAAGGGATCAGCCCAGTACGAATCGTGGTCGATTCCAAGCTACGTCTGCCTGTAGGCGCCAAAATGGTCAAGGATGGCCTTGCACCTACCTGGGTACTTACAACAGATGAGGCGAGCCCTGAAGCGGCTGAGCGGCTGGAAGCCTATGGGGTGGAGATTATACGTTGTGGTCCAGGACCACGTGTTGATCTACTGAGTGCACTCAGCAAGCTCGGTGAGCGTGAGATTGGTTCAATTCTGCTTGAAGGCGGTGGAACATTGAATGGGTCCATGCTGGAAGCGCGGTTGGTAGATCGACTGCTCATGTTCATTGCTCCGAAAATTGTCGGAGGATACGAAACACCAGGCAGTTTCCGCTTTGAGGGTGTAGAGCGCATGAGTCAGGCGATTCAATTACATCAGCTGGAAATTGAGCAAGTTGGAGATAATATCAGCATTGGCGGAATTCCGGTTTGGCCTGAATAAATGAATTAACGATAATGAAATAAATAAAGGAGGCGGTAGCATGTTTACCGGTTTGGTGGAAGAAGTCGGTCAGATGCGGCGGATAGGTCGGAAAGGCGAAGCGATGGTCCTGAATATCGGAGCTTCCGCCATCATGAACGACTTAAAGATTGGCGATAGTGTAGCTGTAAACGGGGTATGCTTAACTGCGACAACTCTGGAGGGTGGCGGATTTACTGCCGATGTGATGCCCGAGACATATCGACATACCAATCTTAGTCAATTGCAATCCGGCAGCAAAGTTAATCTGGAGCGAGCCATGCTGTCAGGTGGACGTTTTGGCGGGCATATCGTTCAGGGCCATGTCGATGGCACTGGGGTCATTGGCAGCATTACACGTGACCAGAATGCAATTGTTTTCGAGATCAAACCTGACGATATGCAGCTGTTCAAATATCTGATACCCAAAGGGTCTGTAACCCTGGACGGAATTAGTCTGACCGTTGTGCATACTTCACAGACCGCATTCACTGTATCCATTATTCCACATACCATTGGTGAGACCGTATTAAATGTGAAAAAGACGGGAGATACCATCAATATTGAGTGTGATATTTTGGGCAAATATGTGGATCATCTGCTGCACTATGGTAAGGGACATCAGGAGACCGGTGCGGGCAAGCCGCGAAGTATCAGTGAGGATTTCCTGGCTAATCACGGCTTTGCTTAACAAATCGTAATTGATAAACTACAAATATAAATTGAAATGGAAACTGGAGGGGGACCTATGTTAGAGAAATCCATTCTGAATTCTATTGAGGAAGCCATCTACGATCTCATGCAGGGTAAACCGGTTATTGTGGTGGATGATGAGGATCGGGAGAATGAAGGCGACTTTATCGCTTTGGCGGAAAAGGCTACACCTGAAGTGATCAATTTCATGATTACCGAAGGCAGAGGTTTGGTGTGTGTTCCCATTACGCAGCAACGTGCCGATGAACTCAACCTAAAGCCTATGGTTCAGCAAAATACAGACTTTCATGGGACGGCTTTCACCGTCTCTGTAGATCATAAAGATACCACAACGGGCATCTCGGCTCATGAACGCTCCATTACAGTCAAGGGTCTAATTGATCCCGAAGCGAAAAGCGGAGATTTCCGCAAGCCGGGCCATATGTTCCCACTCATCGCCAAAGATGGCGGTGTGCTAAGACGCGCGGGACATACGGAAGCAGCTGTAGACCTCGCCATTATGTGCGGTTCTTATCCGGCAGGTGTAATCTGTGAAGTGATCAAGGAAGATGGCACGATGGCCAGACTTCCAGATCTGCAGGAGATTGCCCGCAAGCATGATCTGAAGCTGATCAGTATTCAGGACATGATTCGGTACCGGAATGAGAAGGAACAGTTGGTTAAACGCGAAGTAGCTGTACGTATGCCAACAGACTTTGGTGAATTCCAGGCGGTGGCATACACAAATGCAGTGGACAACAAGGAGCATGTCGCTTTGGTTAAAGGCGAAATTGACGGATCGAAGCCTGTATTGGTCCGCGTACACTCCGAATGTCTCACAGGGGATGTATTCCATTCTCATCGATGCGACTGTGGTCCACAATTTGATGCAGCATTGAAACAGATCCATGACGAAGGCAACGGCGTCCTGCTCTATATGAGACAGGAAGGACGAGGCATTGGACTGATCAACAAGCTGAAAGCCTACAAACTGCAAGAGGAAGGTCTGGACACCGTGGATGCCAATCTGAAGCTTGGGTTTGCTGCCGATCTTCGAGATTACGGCATTGGTGCCCAAATTCTCAAAGATCTAGGGGTTCGTCAAATTCGGTTGTTAACCAACAATCCACGCAAAATTAAAGGACTTGAAGGGTACGGACTTGAAGTGGTGGAACGTGTTGCCATTCAGATGGAAGAGAACGAGGACAATACGGTCTACTTGCACACGAAGCAGGCGAAGCTCGGCCATATGCTAAAGTTCGACGATATCGAGCAGAATGAAGAAAAAAACTGAGTAGTTTTTCTGAGGTTAAACAGGGTGAACTAGTTTCCAAAGATCAGCTGCGTACATCATATAATACAATTAGGGAGATGACTTGAATGCCACACTTTTTTGAAGGACATTTGGTATCAGAAGGATTAAAATATGGAGTGGTTGTAGGACGTTTTAACGAGTTCATTACAAGCAAATTGCTCAGTGGAGCACTGGATGCGTTCAAACGTCATGGTGTACAAGATGATGAAGTGGATGTAGCGTGGGTTCCAGGAGCGTTTGAAATCCCGTTGATTGCCCAAAAAATGGCTGAAAGTGGAAAATATGATGCTGTCATTACGCTGGGGACGGTTATCCGTGGTTCAACAACACATTATGATTATGTGTGCAATGAGATGGCTAAGGGTGTAGCCGCAATTAACCTGAAAACAGGCGTACCTACAATCTTCGGCTTGGTTACAACAGAGAATATTGAACAGGCCATTGAGCGTGCTGGAACAAAGGCAGGAAACAAAGGCTGGGATTCAGCTACTGCCGCTATTGAAATGGCGAACTTGACGAAACAGCTAAAATAGTGCTTATTTAATATAGTGCCCTGCTCAGCGCAGACGAAAACGGGAGACCGGATTCGGCGGCTTAGCGGGGGTTTTTATTTTTCTGGCGGGAGGATTCGTCTAGTGACGGTAGTTACATACAAACTGGAGACTTTTGAAGGGCCTTTGGATCTGCTGCTTCATCTGATCGATAAGGCAGAGATTCATATCCAGGATATTCCCATCAGCGATATTACCGATCAATATATGGCGTATCTGCATTCGATGCAGGAGCTGGAGCTGGATATTACGAGTGAATTTCTGGTAATGGCGGCAACACTTCTGTCGATCAAGAGCAAGTTATTACTGCCCAAACCACCGGTAATCGAGGACTTTGAGGATTATGCATATATGGAAGATGAAGATTATGATCCACGTGCAGAACTGATTGCGCGTCTGATTGAATACCGCAAATACAAGGGAATTGCGCGTCACTTGCACGAACGGGAGTGGGAACGCAGCCTTATTTTCTCCAAAGAGCCCGAGGATTTGCGGCCGTATATGCCTGTAGAAGCACAATCGAATCCGGTCGAGGGTTTGCATACCTCGGATCTGATTGCGGCTTTCCAGAAGGCGCTGCGCAAGGCGGAGAAGCGGACAACTGTAACTCGGATCCATCGGGATGAAATCTCGGTTAAGGATCGTATTCGCGATGTCATCGGTGCGTTGGAAAGTATGGGACCGGGAGGCAGGCTGTTATTCTCCAAGTTGCTGGATAACCAAATTTATCGGCACGAGATTGTCGTAACTTTTCTGGCGGTGCTGGAACTGATGAAGATGAAGCAGATCGTCTGTTATCAGGAGCGGATGTTTGAGGATATCGTTATGGAGTGGAGAGGGGAAACAAAGAATCATGGATTTTCCGAAATTGAAATCGATTATTGAAGGCCTGCTGTTTTTGTCCGGAGAAGAAGGTCTGAGCATCAAACAAATCGCCGAAATCGTAGATCAGCGAACCGAACTGGTGTCGGATGCGATTGAGGAAATGATCGCTGAATTTGCCAAGCAGGGACGAGGCGTACAAATTCTTAAAATTGCAGGGGTAGTCCAACTGGGTACCTTGCCGGAACATGCGGCCTATTTTGAGAAATTGGCTTATTCACCTGCACGTACCTCTTTATCCCAGGCGGCGTTGGAGACGCTCGCTATTGTGGCGTACCGTCAGCCTATCACACGGGTAGAGATTGAGGAGATCCGTGGGGTGAAATCCGAACGTGCCATTCATACACTTGTGAACAAGGATCTCATTCAGGAAGTGGGACGGGCTGAGGCAATTGGACGCCCAATTCTATATGGCACTACCAAGTCTTTCCTGGATTACTTTGGTTTGGCTTCGCTCAAAGATCTGCCGGAGCCAGGGTTGTTTGAAGATTCCGAGAACCTGGAGGAAGAAACACAGCTGCTTTTTGAAAAGTTGGATGTGCAGCATGTGGACCTGGACCTGGATAGTGCAAATCTCGAAGATGATGCAAATGCAAACGATATTAATAACGAAGATGATCCTTCGCACTCATAACTTTGCAGTCTGGATCGATCCAAAACCGGTTGCCCTTTCGGGGTGCCGGTTTTTTTGGCGTGGTATGTGGAATGGAGTGCAAGGTAGTCGTTCAAAGATTAAATGGAATTTTCAGGTCAGACGTGAATTTTTTCCTATATAGAGTGTCATACTAGACGAGAAAAGAATTGAGGGCTTGGAGGTAAGGCCTGTGTGGATTTGGCTTGGAGGAATCGGCTTGTTGATCGCACTGCTTCTTGTCGCAGTCCTCATCTCGTATGTTCATGTGCATTTTACATTCAGGAAACACAATCATGATGATTATGCCAAGATTACGGTTCGTCTGTTATATGGCATTGTGCGTATTAACTATGAAATTCCTAGTATTGTCTTTCGTAATATGAAGGAAGGTTTTCTGGTGAAGACGGAGCAGCGAATGAATCATTCGAGGGGGGAAGCCCAGAGCAGCGAGCGTGTTAACAAACGTAAAGTCAAAAAATGGGCTAAGGATGTAAAAATCATGCTCAGGGCAACGGAAGCATTAAAGCTCTGGATCAAGCAAACACTCACTCGTGTACATATGACTCATTTGTCCTGGTCCACTCGCATTGGCGTCGGCGATGCAGCATATACGGCTGTTCTCATAGGTTGGGTGTGGAGTATCAAGTCGATCATCATTGGATACCTCTCTTATCAAATCCGTTTTGAACAAACGCCAAAGTTACAAGTTGTGCCGGTGTGGGAAGACGAGATGGAGTTCCAAACCGAGCTGGATTGGAAACTAAAGATCCGGATTTCAGCAGTCATGATCGCAGGACTTACGCTCTTAACCCGAGTGCTTCAAGTAGAGGGAGGATGGCGGATGTGGTTCAAACTCTTACAAGAACAACGGCGCAGACGCAAGCTGAAGCTGAAGAAACAACACAGTAAATCGCAAATTTAAGTGTATGTACTGTCCCTGTGTTATACGCCTTTCATTTAAAATGATTGCGGGGTGGCGGGGGTGGAACTATGCGTCTTGGCTGGGTCTACTCGGTAGTTAAGAAGAAACCGAGTATGAGAAAATTTCCTATAGTTTGCTTGCAACTGCCGGATTTTATTTTGCCCAGTCAGCGGTTTGTAGTATTGAGGTTTAGTTAAATGGCTGGCTTACATAAGTCCCTTCAAGTTTGGGGATGATATGGTTAGATCAAACCTAGCTTAAATTGAAACTGGAGGGAATTGAAATGTCAGATCATCCAATTCAAGGCTTAATGGAAACCGCAATGGAAAATATCAAGGCCATGGTGGATGTCAATACAATCGTGGGCGATGCGGTCGAAACACCTGATGGTACCGTAATTTTGCCGATCAGTAAAGTGGGATTTGGATTCGCTGCGGGTGGCAGTGATTTTCATGTAAATGATGGAAACAGCAAAGGTGGAAGCGGCGGGAGCAGCGGAAGTAGTACCACTGAACATGCCAGCTCCGCATCGGTTGCCTCACCATTTGGAGGCGGAAGCGGGGGGGCGTATCCATTCGTCCTATCGCGTTCCTGGTAGTTGGCAAACAGGGCGTACACATCGTGCCGCTTGACAACTCAACGCATCTGTTCGAGAAATTGATCGATTCCACACCTTATGTGATGGATAGAATCCAGGACATGTTCCGCAATCGTAATACAGCACAACCGGCAGAGTCCGGCATTCCTGTCACACCTGATCCTTCTACGTACAGCTAAATAATGATTCGGTTAAGATCCCTTCCGCAGCATGTGCGAGAGGGATTTTTGCTGTTTTCTAACACTGGGACATACTTCGGGTTGTCCAGACATAAGCTAGTACAAGATTCCAAGTGACCCGGAGGAATGAATCGATGCGAAAATTAATGAAATTTATGGCATGTATGCTTGTACCTTTGTTTCTGTTTCCCTCATTTGGGCTTGCTGAAGCCCAGGGAACCATCCCCGGCCCCTCAAACCATGCGCAAAGCGCTGCTCTCATTGATGTAACATCGGGCCGAATATTGTACAGCAAAGATGGGGATAAGGAACTGAGAATTGCCAGCTTGACCAAAATCATGACGGCAATTGTTGCGATTGAACACGGTAAACTGGATGACAAAGTAAAGGTAACTTCTTCGGCTTTTGCCAAAGAAGGGTCGTCCATCTATCTCAAGCTGGGTGAAGAAATGACACTTGAAAACATGCTATATGGGCTGATGCTGCGATCAGGCAACGATGCGGCCTCGGCGATTGCTGAACATGTCGGTGGATCTGAAGAAGGCTTTGTCCTGTTAATGAACAAAAAGGCAGAGCAAATTGGTCTGACCCATTCCCATTTTATGAATCCCCATGGACTTGACGCAGACGGTCATTACTCCACCGCCAATGATCTTGCACGCTTAACTGCGTATGCGCTCAAGAATCAGGTGTTCAAACGTATTGTAGCTACGGAGAACAAGTCGGCTCCAAATCCGAATGAGAGCTGGGAGTACTCCTGGCAAAACAAAAATAAAATGCTGCGGTTGTACGAGGGGGCCGATGGCGTAAAGACCGGATATACCAAAAAGGCGTTCCGTTGTCTGGTTAGCTCTGCTACACGCAATGGGCAACAGCTTGCTGCGGTAACCCTGAACGATGGCGACGATTGGAATGACCATGCACGTATGCTGGATTTCGGTTTTGAAAACTTCCCTTTGGTGGAAATTGCAATAAAAGAACAGCCTGTACAAAACACGGATGTGGTCACAGGTCGCGGGTTCACCTATCCTCTAGCGAAGAGTGAGACGTCCTCATTGACGAAAAAGCTGATTTTACTCGATAACCGGGTACAAGAGAGTACAGGGGGAGATGCAAAAACGACAGATCCTACTTTTGGACTGGCTGGCCGAATTGATATGCAGCTTGAAGGGAAACTTGTGGGTTCAATTCCTGTGTATCGCAAAGGAAGTTATATTCCGCCAGAGCCGAAGACAGAGGATGCAGCTCTGGGGGGGGATCGGTGAAATTTCTACCTGGGCTTCCGCATGGCGCGCAGTATTAAGCCATTTGTTATCTCCATAATGAGGGGAGGGTTATCCTTTGATCAATTTAATCTGGCTTCTCATGATCGTAACCGGATTTGCTTTTGCAGCAGCACAAGGCAAAATTGAAGTCGTTACGCAGGCGGCTTTTGATGGAGCAGCAACCGGAGTAACGGTATGTTTTGGGCTGATCAGTGTGCTCGTGTTTTGGATGGGTATGATGAAAATGGCTGAGGATGCCGGGCTGCTGGGACGAATCGCGAAGCTGCTGGGTCCGGTTGTTGGCTTTTTGTTCCCGGATGTTCCGCGGAATCATCCAGCCATGGGCTATATTTTATCTAACATGAGTGCCAATCTGCTCGGCCTCGGTAATGCGGCAACCCCAATGGGTATCAAAGCCATGCAGCAACTGCAAGAGCTGAATCCGGATAAACAAACGGCTTCCCCTGCCATGTGTACTTTGCTGGCTCTGAATACAGCGAGTATCACCATTATTCCGACAACCCTGATAGCCATTCGACTTAATTATCATTCCGCGAATGCCACGGAAATTGTAGGTACCACGCTAATGGCAACCATTATTGCGACATTTGCAGCCATTGTAGCCGATCGCTGGTACCGAAATAGGGCACTTCACAGGCCGCCGCGTGTACATAAAAGTGACAATCCCGGTATGAAAGGATGAGCAACGTTGTTAACCTTCATCAACTGGATTTCCGTCTGGGCCATTCCGGTTATCATCGCGTTTGTTCCATTATATGCGTTTACCAAAAAGGTCCCGGTCTACGAATCTTTTGTTGATGGGGCCAAAGATGGCTTCTCTACGGCAATTAGCATTATTCCCCATCTGGTAGGTATGATGGTAGCGATCAGTGTATTCCGTGCTTCCGGTGCATTGGATTATGTGATCAGCCTATTCGCACCACTTGTATCCTGGATGGGGGTTCCGGGAGAAGTATTGCCACTCGGTATTTTGCGTCCTTTAACTGGGACAGGCTCGCTTGCCTTTACAACTGACCTAATTAAAACCTATGGCCCTGACTCGATGATTGGCCGCATGGCTTCCACGATTCAAGGCAGTACGGATACAACCCTATATGTATTGACAGTTTATTTTGGAGCCGTAGGCATTCGTAATGGTCGCTATGCGCTCAAAGTTGGGTTGTTTTCCGATGTAGTTGGTTTCATTGCAGCCTTGGTCATTTGTTTGATTGTATTTGGTTAAAAATATGCCCTCTCCTTCCGATATACGAATTATGCTAGAATGATAGCGGAGGAGAGTGAGAATCATGCAAAAGAGTTGGAAACGAATGCTCCGCTTTGGAATGTCAGGCATGCTTGCCATTGCGTTGCTTGCAGGACAGACGGGGTTGGCTGCGGCTCAAGCCGTTAATACGATTCATTTTACGGGATACTTCGATAAACAACTACGTGCTCAGTTGGCCGTTACAGCGGATTCTTTTCCAGTTGTGAACGTACGTCTGGTCAAACAGGATGAACCCGATTCAGTATATTATGATGTAGGTACATCCATACTGATCTCCAAGGATGAGGTGCTAACCAATTATCATGTCGTTCAGGATTATGCTGAACTGTCTGATGGGGATGAAGGCACACTTACTGTAGCAAGCCCAGGTCATCTGGACAAGCCGGTTAAAGCCAAAATCATTAAAACAGATCCGGTGACAGATATGGCATTGCTGAAGCTGGACAAAGAAATCGACGCACAACCGGTGACGTTTGCAAATGCCAAAGATAATCAAATTGTCTATACCATCGGATTTCCTAAAAATTCCGCCGGGGAACTCGTGCTGTTGGACGAAGATTTCCCTTCAACTTACAATACAATCGCCAAGAGCCGAGTATTTAATTCACAAGATTCAGATGTTCCAGGAAAGAAAGGCATTGGCAGTATCGTAAAATCAGTAGCACAAGGCAATTCAGGTGGCCCTGTTCTGGACCAGAACAATCGGGTTATTGGCATGATGACCTTTGTATACGGCGGACGTACTTATTATATTACTTCCAAAACATTGCAATCCTTCATTAAAGAAAGTGCAACCCCTGCGAAAAAACAGGTCGTTGTTGCTGGTAAAGTAGCCAATTAAACTTATTCATGTTGTAGTGGTTACATATGGTTGAAATTGAACGGCTCACCTTAACGCTCCTGTCGCATACCGGCAGTGAGAGGGTGAGCTTTTTTGGTCTAAATTCATAGCTAAATGCAGCTTAAAAGGTGTTTACAATCCTTGTGTTAACAAAATCGATGGATTATCCTTGTGATTTCCGGCCTTGATGGGTATCATTAGTGTGAGGTGACATGACAAACATGGAAAGATTACAAAAAATTATCGCACAGGCAGGCATTGCATCCCGCCGCAAGAGCGAGGAACTGATCCTGTCCGGCAAAGTAGAAGTTAACGGGGAGGTCGTAACCGAACTGGGTACGAAAGCGAACCCCGAAGAGGATATGATTACGGTTAATGGTAAACCGATCCGCAGTGAAAAGAAAGTGTACATGATGTTGAACAAACCGAAGGGTGTTATCACAAGTGCTTCAGACCCTGAAGGTCGGAAAATTGTATCCGACTATCTTAAAGGTGTCAAGGAACGGGTATACCCAGTGGGTCGTCTGGATTATGACACAGAAGGATTGCTCATTCTAACCAACGATGGCGAGTTTGCGCATTTGTTGACGCATCCTAAGCATCACGTACCCAAAACGTATCATGCAACCGTTAAAGGTGTTCCACATGGTTCGGCTCTGGAGAAATTAAAGACAGGCATTATGCTGGACGATGGTATGACAGCTCCGGCAGAGATTGAGTACAAAGATGTGGATACCGCAGCAAATGAATCTGTTATCTCTATTACGATTTACGAAGGGCGTAACCGTCAGGTTAGACGTATGTTCGAAGCGATTAACCATCCGGTAACACGTCTGAAACGGATTTCGTTTGGTGGTATTTTGCTTCAAAACCTGAAACGGGGACTCACACGCAATCTAACCAAAGAAGAAGTCAACAACCTGATTACGCTCGCAAAATCAGAACCCGCCAAAAAAATGAAAAAAAGGTAATGTGAGGACACATAATTTTCATAAAAGCGCCGCAGTTTTGTGACGAAATTCGCTATAATTGTTCATAGGATGTTCACAGTTGTCCAAGACCGTTATATGCGAATGCTAGTCACTCAAGCTTTTTGCATAAATCCCCGGAGCGACTTTCAATCAGCAAGAGTTAGATCGAAATGGTGTTATTCGTCTAATTCTTGTACCGGGGAGCGTTTAAATTTAAATTATGCAAAAAGCTGACTTAAAAGGGGAGCAGCACATGGGGAAATCAAGAAGAGCGGTGCAAATCGTCATTTTGTTATTGATCCTGGTGTTGGGCGGATATGCGATTACTACATCGGTATCCGGCTCGAATGGCAAGCCAAAAGAAGGAGACAAAGCTCCTTCTTTTGAACTGCTGGGCCTGGATGGACAAGTTCATACGTCTGAGGAATACAAAGGCAAAGCCATGGTAATCAACTTCTGGGGAACATGGTGTGAGCCTTGTGTCAAAGAGATGCCTGCGCTACAAGCGCAAGCGGACAAATGGAAGGACCAGGGTGTGCAATTTGTTGGTATCAATGTTGGGGAAGACCAGATGACCGTGGAAAATTTTGTTCGACAGGTGGGCGTTACGTTTCCGATTATGCTCGACCGTGACAAAAACTCGATCCGGGATTTTGGCATTTCGCCGATGCCAACGACATTTTTTGTCTCCGACACGGGTAAAATCTCCACCATTCATATCGGTCAACTTGATTTGGACACACTTGACGCTCAAATTTCACAACTGGCGAAACAGCCCTGACAGGAGGTCTAGTCGTGTTCCAAAATACGAAATGTGAGTGCGGACACCAGAATCCGGTGGGCACTGTGCTGTGTGAAGCCTGTGGCAAGCCGCTGCTGGAGGCCGAGGTCAAATCGGATGAAGTATTGGAAATGCGTTATGATGGCATGGCGCGTCGTTCGCAGCGTACCAATCCCAAAATCATTGACCGCATATGGAACTTTTTCTCATCGGTCAAAATTGCTGTTTACATGATTGTGTTTACACTTGTAGGTTCCATGCTGGGCACAATCTATCCACAAGAAAGTACATTTCTGAATATTGATCCATCCGTATATTACAAGGACACATACGGTCAGTTGGGTCATATCTATTATCTGCTGGGTCTGTCCCATACATACGAATCCTGGTGGTTTATTTTGTTACTGGTACTGATCGGCGCTTCATTGGTCATATGCAGTCTAGACCGGGTACTTCCACTATATAAAGCGCTGAATAAACAGAAAATACGCAAACACATGCAGTTTCTTACACGCCAGCGACTGGTGTATCAAGGTTCCATAGCTGAGGCATCAGAAGACTGGATTAAGAAAGCGGTTACGCCGCTTAAAAAGAAAGGTTATCGCGTGCATACCGAGGGTACTGCATTGCTGGCTGAGAAACATCGATTCAGTCGCTGGGGGCCATATGTTATCCATATCGGATTGATTATCTTCCTGCTCGCAGTACTTGCTCGAGGACTTCCCGGGCTGAATCTGGATGAGCATGTTGCTTTTCCCCAAGGGGAAATCAAAAAAATACCGAATACCTCCATGTATTTGAAGAATGAACAGTTTAATGTTGAATTTTACAATGAAGATGAGGTTCCAGAACAGTTCCGTAATTTGAACAAAACCGTTCCAAAACTATTTGAAACCAAAGTGGTATTGTACGAATGTACGGCAGATTGCTCGGATCCTTCGAAAAAACCTCAATTGACCGAGGTGGACCGACATGATGTTCGAGTGAACCATCCACTGAATTACCACGGATTAAAAGCATATCAATTTGATTATGATCTGACACCAACGATTCGTTCGGTAACGCCTGATTTGGTCAATGCCCAGACGGGTGAGAAGTATGGAGCAATCCAAATTGCTATGGTGGATACGCAGCGAACGTTTGAAGCTGGACCCTATAGTCTGAGTGTTAAAGAAAAATATATGGATTTTGGGCTGGATGAAAATGGAGAGCCCAAATCAAAGTCCCCTTCACCTAATGCGCCTGCCTTTCTATTTAACATCAAGGGACCCGATTTACCTGCAGAGGGCATGCAGTACTTGTATTTTGCGAAGCAGATCGATAAACAGCGTTTTCAACAGGACGCAATTAACAAACAGCTGAATGGAGGAGAAATTCCTTTGCAGCTAGAGGTCGATAGCATGGATAAGGTGGACATCATTCAGTCCGTGAGTTACCTCAATATCCGTATTGATAAGGCCATGCCTTTCGTATGGGTTGGGGCAGGCATCGTTATGTTGGGTCTGGTTATGGGCTTTTACTGGCACCACCGACGTATTTGGATTCGGATTGATGATGGACAACTCACCCTAGGTGGCCATACGAACAAAAACTGGTTTGGATTTAGGCGCGAGGTTGCAGCTGTGTTAAAACATATGAATGTGGAAGTGGATGAGAAGTCGTTGGATAACGGGGGGAACCAAACATGAGTTTATTGGATTTCAGCAGCGACGCATTTATCGTATCTTTTTTTCTATATTGTGCTGCATTTATGTTATATGGCGTTGCCGTCATGGGAAAGAAATGGAGTAATCGTGACCCGCAAGCTCATGTAGAACGATGGGGGAAACGAGCCTTTATTGCATCAACTGTTGCACTAGCTGCACATCTCATCTTCTTTGGTACACGCTGGGCTGGAGCAGGCCATATACCAGTAAGTAATATGTATGAGTTTATGAGTTTTCTTTCCATGATGATTATGGTGGCATTTATTGTAGTTTACGCCATCTATCGCAAATCGTTGCTGGGACTGTTTGCATTGCCACTAACCATCATTATTATGGCATATGCAGCCGTATTTCCTCAGGAAGTACAGCCGCTGATCCCTGCTTTACAATCGATATGGCTCAAGATCCACGTGACGTTGGCAGCTCTTGGCGAGGCATTCTTTGCCGTAGGCTTTGCGGCGGGATTCATGTACTTGTTACGCACAGTCGATTTCAGTGGCAAGGATAAGTCATCCAGACGCCAGCGCGGGTGGGTTGAGTTTACATTAATCACTATCGTCGTTGTCGTTGGGTTTATCGGGTCGGTATTTGCTTTCCGTGCATCCGGATATGAGGCGGTTTTTGTTCAGAAAATCGCTAGCATTGACACAGAGGTACAGGAAAATAGTACAATAGAGAAAGTGATTTATCGCATGCCTCCTATTTTTGCGCCTTATAATAGCGAAGTGGAGAGCATAAAACCGTTTCTTGGCATGAAGGAACCATTGCTTGAGACACCTTCCTGGATGAACGGAGTTAATGCTGGACGTAAACTGAATACGGTAGTCTGGTCTTTGATTGTAGGGTTGATCTTATATGGACTTATTCGTTTAATTGTAAGAAGACCGCTTGGACAAGCTCTGCAACCGATGCTGGATGGCATTGATGCCGATGATCTCGATGAGATTAGTTATCGGGCAATTGCTATCGGATTTCCTATATTTACATTGGGAGCATTAATTTTCGCTATGATCTGGGCCCAGATTGCCTGGAGCCGCTTCTGGGGATGGGACCCCAAAGAGGTGTGGGCTTTGATAACATGGTTATATTATAGTGTGTACCTGCATTTGCGTTTGTCCAGAGGCTGGCAGGGCCGCAAGTCTGCATGGCTTGCAGTACTTGGGTTTTTGGTCGTTATGTTTACGCTCGTTGGTGTGAATTTGATCATTGCCGGGTTACATTCTTACGCAGGGGCAGACTAGGATAGGTAGTTTCGTAAAGTTCCCGAGAGAAATCCATGAAACACATACGTGAGCCCCTACGTCCAATGGGGCATTCAAATATTGTTCGCCAGATCGAACATAATAGAAGTGATGAGGAGTTATTGCAAAGGGGCTGGAGTGGAATGGCTGAACATGAGAACCGTATACTCGTCGTGGATGACGAGGAAAGAATCCGACGGCTTTTGAAAATGTATCTCGAAAAAGAAGGTTATGAAATCGATGAAGCAGAGGATGGGGAAACTGCGTTGCGAAAAGCAACTGCAGGTGACTATGGTCTGATTTTGCTTGATGTGATGTTGCCGGGCATGGACGGCGTTGAAGTATGTACCCGTTTGCGTCAGGTAAAATCAACTCCGGTTTTGATGCTTACTGCAAAAGGCGAAGAAATTAACCGCGTTCAGGGCTTTGAAGTCGGAGCAGATGACTATGTCGTTAAACCGTTCAGTCCACGTGAAGTGATTTACCGAGTGAAAGCGATTCTGCGTCGTTCTTCTGCGACAGCGTATCTGTCCAAGGAGAGTAATTCAAGCAACAATATCGTATTTCCTCATTTGGTCATCGAACATGATGCTCACCGCGTAACCGCGGGTGGGGAAGAGATCAGTCTAACACCGAAAGAATATGAACTGTTGCATTATCTCGCGACATCTCCAGATAAAGTTTTCTCCAGAGAAGAGCTGCTGAAGGATGTATGGAACTATGAATTCTTTGGTGATCTTCGTACTGTGGATACGCATGTGAAGCGTCTTCGCGAGAAGTTAAACAAGGTTTCGCCAGAATCAGCGGCGATGATTACGACGGTGTGGGGTGTGGGTTATAAACTGGAAGTACCGAAGTAGTTTTAGTTTCTGGAGATCGCTGGTCGGGAAGTTATGGATTACGATTATTTGCCTTGTGGGCTGTGTACTCATAGCATTGGGTCTTTTTTTGCTGCCGTATATTGATACGAATTTTGCGGAGTCTGAGTCGAGAGAT
The DNA here is from genome assembly GCF_028771845.1 of Paenibacillus marchantiae. Lineage (NCBI taxonomy): Bacteria > Bacillati > Bacillota > Bacilli > Caryophanales > Paenibacillaceae > Paenibacillus > Paenibacillus marchantiae. The sequence goes on along the minus strand of NZ_CP118270.1, from coordinate 5,718,538 downwards.
ATCAAACGTTTGTTCACGTATGTTTGTATTATCGGTTTCAGCTTGACGACCTTTTTTGCGCTGTTTCTTTTCACGAAAATTACGCAGCCGATGCAGCAGTTAATTCAGGCAGCCAATGCGATTCGGAAAGGAAATTACGGTACGCGTCTCTCCCTTGTAACTAGTGATGAGATTGGGGAATTAGGTAATACATTTAACCATATGGCTGCACAGCTGGAAGATAACATTCGCAACCTTAACCATGAAAAAGAACATCTGGCGAGCGTGCTCCGAAGCATGACCGATGCCGTAGTGACATTCGATGGTGAGGGGAAAGTTATTTTAACAAACCCACCTGGAGAGAAAATCATGCAGGCTTGGTGTGATTTGGACTGGGCACAAATGGGCGAGGGACAGGATTCGGAGAATGCTGTGAGTTCTTCACGAGAGGTGCCGGAACCACTCGTTCCTTTATTCAAAATGGTGATGGAACAAGGTGGCGATCAGAACTCTAACGTTCATGTGCAGCAGGGTGTCTGGTCTGTTCAGATGGCGCCTTTGTATGCAGATAGTGTCGTACGGGGGGCTGTTGCTGTGCTTCGTGACGTAACGGAGGAAGTACGACTTGAGAAGATGCGCCGTGATTTTGTCGCCAACGTATCTCATGAAATACGTACTCCGCTATCCATGATGCAAGGGTATAGTGAAGCTCTTTTGGATGGAATGGCGGCTTCTCCAGAAGAAAGTGAAGAATTAATTCAAGTGATTCATGATGAGTCTTTACGTATGGGCAGGTTGGTTAAAGATCTGCTTGATCTTGCGCGAATGGAAGCGGGTCATACGGATATGGCTGTGAAGGAAGTGGATCTGGTTGAACTATTGGAGCGTGTATATAGAAAGTTCTCGGTACGTTCCAAAGAACAGGATATCCATCTTCGGTTTGAATGCAAACAGACTTCGATTGAACTTCACCAGGCTGACGAGGATCGGCTTGAACAGGTATTTACAAATTTGCTGGATAATGCGTTTCGGCATACTCCCTCAGGCAAAAATGTTGTCATATCGGCAGAGCTGTTAACCGATATCCGGACACCTGTAGCTAAAGTGACTGTAAAAGATGAAGGTGTAGGCATTCCGTCTTCCGATCTGCCATTCATCTTTGAACGATTCTACAAAGCAGATAAGGCTCGTGTTCGAGGTGAAAGTGTCGGTACAGGACTGGGGCTCGCAATTGTAAAAAATATTGTGGATGCCCATCACGGTACCATTATCGTTAATAGTGTACTTGGTGAAGGAACAGAGTTTATTTTACAATTTCCCGTGGATTCTTCGAAATAGCCCGATTTCATACAAAAAGTGCGAAAGCACCCTCATGCTGAGGGTGCTTTTTTGTTGAACAGTACCGTTTAATCTTGTTCAACGTGGAACAGTATGTTCACTTTTTTTGCATCAAAAAATGTGTCCAAGATAATTTTGCCTCTTATGATACATAAGCTTGAAAAGCGAAGAAGTTAAAGGAGGAGTGGATTAGGCATGTCTGATGAAAGAAAAAGGGTGAATATTAAAGCTTTCATAGAAGGAAGATCGTTTCGAGCGGGATCACCGTTTATTCCAATAACATCGAGTGAAGTGGAGCAGTTTGAGTCCATTTTGAAAGCATTGGCAGTGACTATTCCTGCAGCTGTTAGTCAGCCTACAGCGTCTAATATTCTCGCATTGCAAAACAGTTTACGGAGTTTGCTCACCTTTGTTAATACCTCTGGTTTTCGAGCTGGGGTGAAAGCTGAGTTACAATCCGTTCTGGAATTAACCATAGCAGGTTCTGAAGTTGTACCTGTAGCCGTTATCAATCTGGCTGGCAACTTGCAAAACTTGCTTGATGATTTATTAAGTGTAACGTTGCTTCTGGAAGTTCCGCCTGCGGAAAAAGATAAATTGGTCGGTTTGATCCGCTCCATATCCGTATCATTGACTCGTGCTACCAGTTCATTTGGAACATCGGGAACTCCAGGTCCTCCAGGTCCCCCGGGAGTTCCAGGGGTTCCGGGTGTTCCCGGAGTGCCAGGTCCAGCCGGGCCAGGAGGCTCAGTAGGACCAGTAGGTCCGGTAGGTCCTCTAGGTCCTCTAGGACCCCAAGGCGTACCAGGTCCGCAGGGGGCTCCTGGAGTTGGATTGAATGATATTTCCGTTTTTGATCCAGCTCAGGCACCTGGCTATGTGCAAGGTGAAGTGGTTTCGTATAACGGCAGTCTTTATGTTGTTAACGTGAATGGTCCTACCGGAGTACCGGGAAGTTCTCCAGACTACACGTTGTTTTTGTCAGGCGGAACGACTGGAGCAACAGGGGCAGGCTTAACAGGCTCTATTCCATTCGATCCGGCGCTCGCACCAGGTTATCCGGCAGGACAAATTGTAACGTTTGGCGGTAGTACCTATATTACTAATGTGGCATCGCCAACGGGAACACCGGGTAGTTCACCGGATTATACTTTGCTGGCATCGGCCGGAGCTACTGGGGCTACTGGGACAACAGGAGTGGGACTCGGTGGTTCTGTTCCGTTTGATCCCGCAGTAGCACCTACGTATCCAGCGGGTCAGGTCGTAACATTTGACGGCAGCACTTATATTACAAATGTGGCATCGCCAACGGGAACTCCCGGTACTTCACCGGACTATACACTCTTGGCAGGTGCAGGACCTACTGGGGTTACGGGAGCCACAGGAGTAGGTTTAAGTGGAATATTAGCGTTTGATCCAGCGGTAGCACCAACCTATCCAGCGGGTCAAATAGTGACATTTGACGGTAGTACCTATATTACTAATGTAGCTTCACCAACTGGAACCCCAGGTACATCACCAGACTACACATTGCTTGCTGGCGCAGGAGCCACCGGAGCAACCGGAGCAACAGGCGTGGGCTTGAATGGAGCAGTTCCGTTTAACCCAGCAGTGGCACCAACATACCCGGCCGGTCAAGTTGTAACTTTTGATGGCAGCACCTATATTACAAATGTGGCATCACCAACGGGAACGCCAGGTACATCCCCTGACTATACATTGATTGCAGGCGCAGGCCCTACAGGGCCAACGGGTGTAACGGGAGCAACTGGAGTAGGTTTGAGTGGGATTGTACCGTTCGATCCGGCGGTAGCACCAACGTATCCAGCGGGTCAAGTGGTGACGTTTGACGGCAGTACGTACATTGCTAATGTCGCGTCGCCAACGGGAACGCCGGGAACTTCACCAGACTACACCTTGCTTGCAGGTGCAGGTGCTACAGGTGCAACCGGAGCAACAGGTGTGGGTTTGAATGGAGCAGTTCCGTTTGACCCAGCAGTTGCCCCAACGTATCCGGCAGGACAGGTCGTGACATTTAACGGCAGTACGTATATTACAAATGTGGCATCGCCAACGGGAACGCCAGGAACTTCCCCGGACTATACATTAATTGCAGGTGCAGGCTCTACAGGGCCAACGGGTGTAACAGGAGCAACTGGAGTAGGTTTGAGTGGGATTGTACCGTTTGATCCGGCGGTAGCACCAACGTATCCAGCGGGTCAAGTGTTGACGTTTGATGGCAGCACGTATATTGCAAATGTGGCATCACCAACAGGCACTCCAGGAACGTCCCCGGATTACACATTGTTGGCTGGCGCGGGAGCCACGGGTGCGACAGGGGCAACCGGAGTTGGTGTAACGGGCGCAACGGGAGATACCGGTGCAACGGGAGCCACAGGCGCAGGCTTGACGGGTGTTGTTCCATTCGATCCAGCAGTAGCGCCAACGTATCCAGCCGGTCAGGTGGTGACGTTTGACGGCAGTACGTATATTGCAAATGTGGCATCGCCAACAGGAACACCAGGAACGTCCCCGGATTATACGTTGTTGGCTGGCGCGGGGGCCACGGGTGCGACAGGGGCAACCGGAGTTGGTGTAACTGGAAGTAACGGAGCCACCGGAGACACAGGAGTTACCGGCGTCACTGGAGATACAGGAGTTACCGGTGCCACGGGTGTCAGTGTAACGGGAAGTACAGGAGCAACGGGGGATACGGGTGTAACCGGAGCCACCGGCGTTACCGGCGATACAGGAGCAGCGGGTGTAACTGGAGCCACGGGTGTCAGTGTAACGGGAAGTACCGGAGCGACAGGCGATACGGGAGTAACGGGTGTCACTGGGGTTACTGGCGATACAGGAGCAGCGGGTGTAACTGGAGCCACGGGTGTCAGTGTAACGGGAAGTACTGGAGCGACAGGCGATACGGGTGTAACGGGTGTCACTGGGGTTACTGGCGATACAGGAGCAGCGGGTGTAACTGGAGCCACGGGTGTCAGTGTAACGGGAAGTACCGGAGCGACAGGCGATACGGGAGTAACGGGTGTCACTGGGGTTACTGGCGATACAGGAGCAGCGGGTGTAACTGGAGCCACGGGTGTCAGTGTAACGGGAAGTACCGGAGCGACAGGCGATACGGGTGTAACGGGTGTCACTGGCGTTACCGGCGATACAGGAGCAGCGGGTGTAACTGGAGCCACGGGTGTCAGTGTAACGGGAAGTACAGGAGCAACGGGGGATACGGGTGTAACCGGAGCCACCGGCGTTACCGGCGATACAGGAGCAGCGGGTGTAACTGGAGCCACGGGTGTCAGTGTAACGGGAAGTACCGGAGCGACAGGCGATACGGGTGTAACGGGTGTCACTGGGGTTACCGGCGATACAGGAGCAGCGGGTGTAACTGGAGCCACGGGTGTCAGTGTAACGGGAAGTACTGGAGCGACAGGCGATACGGGTGTAACGGGTGTCACTGGGGTTACCGGCGATACAGGAGCAGCGGGTGTAACTGGAGCCACGGGTGTCAGTGTAACGGGAAGTACAGGAGCGACAGGCGATACGGGTGCAACGGGTGTCACTGGGGTTACCGGCGATACAGGAGCAGCGGGTGTAACTGGAGCCACGGGTGTCAGTGTAACGGGAAGTACAGGAGCGACAGGCGATACGGGTGCAACGGGTGTCACTGGGGTTACCGGCGATACAGGAGCAGCGGGTGTAACTGGAGCCACGGGTGTCAGTGTAACGGGAAGTACCGGAGCGACAGGTGATACGGGTGTAACGGGAGTCACTGGGGTTACCGGCGTCACCGGTGCCACGGGTGTTAGTGTCACTGGTGCAACAGGGGCCACCGGAGTAACGGGATTAACGGGTGCAACCGGAATAACTGGAAGCACCGGGGTTACAGGAATAACAGGTGCCACAGGAGTCGGTCTCACTGGAGTAACGGGTGCAACAGGAATCGGAGTCACTGGTGCAACAGGGTCCACCGGAATAACGGGAGTCACCGGAGCGACGGGATTAACAGGTGCCACAGGAGTCGGTGTCACTGGATCAACAGGAGCTACCGGAATCACGGGTGCAACGGGCGTTGCAATTGGAATCACCGGAGCCACGGGTGTGACGGGAATTACAGGGACTACGGGAGCAAGCGGAACAACTGGGGTTACCGGGGCAACAGGGGTTAGTGTAACCGGAGGTACGGGCGCAACTGGAGTTACTGGAGCAAGCGGGGCAACAGGAGCTACCGGAGCAACAGGAGCCAGTGTAACTGGAAGCACAGGATCGACAGGAGTTACTGGAGCTACTGGAGCAACGGGTGCCACTGGAGTGAGCGTCACAGGAGCAACAGGCGTGACAGGAGTCACCGGGGGTACAGGTGCAACGGGTGCAACCGGAGCCACAGGAACTTCTGTAACATCTAACTCGGCTTACGGTGAGAACACAAGTGGAACCATCGTTGTTATTTTGGGTGGAACACTAATTCCACTGCCGAATAACCAAAATATTGGCACTGGCATAACCATTAATGGAACGAATGACACCTTCACTCTTGCCAATGCAGGGCGTTACTATATCTCTTACAAAATAAATCTTACAGCTGCACTTGCTATTCAATCCCGTATTTTACTTAACGGAACAGCAATTCCGGCGAGTGTAGTTTCACCATTACTTTCCCTCAGTCAGTTGCAGTCTGACTTTATTGTGACGGTAACTGCTGGATCAACAATCCAGTTCCAATTATTTGGGCTTGTTGGTACAGCTGTCCTCTCTCCACCAGGCGCTACATTAAACATTATTCAATTAGCTTAATGCATGAATTACGCTAGTCAAAAGGAATTTTGAGTTTATAAAAAGAGACGAACCTGATAAAGGTTCGCCTCTTTTTGTCTTATAATTGATTAGTCCGTCAATTAATTCAATACAATTTCAACGGCTGTATTGATTTCCTGAAGAGCTGCAAGCTGTACAAGCACATCTTTTGGAACTTCCTTATCTACAGTCAGAATCATGATAGCTGCCCCACCAATGATTTTACGTCCGACCTGCATGGAGGCGATGTTAACTTCGTTCTCTCCAAGCAAAGTTCCAACACGTCCGATAATACCCGGTTTATCATTATGCGAAATCAGAATTTGGTGACTTTCTGGAGCGATATCCACTGGGAATTTGTCCAGACGCACGATCCGCTCTCCATAACCTGCAAGCAGTGTGCCCGCAACACGACGCTCCTCGGCATCCTGAGTCGTCACGAGTGTGACGGTAATCAGATTTGTAAATCCTTTAGTGGCCGATGTTTGGCTAACCACTACGTTGAGATCCCGCACTTTAGCTAAATGCATGGAGTTGACAATATTGGCTTCTCCGCCTAAATGTCTTGCCAGAATACCTTTTACAATGTAGCGAGTCAAAGGAGAAGTATCCACTTCCGACAGATCTCCAGCGTAGTCGATCCGAATTTCCTGAACCGCATTTTGAGTGATCTGAGCTGCAAAGCTACCCAGTGTTTCACCCAGTTTAAAGTACGGCTGCAGTTTGTTCATTACAGTTGGGGCTACTGCAGGCATGTTAACTGCGTTTTTGAACGGTTCATTGCGCAGAATATGCAGGACTTGCTCGGATACGTCGATCGCTACATTTTCTTGTGCTTCTACTGTCGATGCACCAAGATGAGGCGTCACAATAATGCTAGGATGATTCAGGAATGGGTGATCAGCAGCCGGTGGTTCGCTCTCGAATACGTCGAATGCTGCACCAGCAACAATACCTTCATCAATTGCTTCTACAAGTGCCATTTCATCAACGACTCCGCCACGGGCACAGTTGATAATACGCATACCTTTTTTCATCACTTCAAATTGTGGGCGGGAAATCATATGGCGTGTCTCAGGTGTTAATGGTGTGTGAACGGTCATGAAGTCGGCATTACGAATGATGTCATCCACACTAGCCAGCTTAACCTGAAGTTTCTCTGCGCGATCTTGAGTGAGGAACGGGTCATAAGCTAGAATATCCATTCCGAATGCTTTGGCACGTTTAGCTACTTCGCTACCGATCCGTCCCATACCGAGCACACCCAGCGTTTTATTTCTTAACTCCACACCCAGGAAGGTTTTACGATCCCAAGTACCTTGAATGGTTTTGGCATATGCCTGAGGAATATGTCGTGCCAGTGCCATCATCATGGCAAATGTATGCTCACATGTCGTAATCGTGTTACCGTCAGGGGCGTTAATAACAATGATACCGCGTTGGGTAGCAGCTTCCAAATCAATGTTATCTACACCTACGCCAGCACGTCCGATGACTTTAAGGTTTGTACCTGCTGTCATAATACGATCCGTTACACGGGTCTGACTTCGAACTAGAAGGGCATCATAATTGCCGATAATTGCAACAAGCTCATCTTCGCTAAGACCTGTTTTCTTCTCAACTACAACATCATTTGCATCCACCAGTTGCTGGATTCCCAGATCACTAATGGGGTCCGACACTAACACTTTGTACATGGTTTCTTCCTCCTTAGGTATGTGTATCTATATCGTCAAGGTCTCACCTCACGAAAGAGGCATTCCTTAAAACCATTGAAACTCTTCCTTCCAACAACGCGGTGTCGCAGCAGAGGAGGAGGGTGTAGCAAATAGGGCGATTTCCACGTCTGTACTCTAAAAATAAATCAAAAAACTCTCAATCCACATACTGCTTGCGCAATAAGGGACGAGAGTTGTCGTGGTACCACCCTAATTCACCGCCGTTTCGCAACGACAGTCTTAGCGGTCAATGAAGACCGAAGAGGATAACGGGTCTAAACCGATTGCACCTACTCCAATTTCAATGCAATAACTCAGGAGCGCTCAAGATCATCTGCCTGCCACCGATTTACACCATCCATCGGCTCTCTGTAAGACAAAGCAACGTCTTTTTTCCATCATCGTGTTTAACGTGACTAATTTTTTCATAATGTATCATGGCTGACATGAGCATGTCAATAGGCTTAAATGTTTTAATTCGATTTACTAATGTGATTTTCTTCAGTGGAGGAGAAGGCGTATAGATATAAAAAATTGACTTCCTTGATCGCTCGAAATAGCTCGATTACAAGCTGTTTTGTGAATCGGATTTTAACACATTAATGAACTAATTCAATGGATATGGCTTCGCTGAAAAACCGGGACTTGGGGCAGGCCTTGAACCTATTTGGTTTTTTGGCTATCATTTAGTATACTATCCGATTGGACAACGAATTTGTTATCCATCAAATATAAGTCAAGAGGACAGACACAGGCGATGAAAAAATTAAAGTTTCCCAAGTTCAAGATTCAGAAGGCTGAACCACAGCAACTTACCGAGCGTTTGCTTCTGATCAATCTATACTTTACACAAGGGTTAACTTTGATCATTGGGGTTGTATGGATTTTATTGCAGAAGAGAAATCTTTTTGATGTACTTGCTTGGCCTGATAGTTACCAGTTTATTTGGTGGGGGCTTGGTCTTGCTGGCATTATGCTTGTTATGGACTTGGTTCTTTCTTATGTTATTCCTCAAGAAAGCATGGATGATGGCGGCATTAACGAGATGCTGTTCCGCAAGCGTCCAATCTGGCACATTGTATGCATAGCAGCCATCGTTGCTGTTTGTGAAGAATTGCTATTTCGTGGAGCCATACAACATGCGTTAGGTCCTTACTGGACAAGTATTTTATTTGCGGTTATCCATATACGCTATTTGCGGCATTGGATTCCAACTGGTTGGGTATTTGTTTCGAGCTATGGATTGGGTTGGATTTATATGCAATCCGGCACATTATGGGCGCCTATACTATGTCATTTTATTATTGATTTGGTGTCTGGATTAGCGATACGTTTTCGGAGGGGATCATGAATCAGCAATTAAGTAGAATGAAGACATACGGCAGTCAGCGCCATCGTCACTCGGATAAGACAGAGACATCTGAGCGGCCTGAAGCTTCTCAAGTAAATCTGGTTGTTGAACCAGCTGCTGCCTCAGAGGTGGGAGGACTCACACCCATTACCTCGGTCTCCATACCAAGATCACAACGCAAGTCTTATACATCATCGCTGGAAAGTCCGGTTCTTCCCCGGCGGGCACCAGCACGTGCCAACAAAGCAGAAAAGCCATCAGAAGAAGAATCCGTTTCCGAAGCGGGAACACTTCCTACGCGGACTGAGCTTCATCCATCTCGCCGTTTACGTCTCAGTAAGCGATTTGTTAACTCGCTCATATTTATATTTGTTTTGCTCACAATTAGTCTGGTTTGGTGGGGGATAAAAGGAGCGCCTTCTTTGGATACTTTCCTTCCATGGCCATGGTAATACTGGCATGGTTCGTTGCCGTTATTTTGGCCGGGATTGCCTTGCTGGTTCATATGTGGCGTGAGGCGCATCTTCATCACATCGTTTCAGAAGAGGTTGAAGTTCCGAATTTGCCCTCTTCTTTTGATGGCAGCAAAATCCTGTATTTATCTGATATCCATAAACGCAAGCTGAAAAAGAATGATCTGGAACATCTTCGCAATCAGGTGGACTGGGTTATTATTGGGGGAGATGTGGCGGAAAAAGGAATTTCATGGCCCATTGTCAGACATAATATGAGCTTGTTGTCTTATATTGCCCCTGTTTTTACAGTCTATGGGAACCATGATAAAAGAGCAGGAACTGTGCATCTCGAACGTATATTCCGAGATACGGGCGTTCAACTCTTACAGGATTCTACCACTTACCTTCGTAAAGGCAGAAGCAAACTGTGTCTGGTCGGAGTTGATTATCGTTCACAGCGAGGGGATTCGCTGCTTGCAGAATTGGACTCCAAAGAATGCAAGATTGCCATCGTGCACGATCCCCTAGAGGCTCTTCACTTGAATGGACCTGTTGATCTGATATTGAGTGGTCACACTCACGGTGGACAATTAGTATTTCCGGTCTTTGGCCCCGTCTTTCTTAACAAAGCGTACCGCTCTGTGTCTAGCGGGTGGTTCTCTTTGAAAAAGGATGGTAATGATACCGAGCAAGAAGGTAAAATGCTGGTTAGCAAAGGATACGGAACAAATCATTTGCCGTTCAGACTTTGTTGTCCCGCAGAAATGCATATCATTACTTTGCGAATGCTCTCAAACAAACAGCCTTGATCCGCATAGGACCAAGGCTGTTTGTTATAACTTTGTAAGTTCCTTCATGTCAATTCCAACTCATCAATTATTGATATTAAGCCGAATGCCGGGCAAATAATCGAAGCTCAGCGGGCTTCCAGTTCAATGGAGCGAGGATCGACAAAAGTGTAACCTTTCTGTTCAAGTTTGGTTAACAACTCATCCAACGCTTCAACTGTCCATGGCAACTCATGCATCAAAATATTACTGCCTGGATTTAATTGATCCAGCACATTCTGGATGACTTTATCCGGTTTGTTTTTGGTACTCTTATCCCAATCCAATGAGCCATTGGACCATGTCATATATAACATGCCGTTTTTCTTGACTGTGGCCTTTAATGCATCATTTCCAGAACCGAATGGCGGACGGAAGAACTGGGGTTCCACGCCAATCGTTTCTTTCACAATCTTTTGCACATCGGTGACTTGTTTGGCTGCTGCCGTAATGGACATTTTTTTCAGATCCTCATGATCCCACGCATGATTTCCTATTACCTGTCCACGTTCATGGATGATCTCGAGCAACTCGGGATGACTTTTCACTCGGTATCCGTTAACAAAAAATATCGCTTTCGTGTCATGTTTATCCAAGGTGTCGATTAATCTGTTTATCATTTTTTCTTCTTTGGGCCCATCATCAAATGTTAACAATACAACCTTGCTTTCGTTCGTTTTATCGTTGGGTTTGATGTAGTAATTGGCGTTCATATGATACGTTTTTTCAATATTAACTTCGGCTGCTTTTGTACCGAGGGCGTTATCAGTTTCTTCTTTTTCTGTCGAAGATGTTTCGTCATCACTTGGTGATTCTTGATCCGAATTTGAGTCCGTTGAGGACGGAGAATCCGTGGTTTGCTTTTCGCTTGTCCCAGTGGAAGTTGGCTCGTTCTGCTGCTCCTGCCTTGAAGTAACCGATTCATTGCTGGACTTTGTGGATTCAGGTGTTGTTTCGACCTTGGTTCCACAAGCTGACAACAGCATGCATGCGATCATAATTAAGGCGGTGGTGTGTCTAATCATGCTTTCAACTCGCTTTCCTGTATTTATGCGGAATGAGATGAGGCACTCCCGCAAACACTAGTTGTGATTTTAACATTAAAAGGAGGTTGGTGTAATGAAGGCGTCATCCTTTTTCTGGGGTGTTGTAATTGGCGTAGCAGCCAGTTCTTGGCTGTCCAAAGGTAAAATGTCAATGCTGTCTTCCGGTTCATCCCGCAACATGATGAATCAGGCCAAACACAAAATGATGGAGATGACGTTCCCAGGCATGGACGGATTCAGCTCCAAGCCAAACGAACAGAGCGGAGATTCCCACAAAAGCACGCATAAAAAAAGTGCAAAGCCGATCACTCCGCAGGAAAAAGAAGAGAACATGAACATGCTCAAAGATTTTATTCGCACCAATCCGGATGTTAAACATGAAGTTGAGCAAATTTTAACTCAAACAAACACAACAGTACCGGGTTTATAAACACAAACCTCCCATTAGAATCATCCACAGTCCTGTTTTGATGTGGAATGATTCTTTTTTTGTCGATTTTACTTCGTGCATTTGCAGGTATAAAATGATAACATAACTACATAGATTTATTTTCAGCACATATTGTTTTGTGCTTCATAATCTGTTATAAGACTTGCTTATAAAGGGGAGATCCTGTATGAAAATAGAACGATTAAGTCACGATAAGATACGGATTTTCCTGACCTTTGACGATCTGAGCGAGCGCGGAATACAAAAAGATGATATGTGGCAGGAAATACCTAAAGTTCATGAACTGTTCACTGAAATGATGGACCAGGCCTATTCCGAACTTGGATTTGATGCTACAGGTCCACTTGCTGTCGAAGTATTCGCACTTCCCGCTCAAGGGATGGTTGTCATTGTCACCCGGGGGAAATATGATCCGCAACAATATGGTTCAGGTAATGAGGATGATTTGCCTGAAGAAGTATATGAGATGGAAGTTACACTTGAGCAAAGCGATTCCATCGTCTATGCATTCAAAGATTTTGAAGTGCTGATTGAGGCTGCACATATGTTGCATCAGCACGTAACGGATGCTGGAAGACTTTATTCCTATAAAGACAAATGGTTTTTGCATTTTGAACCGGATGACTTGGATTCGACCAAACATGCAGCATTGATTGCATTGCTTGCTGAATTCGGTGAAGGATCTTCCGTTACCCCTGCCGTCATGGAAGAGTACGGAAAGGTTGTTATGCCTGAACAAGCGGTTGAGGTTATTTGCACCCACTTCAAGCGTCAGGAGTAAGCTCTAGTTGTAATCGCGTCTTTAGTCAGAGGAGGGAATTTCGGTGCTTTTGTTTTCGGTTTTAGCGGCAGCAGTAGCTCCGGGTCTCGCCTTGTTAACATACTTTTATCTGAAAGACCGTTATGACTCTGAACCTCTTCACATGGTATTTCGAGTCTTTCTCATGGGGATTCTGATGGTACTGCCTGTGATGATTATTCAGCGTGGCATGATGATCTGGCTTGGAGATAATCCTTATGTTGAATCCATCCTGATTTCAGGTGGGGTTGAAGAGTTCGTCAAATGGTTTGTGATATACCATATTATTTATAACCATACCGAATTTGACGAGCCTTATGATGGGATTCTATACTCCGTTGCTGTTTCACTCGGATTTGCTACAGTTGAGAATGTGTTGTATGCCTTTGCGGGGAATGCTTCCGTCTCAGCTATGTTCATTCGTGCATTGCTTCCTGTATCAGGTCACGCCATGTTTGCAGTAATTATGGGTTATTACATGGGGCGGGCCAAGTTTTCGGATGGCAAGAAAAAACGTTGGTTTCTTATGCTCTCACTGGTTCTACCGTTCTTCTGGCATGCGCTTTATGATGTCATTATGAATACCATGGTGAATCATTGGTTATGGTTCATTGCGCCATTGATGGCGGGATTATGGTACGGTGCGATGGGCAAAATTACAAGGGCCAACAATCGTTCTCCTTTTCGTTTTGTGAAGCGTGAGGAAGAGATTAAATTATAAAAATACGGACACACTGGTGGACATGGAGCGCAACCTGCGCCTGATGCCCCGGTGTGTTTTTTGTTGCAATAAAATAAAAATTCCCGGGGAAGACCAATAGAAACGGGGATAAGCGTGATGAGAATCAAAATTAAAATCAGATGCAAGCAATGTGGAGAACGTTTTACGCTGCGAGGTAAGAAAGAACGAGGAAGAATTGAGACCGGTTTTAAACAGTGTTTGTGTGATAATCGAGATCAGTTCGAAATTGAGGAAGATGGCGGCACAACCTGGGTACAATTGAATTAAATAGAACGTTTGAGACCATGCGTGACAAGCCCGTCATTGGACAGACTGGAAATCGCATGCATAAGAGGTCTTTCTTCGATCCACAATAGAGGTAGTGGCTTAGAAGAAAGGAGACTCTACCGATGTATAAACGTTTAAGTTCAGTTATGTTTCCGATATTTGCAGTTCTGTTAATCGGTGCTCTCGTATGGGGTTACCAAGAGAACCAGGAGAAAAATGCCATTCTGATCAAGGCAGAGAATCAATATCAGCGTGCTTTTCACGATTTATCTTTTCATATGGACAAATTGCACTCGGAGATTGGGAACACGCTGGCAGTCCATGCTACGTCCCAAGGGATGCATCGCAAAGGTCTAATGAACGTATGGCGACTCACTAGTGAAGCCCAGAATGAGATTAATCAATTGCCGCTTACAATGCTGCCTTTCAGTGAAACGGAGGAGTTTCTCTCCCGCATCTCCAACTTTGCTTATCAGGCGTCCATGCGTGATCTGACCAATGAACCATTAAGTGAAAAAGAAATGGGCAACTTGAAAAAACTGTATGCGAATTCATCCGAGATCACTAAAAATCTGCAGGATGTACAGCAGAAAGTCATTTCTGACCGTTTACGCTGGATGGATGCCGAGTCGGCTATGGCAACGGAAGAGCAAACGATGGACAACACCATCGTGGATGGATTCCGGACAGTCAACAAAAAGGTACAGGAGTATCCTGAACTTGACTGGGGTCCTTCAGTCTCCAGCATTTATGCCAAACGTTCGGTGAAGAAGCTGGATGGCTTACCGATGACCAAAGAGCAGATCCAAACTAAAGCTGCAAAGTTTTCCGATGCAGAACACGGTAAGATTCAAATACAGGAAAATGGTAAAGGTACAGATTGGGAATCGTATACAGCCACGATTGATCAGTCCAAAGACAGTAAATTAAGTATGGACTTCACACGTAATGGCGGTCTGCTCATCTCTTACAGTGATACTCGCCCAATCGGGACGAAGAAAGTAACACGTAAAGAAGCTATGTCAAAAGCAGATCATTTCCTTTCCAATAAGGGTTACAAAGATATGAAGGCAGTCAATTATGACGAGTTTGGCAATCTCGGTAACCTGACCTATGTGCGCAAACAAGGCGATACACTGATTTATCCAGAAAAAATGTCTGTTCGAGTTGGCCTTGATAATGGGAATGTTACCGGCTTCCAGGCAAGTGATTTTGTATATGAGCATCAGAAAAAGCGGGAGATTCCAAAAGCCACACTCACGGTAGAACAGGCCCGCAAAAAACTGAATCCGGAATTCAAGGAGAGCTATGCTCGCAAATCACTCATTAAGAATGATTACAGCAAAGAAGTTCTGTGTTACGAATTCGGTGGACGCATCAATGGTGCAAAATATAAAATTTACATCAACGCTGATACAGGTATGGAGGAAGCCGTTGAGGAGATCAAACCGGTGAATGAGACCACATAACACTAAGAAGCCGGCAGCCTGTTGAAGTGTAAATAGATTACGGAGCAGACCACGTGGTGGTCTGTTTTTTGTTGTTCACTATGAGAAAGGTCATGGTATAATAGTCCTTGTACATACGATACGAAGATAAAAAGCTAAGGTGGCGGTGAACAGCTTGTTTCCCAAAATAAATGAAGTTTTATACATCCAGATTGCCTCTGCAGATGAAAAAGAGGAAAGCAAAGAATATAAATCACGCATAGCGGATGTGGATGAAAACAGTTTTCTGATCGAAGTCCCGATGCAACAGGGAAGCAGTCGGTTGAAAAGGTTGTTTTTTGGTGAGGAATTGTCCATTTCTTATATTACGGAAGACGGGGTTCGTCATTATTTCAACACGTATGTGACTGGATTTGAAGAAGATGTAGTTCGGCTTGTACGAATTCGCAAGCCCTTGCCGGACGACATCACCAAAATCCAGCGTCGCAGTTTTCTGCGTGTTCATGCAAATCTTGAAATGGCTATTCAGGGTGAAGATCTTACCCGAGCCGTGGGCTTGACTGAAGATATTGGCGGCGGGGGATTGTCCATTTATGGGGAACCCAGTTTTGCTATTGCGGAAGGGCAAAAGCTGAAATGCTGGTTGCTTATTCCTTATCGGAATGCAGCGATTGAACATGCGAACTTTGAAGCTGAAGTGGTACGGATCAAAACACTGGAAACAGGCAGACAGCTATGCATGTTAAAGTTTGTGCAGATTACAGATTCGGAACGACAAAAGATCATCAAGTTTTGTTTTGAACGGCAATTGGATTATCGAACGAAATAAAGATGGTGATTGTCTGGGATAGAAAGGGACAGTGGTGGGCACTGTAATGGAAAAACGGAGGTTCAGCTTGTGAACAATCGCCATGCATCCCGCAGATACGAGCGCCTATATTATGTTTTATCCAAGCGAATGGAAAGAAGGGCTTTGATGCTGATTACAGCTCTTCTTGTTCTGCTTGTGATCTATCAGTTATTACTTCTTGTGCCTGATATGAAAAAGAATATGACCTCCATTGATCGGCTGGAAGGAACACCAATTCAGATGCAAACGGTACACGAACAATAGCATCACTGATTTGTCTGTTTTTGCATCCATGTGTATAGTGTGGTATAATTTTGACGATGCAGGCAATGCCTGTTTTTTTATTGAGGCTTATCGTTTGAGGAGGAATGCCCCGTTGGCAAGCCAGAACACATCAGAGAACGGGAAGATGAACGTTGCAATTGACGGACCTGCCGGTGCCGGGAAAAGCACGGTGGCCCGATTGGTTGCAGAGGCGCTCGCGTATATATACGTCGATACTGGCGCGATGTACCGTGCGGTAACCTTGCATATGCTTCGAAAAGGTATTTCACCGGAAGATGTGCCAGAGGTGCTTCAGGAAACCCAAAAGCTGGTCATTGATTTACAACCGGATCCCGACGGACAGAAAGTGTTCTGTAATGGGGAAGATGTAACCTCGGAAATCCGCTCCCGTGAAGTGACGGGAATCGTGTCCCGATATGCGCAAATCGAGGGGCTGCGTACGCAATTGGTGGATACACAGCGGCAAATGGCTTTGCGCAAGGGCGTCGTCATGGATGGACGCGATATCGGAACGACAGTATTGCCCGACGCGGAAGTGAAAATCTTCATGACTGCCAGTGTGGAAGAGCGTGCACTTCGCCGCTTCAAAGAACTGGACCCCTCAGAAGGACTGACGTTGCAGCAACTTGAGCGAGACATTGCCACCCGTGACAAATTGGATGAAAGTCGGGAAATATCCCCGCTTCGTTGTGCTGAGGACGCTACAGTGCTCGATACAACCGAGATGAGCATCCATGAAGTGGTTGACAAAATCGTGTCTTATTGCACAATGGTCAGAGGAGAGATCGGTCTATGATTTACACATTTTGCAGCACATTACTGCGGATCATTTACACCATTCTTTTCCGCCTAGAGGCAGTTGGACGGGAGAACATCCCGAAAGAAGGCGGCGTACTTTTATGTTCCAATCATATCAGTAACTTTGATCCTCCAACGGTTGGTATCAAGATTCGTCGTCAGGTGCGCTTCATGGCCAAAAGCGAATTGTTTGATATTCCGGTGTTTGGCCGAATTATCAAAGCCGTAGGCGCTTTCCCTGTTAAACGTGGAGGCGTCAGCAAGGAATCCATCAAGACCTCACTCAACATTTTGCGTGGTGGTGAAGTGCTTGGCATTTTCCCTTCGGGAAGCCGACACAATGATGGAGGCATCGGCAAAAAAGGGGCAGCGAGCTTCGCTCTCCGAAGTGGTGCTACAGTTATTCCTACTGCTATTATCGGTAACTACAAGGTTTTTCGTAAGATGAAAGTAGTTTATGGAGCACCAGTGAATTTGGACGAGTTCAAGGAAGATCCTTCCGGCGATGCGCTGGAAAGAGCGACGGAGAAGATTATGTCCAAAATTAACGAAATGGTGCAAACAGGCGTGCCGAGCAAATAACGGCATCGTCAGACTGCTGAGTGCATGTTTCCATATTTTTGAGGGAAGCTAAGGATGTTCATTCAGCGATGAAAGTGTTTTGAACTCTGCTACAGGCAGGTTTGAATATAATGGGGTTTTTGAATTGAGGAGGGTATTTGACATGTCGGAAGAAATGAAAAATCAAGAAGCAACCCAAGATGAGTTGGATCAATTCGTTTCCTTGAAAAAAGGAGATACCGTAAAAGGAACCATCGTCAAATTGGAAGATAACCAAGCCTATGTGAGCATTGGATATAAATATGACGGTGTAATTCCAATTCGTGAACTGTCTTCCCTACACGTAGACAGCGCGTCTGATGCAGTTGAAGTTGGACAAGAAGTTGAAGCTAAAGTACTTAGCATCGACGACGAGAAAGAAAAACTCGTTTTGTCCAAACGTGCAATCGACAGCGAAAACGCTTGGGATCAATTGCAAAAGCATTTTGAAGACCAAGACGTATTCGAAGTTGTTGTAGGTGACGTTGTTAAAGGCGGTCTGGTAGCAGACGTGGGCGTTCGCGGATTTATCCCTGCTTCCATGGTAGAGCGCCATTTCGTTGAAGATTTCAGCGATTACAAAGGACGCACATTGCGTGTTAAAGTGAAAGAGATCGACCGTGAGAACAACAAAGTGATCCTTTCCCAAAAAGACGTACTGGAGCAAGAATTCGAAGCAAACAAAGCTACTGTTATGGCTGGTTTGCAAGAAGGTCAAGTGATCGAAGGTACGGTACAACGCTTGACTCAATTCGGTGCTTTCGTTGATGTAGGCGGAGTAGACGGATTGGTTCACGTATCTGAGCTCGCTTGGACACACGTTGACAAACCATCGGACGTTCTGTCTGAAGGCGATAAAGTAAACGTAAAAGTGCTGAAAGTTGATCCTGAAAAAGGTAAAATCAGCCTGAGCATGAAAGCTGTTCAACCAGGTCCTTGGGAAACAGCTGGCGACAAATTCAACTCTAGCGATATCGTAACAGGTGTTGTAAAACGTCTGGTTGACTTCGGTGCTTTTGTTGAAATCGCTCCTGGTGTTGAGGGACTTGTGCATATTTCGCAAATCTCCCACAAACATATTGGCACTCCGCACGAAGTATTGAAAGAAGGACAAGAAGTTCAAGTTAAAATCTTGGACATGAATCCTTCTGAGCAACGTGTAAGCCTGAGCATCAAGGAAACTGAAGAAGCTCCTGCTCAAGCGCCAAAATCAGAAAGACCTGCAAGAAACAATGCTCCACGTGAAGAAATCAACAACCCGAACGTTTCCTTGAGCAATCAAGGTCTGAGCATCACGCTCGGCGAGCGCTTCGGTGACAAACTCAGCAAATTCAAATAAGTTATAAATGCATGGTTCTTAGTTATATACTGCATATTTTGCTGAACAATAAAAGCAAGATCGGCGAGCCCCAGCGGGTTCGCCGATTGTTTTTATTGCGAGTATAACGGCATGAAACGTTAGCCAAGACAGGCGTTTTTTGCTATGATGAGTATCGTAAGTATGGACAGGAGGAGTGGAATGTATGGCAAGACCCGTTGTGGCAATTGTCGGGCGACCGAATGTGGGCAAATCCACCATTTTTAATCGGATCATCGGCGACAGATTGGCCATTGTGGAAGACAAGCCGGGCATTACCCGTGACCGTATCTACGGAATCGGCGAATGGAACGGTAAACCATTTAGCATTATCGATACAGGTGGTATCGAAATCGACGGCGAGGACGTCATTTTAAAATCAATCCGGATGCAGGCAGAGCTCGCCATTGAAGAAGCGGATGTTATTGTATTCATGTGTGATGCAAAAGCAGGGATTACGCAATCTGATGAAGAAGTCGCAGAGATGTTGTACCGCTCAGGTAAGCCTATCGTTGTAGCCGTTAACAAAGTGGATAATATCGGGCGCAGTGAGCTCATTTATGAGTTTTATGGATTTGGATTTGGTGATCCAATCGGAGTATCGGGAAGTCATGGTACAGGTGTAGGTGATTTGCTCGATGCCATCGTAGAGAAATTGCCTGAACTTGAGGAAGAGACTTACGATGACGATGTCATTCGTGTAGCTCTGATCGGACGTCCTAACGTGGGTAAATCTTCATTGGTGAATGCCATTTTGGGCGAGGAACGTGTTATTGTCAGTGATGTTGCTGGTACGACGCGGGATGCAATCGATACACCGTTTGAAAAAGACGGTCAGCGCTATGTGCTGATTGATACAGCAGGTATGCGTAAACGTGGTAAAGTCTATGAAACCACGGAGAAATACAGCGTAATGCGTGCGATGCGTGCCATTGAGCGTGCAGATGTTGTTCTGATTGTAATTAATGGCGAAGAAGGCATTATTGAGCAGGACAAGCATATTGCAGGTTATGCATTCGAAGCAGGTAAAGCTTCCATGTTTGTTGTGAACAAATGGGACGTTGTAGAGAAGTCTGATAAAACAATGAATGAGTTTGAGAAAAAAATTCGGGATCATTTCCTGTTTATGACTTACGCTCCGGTTGTATTTTTGTCAGCCAAGACAAAACAACGCTTACAAAAATTGTTGCCTGTTGTGCAACGTGTAGCACAGCAGCATACTATGCGTGTTCAGACGCATCTGCTTAACGATGTAGTATCTGATGCAGTGGCTATTAATCCGCCACCAACAGATAAAGGACGCAGAATGAGAATCAACTATGTGACTCAGGTTGCAGTTAAACCTCCGACCATGGTTATTTTTGTGAACGATCCTGAATTGATGCACTTTTCTTACGAACGTTACCTGGAGAATAAAATTCGTGCAGCGTTTGATTTTGAAGGGACGCCAATTCGCATATTTACTCGGAGGAAGTCCGACGAAGGTTAGGGGAGAAGTTTGTGATTTTACAAATCGCAGCGATTGTACTGAGCTATCTGCTCGGTTCAATCAGCTTTAGTGTCCTCCTTGCAAAAGCACTACGGGGGATCGATATCCGTCAACACGGAAGCGGAAATGCAGGGGCTACCAATACTTTGCGGATATTGGGTAAAGGACCGGCAATTCTGGTACTGCTGTTGGATGTACTCAAAGGTATTGCGGCCGTTTGGATTGGGGTTTGGTTCAGCAATGGTTCCGATTGGATTCCTGCACTCAGTGGTATAGCTGCCATTGCAGGACATAACTGGCCGCTGTACTTCCGTTTTCGCGGAGGAAAAGGAATTGCGACAGCGATCGGTGTGCTCGTAACTCTTGCACTTATTCCTGCGCTATGCGCCGGTGTATTTGCCATCCTGTCCATCGTATTGACACGATATGTTTCATTGGGTTCCCTTATTTTTGTAGCTTTGACACCGCTCTTCATCCTTGTGTTACCCGGATATTCGATGAGTATCTTCTGGGGAAGTCTGATTATTTGTCTGTTTGCGTTCTGGAGACATCGTACCAATATTGCGAAGCTCGCCAAAGGACAGGAAAATAAATTGGGATCGAAAAGCCCTGGAGGGGGAAAACGCGTTGTCTAAAAAAGTTGCTGTTCTGGTTGCGGGCAGTTGGGGTACTGCACTTGCCAGTGTATTAGCTGCCAATCAACTGGATGTGATCAT
Source organism: Paenibacillus marchantiae (assembly GCF_028771845.1). Taxonomy (NCBI): domain Bacteria; kingdom Bacillati; phylum Bacillota; class Bacilli; order Caryophanales; family Paenibacillaceae; genus Paenibacillus; species Paenibacillus marchantiae. The sequence goes on along the minus strand of NZ_CP118270.1, from coordinate 5,697,219 downwards.
GTGGACACGTGGTGAAGACCAGGCCACAGAAATCAATAATAAACATACAAACCAACGCTTCCTTCCCGATGCAGAGCTGTCACCTCGTATTCAGGCAACCACGGATATGGCGACGGCAGTAGAAGGGGCTTCTGCTGTGTTAATTGTTGCTCCTTCATCGGCGATGCGTTCGGTTGCTCATCAGCTTAAGGCCTATTACAAACCGGAAATGTTAATCATTCATGCAACCAAGGGATTTGAGACAGAAAGTCTAAAACGCATGTCCACAGTCATTTCGGAAGAACTTGAATGTGAAGAAGGACATATCGTTGTACTTTCTGGTCCAAGCCATGCGGAAGAAGTGGTTAAGCGTTGCCCAACGACGGTTGTTGTGGCATCACTGGATAAAGCTTCTGCCGAGGCCGCCCAAGGTTTATTTATGAATGCTTATTTCCGTGTGTACACGAATCGAGATATGATCGGTGTAGAATTGGCGGGAGCGTTTAAAAATATTATCGCGCTGGGAGCAGGTATGTCAGACGGCCTTAACTTTGGTGATAATGCCAAAGCAGCGTTGCTAACACGCGGGCTGGCCGAGATCACACGCATCGGTGTGGAGATGGGGGCGAATCCGCTTACGTTCTCCGGACTTGCAGGGATCGGTGATTTGGTCGTGACCGCGACTAGTCAGCACAGTCGTAACTGGAGAGCAGGTTCCTTGCTGGGCAAAGGACAGAAGCTGGACGATGTATTGAATTCCATGGGCATGGTTGTGGAAGGAATTCGGACCACACAGGCCGCCCACTTCATTTCTCAGAAATATGGTGTGCAAATGCCGATTGCAGATCAGCTTTATCACGTTCTTTTTCAGGAGAGACAGCCGCGGGATGCGGTTGAAGCTTTAATGGGACGCGATCCCAAGACCGAAATGGAAGTCATGACGCTTGAAACCTGGGAGCAGTGGCATTCCTGATGGTAGCGTAGGCAGCTTTCCAGAAATGAGAAGCTTATTCACCTTTTTTGCGGTGCACTCATATTATACACATGAGTATTGCCGGAGGAGGGGAGACGAATGGCTAACAACATTTCCAAGGAAGCGCTGAAAGCGATCAACAAAAAAACAGGGAAATCGATTACGGAAGGTGCCGTCAAGAAATTGGCGAGTACAGTAAAACCGTCCACCATGCAGAATGAAGCTCAGTTGCGCCAACTGATCAAGCAAGTATCCGCCATGGCAAAAGTGCCGGTATCTGAGGATACAGTTCAGGATATCGTGAGTGCCGTCAAAAAAAGCGGATTAAACCCAAACAGTATGGAATCATTAATGAAAATGATGATGAAAAAATAATAGATCGCGCCTGCATGCAGGCGATCGAGCAAGACAAAAAGACAAGTCGGCATTTGCCGGCTTGCTTTTTGTCTTTTTTTTGGAAAGCTGAGCAATGTTTCGTGTTATAATAGTTGCATTGTCACAGTGTCAGTGATGAATTACGGACTGAAGGGGAGAACTCTGGATTATGAACGCGATGGACAAGATGTGGCTTTCATTGGTCGCAATCCTCATTATGGGACTAGCTGTATTCCTAATTACGTTTGCTCGCTCCAAAACGAAAGGCGTTGTACGGGGCATTCTTTCTTTAATCGCTTTTCTCATTATGCTGATTGGCCTTTTCGGCGGAATAGCTTCTCTGACCTGATCTTTCTCGCCTGAAAGATAACATCCGCATAAACACATCATAAGAACTGACACAACGAAAACGGATGAAGGGAAGGTGAGCCGATGAGGTCGCATGAAACGGAGGATCGGACAGAGCGCTATCCGGAATTACACGCGGCTTTGCTGGAAACGGCGAAAGCTTGGGATGCAGAGCCTTATACGTGGCTGCTTGGGGGAAGCTGTGGGTTGTTGCTCCAGCAGGTGGAATTACAGCTGGCTCCCAGAGATATTGACATTTACGCTGATATCACCGCCGCGAAGTTGCTGCATAAATCTGCGCCTGGAATGGTACTGGACGAGCCTGTCGTAGATAAGACGGGACCTTATGCCTCGCTACTCAGTCATTATCAGGTAGGGACTTGTGCCTTGGAACTGGTTGGGGGTTTCGAAGTGTGGTCACGTAAGAGTTGGTACCGCATTGAAATTGAGCATGTATTGGCCGAGTATGCACCTGAAGCCAAAGTAGGCTCTTACACATTGCGTCTAATGCCGCTTGCTCATGAGCTGTTGTTCAATCTAATGAGAGGCCGTGCCGATCGTTACGAACCCATTGCAAGGCAGATTCGGCAGATGCCTGAATCACATCAACCTCTAATGACTTTATTGGGGAAGCAAAATATATGGACAAGCCGATTCAGAGCAGAAGTGGAAGAGCTCGTTGGCTTCGAATGGCCTCAGTAAGTTAGGAGGAAGAATGATGGATTACAATATTACATTTTTACCGCAAAATAAAACGATTCGGCTAAAGCCAGGGGTAACGCTGTTAAATGCTGCACGCCGTGCAGGGGTTAAAATAGCAACGCGATGTGATGGAAAGGCAGCCTGCCTGATGTGTAAGGTGAAAGTAGATTCGGAACATCTAGCAGCGCTGCATCCACCAACAGATGCGGAGAAGCGTAAACTAGGTTCACTGCTGGATGCAGGCACTCGACTGTCATGTCAGGCGAAGGTGCGGGGATCGGTGACGGTTCATGTTCCGGAGGACCCTCTGAAGGCAGCGATTCGTAAACAGTTGGAGCGTCAGCAGCAGGAAGAGGACGATTGGTTCTAAGAATACCTGAGTGGAACGATTCAAGGAGGATACGGATGAACGTGAATATGACGAAGAACGTGAAACCAAGAAGGCAGAGGCGTCATTTGCAGAAGATGTCCTGTCTACTCTTATTCCTATTATTTGCTTTTACAGCAACGGGGTGTATGTATCAATCCCAGAGTAATCCCGATCCCAAAATAGCTTATAGGGAAAGCGTAAGCCGTATTCAAACTGCGGTAGAAGCATTCCAACAGGATCAGGGGATTTTGCCCATGGTCAACGCAGATATGGAAACACCGAAATATGAAAAATTCAGAGTTGATCTGTCCAAGCTGAAACAGCAGGGGTATCTGGATGAAATACCCGGCACGGCGTTTGAAATTGGTGGGAGCGCTTACTTTCTCATTCAGGATGAAGAAGTGAACCCGACAGTCAAAGTCATGGATCTTCAAACGGTACAGAAAGTAAATGATGTTCAACGAATGGTCAATCAGTACAAGTCCGTACATAACAATCAACTACCAAGTGGGGAAGAACTGTATCCGGGGCTATACGCTGTAGATATGGAACAAGCCGCACAGGCTGGTGCCCCAGCGGTTACACTGAATAGTGTATATTCGGGTCAGGAACTGCCTTTCATGATGGATGACGAGGGCAATGTCTATGTAGATTATGCTTTTGACATTATGCAGGCTGTAGAGAAGTCAGATAATGCTCCAACAAAAGTGGAAGATTTGCGTGAATTCTTGCTGGAGCATTCTTACTTTGTCCCTGTAAAATCAGTCGCCTATACCTGGCAGAATAACACCCCGATTGCAACAAAGTAATAATGAGCGTTAATTCGATTCGAATGCACGCAATCCATTGATTGTCCTTAAGGTAAAAAAAAAGAGATATTCCGCATCACGGGATATCTCTTTCTTATAAGTTGGTTTATAGTCACATCATATGGTCCATAAGCTATATTCAGATTACTTTGTTCAGACCTCCACTTTATAACTCAAGTCAAGTTCATCACCGGGTAATCCCCGAATACCCCAATGACTGCGCGGTGTTTCATATATAGTAATCTCCACATCATTGGGCGACAATTTCAACTGTTCGTTCATCCGTGTGAATAATTGCTGAATGAGTTCTTTCTTGACTTGATCTGTTCGGCCTTCGAACATGCTGATTTCAATAATGGTATACCCTGCTGAACGATCAGAGGGAAAAAGAAAATCATCCGTGTTCATGGGAAAGTAACGTTGAAACTTCTTGTTCTCCGGTAATCCCACAACATCCACCATAACGGAGTGTATAACTTGTGAAAGCTGCTCTTTCAATGGGTTCAAGTGCTCACCTAGTCCATATACTTTGATCTGTGCCACGCTCATCTCACCTTTCTCAGCTCGTTATCTCTGCTCTTCTCTGCTAAAAAATGCCTTACCCTCACAGTATACCTTCTGCACGGCTTGAACGGTACCACGAGAACCAAATGAACGAACCGGCATAAAAGCTTCGGCACGCTCATAAAGTAGATTGTAATAAAGACGCGCAGTCCGAGAGCGGGGCGATTCTCTTAAGGCAACTACCTTGAGAAAAAAACAAAAAATACGCGTCATAATGCTGCATACGGATACATAAGATGATACTAGTCCAATTGCATGTACGAGTTAACGCCGCTCTCGCCGATTTCATCAGAATGCAACGTTCGGCGGCGGACGACTTCCGGGCACTCACAAAGGCGGCTCTACCGTTGCAGGGATTTCAGTCTTCTGATTGAAAAAACGAAGCGGATGCTCTTTAGCATTTTTCCTTCGGAGTAATTTAGGGAGGGATTTCATTGGAGAAAGTGGACATTTTTAAGGACATTGCCGAGCGGACCGGAGGGGATATTTATCTCGGGGTTGTCGGCGCAGTCCGGACGGGGAAATCAACATTTATCAAACGTTTCATGGAAACAATCGTCTTGCCGAACATTACAAATGAGGCAGACCGTGCGCGGGCAGTGGATGAACTGCCACAGAGCGCAGCTGGCAAAACAATCATGACTACGGAGCCAAAATTCGTACCGAATAATGCGGTTCAAATCAAGGTCGCCGAGGGACTTGATGTCAATGTGCGCCTTGTGGATTGCGTAGGCTACGCAGTGGAAGGAGCCAAGGGATACGAGGATGAGAATGGACCACGCATGATCTCCACGCCTTGGTTTGAAGAACCAATTCCTTTCCAGGAAGCCGCCGAAATTGGCACACGCAAAGTCATTCAGGAGCATTCCACACTGGGTGTGGTGGTTACAACAGACGGCACGATCGCTGAGATTGCCCGGAGTTCCTATGTGGAATCAGAGGAACGCGTTATAGCCGAACTGAAGGAAGTAGGCAAACCGTTTGTACTGGTGATCAACTCGACTCGCCCTCGCAGTGAAGAAGCGCTGCAGTTGCGCAGTGAGCTTGCTGCCAAGTATGACATTCCGGTTATGACACTCAGTGCAGCTACAATGACAGAAGATGATGTCACAGGTGTGCTTCGCGAAGTGCTGTATGAGTTCCCTGTACATGAAGTAAATGTGAATTTGCCGAGCTGGGTGATGGTGCTGAATGAAAACCACTGGCTGCGCAGCAACTATGAAAATTCCGTTCGCGACACGGTTAAGGATATTCGCAGGCTGCGTGATGTGGATCGAGTTGTTGCTCAGTTCATGGAATACGAATTCATCGACCGAGCCGGTCTGAGCGGCATGAACATGGGGCAGGGTGTAGCAGAAATCGATCTGTATGCACCGGATGAATTATATGATCAGATCCTCGTGGAAGTTGTTGGTATTGAAATTCGAGGCAAAGATCATCTGCTGCAATTGATGCAGGAATTCTCCCATGCGAAGAGGGAGTACGATCGCTTCGCTGAGGCGCTGGAGATGGTCAAAACGACTGGCTACGGCATCGCGGCTCCATCCCTCGCCGAAATGGCATTGGATGAACCTGAACTCATCCGGCAGGGTACCAAATTCGGCGTCCGCCTGAAAGCAACCGCACCATCCATTCACATGATCCGGGTCGATGTGGAATCGGAGTTTGCACCGATTATCGGAACGGAAAAACAGAGTGAGGAACTGGTGAGGTACTTGATGCAGGACTTCGAGAACGATCCGATCAAGGTATGGGATTCAGATATGTTCGGTCGTTCACTGCATTCCATCGTGAGAGAAGGCATTCAGGGTAAAATTGCGATGATGCCAGACAACGCACGATACAAATTGCAAGAGACGCTGGGACGTATTATTAACGAAGGTTCCGGTGGATTAATCGCTATAATTCTGTAAGTCCAAAAGGCCGTAGGGGTACCCCTCGCGGTCTTTTTCTTGTTTTATTTTCATGATTCTGGATGAACTGGATAAGATACTTTAGTTTCGAATAAAAACTTAGCGAGTTTTAGCTTTAAATTACTAAAACCCATTTACATACTAGGGATTAGCCGTTATATTAATATTCAACTATTGTGATCGAGATCACAGAGAGAGTGTGAACAGGGGGAGAAAGAGATGAGAAGTAAAAATACAAAATGGGTATGGTTGAGTGTGTTGCTTGTATTTACATTGGCGCTGTCCGCTTGCGGAATTAAAAAAGAGCCTGCTTCAACTACAGCTTCCGGCGCAGCAGAGGACAAGCCTCAAACCGAAGCAGTAACAGGCCCACTCAGTGGAAAACGAATTGCACTGATCATGGAATTTAACACAGGTACGTTCTCACAGCAATATGTGCAAGGGGTTAAAGAAGAGATCGAAAAATTCGGTGGACAATTGACTACGTTTGTCGCCGATAATGATAAAGCCAAAATGGTATCGTTGCTCGATAGCGCAATTAACCAGAAATTCGATGCCATTCTAACGGATCATGGGGATTCCTTGCTGACGCCGGGCGTGAAAAAGGCAGTAAAACAAAACATTCCGGTTGTTGTGTTCGATGCAGACATTAGTGTTCCGGGAGCAACAGTGTTGTCCCAGGATGATCAAAAGATGGCTGAACTTACGCTGGAGCAAATGAAAAAAGATATCAACGGACAAGGCAATATCGTAAAAGTATGGGTTGCCGGCTTTGCACCAATGGAACGTCGTCAGGTTGCTTATGGCAAGTTCCTGAAAGAGAACCCGGATATTAAGGAGATTGCAACGTTTGGTTCAGCTCAGAACCCGGCGCTGGATACACAAGCCAAAATGGAAGCGATCCTGAAACAATATCCAAAAGGTGAAATCACAGCGGTATGGACTGCATGGGATGAGTTCGCCAAAGGTGCAGCGCGTGCCATTCAGCAAGCAGGACGTGACGAGATCAAGGTATATGGTATTGATATGAGTGATGAAGATTTACAGATGATCCAAGATCCGAAAAACCCTTGGGTAGCTTCCGCAGCGGTTGATCCAACAGACATTGGACGTGTACAAGTCCGTTATGCATACCAGAAGCTGAACGGGGATGATACAGAGGATCAAGTGGTTCTCAACCCGGTTTATGTACAGCGCGATGCGCTGCCTGACAAACAAATCTCCACTTCAGAGCTGTCCGAGTATGTTGAGGGTTGGGGAGGTAGTACACAGGGAATCAAGGAATGGATGTCGGAATACGGAGTTACTGCTAAATAAAACAGCGTAACGGAGGCGCGCCGCAAGGCGCGCTTTTTCCAACCATGATGGAATATAACTACATGAGAATAGTGACACTCCCGGAGGGGAGCGATTGGAGGTTGGCGTCATGAGTACTGCACCGATTCTGCTTCAAATGGAACATATCCACAAGCAGTTTGCAGGCATTCCTGCACTGAAAGACGTGGAGTTCTCCGTGAAAGGCGGAGAAATTCATGCGCTGCTAGGTGCGAATGGTGCCGGCAAGAGCACATTGATGAAAATTCTATCTGGTGCCTATCAACTGGATCAGGGTACTATCCAATTAAGTGGGCAAACGCTTCATCTGAATTCACCAGGCGATGCCAAAGCGAGTGGTATTCACTGTGTGTATCAAGAGGTGGATGCTGCGCTGGTTCCCCAATTGACAGCTGCCGAGAACATTATGCTGGATCAATTAGCGTCGCCGAGTGGAGGTTGGTGGAAAAGCCCGCGGAAACTGCAACAGCGTGCGGCTGAAGCTTTGCAGCAATTAGGAGCGGCTATATCCGTTCACAAAAAAGTAGCCGACCTGACGCTCGCGGAGAAGCAGATGATTCTGCTCGCACGTATCCTGATTCAGGATGCCAAGGTCATTATTTTTGATGAACCAACTGCACCGCTGAGCCAGGAAGAAACGGATGCTTTTTTCCGAATTGTACATTTGTTGAAAGAACGCGGAGTGGCGTGTATTTTTATTACTCACCGTCTTCCTGAAGTTACAAGTCACTGTGACCGCGTCACCGTGATGAGAGATGGACAACATGTGTTCACGGGTGAGGCAAAAGAGCTTACGATCAATGATCTGGTGACACAGATGCTCGGAAAACCGTTTGAGGAAGAGTTTCCCAAGACAGAAGCACCGGTAGGAGAAGTGTTGCTGGAAGCAAGAGGACTTCGGCGTGGAGTCCGAGTCAAGGGTGTGGACCTATCTGTTCGTCGAGGCGAAGTGCTTGCTGTAGTAGGGCTTGTAGGTGCGGGGAAAACGGAATGTTCCCGCTTGTTGATTGGTGCAGATCGGTTGGAGAGTGGAGAGATTCGGCTTAACAATCGTGAACTTCGTCTTTCCCAACCTGCTGATGCTGCTGCTCTGGGAATTGTCTCCGTGCCTGAGGAACGGCGGAAACAGGGGATTTTGATTGAGGAAAACGTGGAGCGGAATTTGAGCCTGCCTTTGCTTGGACGTCTTAGTAGATTAGGTTTTGTAAGTCGAAAGCGAGAGCGTGAGAATGCGGAATCTTTAGTGCAGCAACTCGGTATCAAAACATCGTCAGTGCGACAGGAAGTGAAGTATTTAAGCGGTGGCAATCAACAAAAGGTGGCCATTGGCAAATGGCTGAATGCCGACGCAGACGTCTTTATCTTTGATGAGCCGACAAAAGGTGTGGATATCGGCGCCAAAAGTGACATTTTTCGCATCATTAACGAACTGGCTCTGGCGGGTAAAGCTGTTATCTATTTCACGTGTGAACTGGATGAAGGATTGGGCATTGGTGATCGGATTGCAGTCATGTGTGAAGGGACGATTGTAAAGGAATTCAAACGGGGCGAGACCAATCAAGAACAGCTGCTATACTATGCAAGCGGTGGACAAGAGGTGGAAGAATGAAGGATAAATCATTAGATTTCGCGTTCCGTTATGGCGCAATTATCGTTATTATTGGTGTTATAGCATTTTTCGGTATTAAATTGCCTTATTTCTTCACGTACAGTAACTTGACCGATATTTTGGGTTCAATCTCTATCGTGACATTTGTGGCGATTGGTGTTACCTTATCTCTCATTGTTGATGGATTTGATCTTTCGGTGGGGGCGACCGTCTCGCTGACTACTGTCGTTACCGCTTCATTAATGATTTGGTATCAGCAGCCGCTGGCAGTTGTCATTATCGTCCCACTGATTATTGGGGCTGTGATTGGTTGGCTTAATTCCTTGCTAATTGTGAAACTGCGTATCCCGGATCTACTCGCTACACTTGCCACGATGTACATTATCGGTGGAATTCACAAAACGTATGCTCAAGGGTACACGATCTATAACCATATGCAGTTTCCTGACGGAAGCAAGGCTGCCGGAGAGATGGACCCCACATTTCTGCAGCTTGGGCAGGGAAAATGGCTGGGAATGCCGATTTCGGTCATTCTATTGCTCATTGCGGTTATCGGTGTGCATATCTTTTTGACGTATACGAAGTATGGGCGCCAGATGTACGTTACGGGGGGCAATGAAGAAGCGGCACGCCTATCCGGTATCAAGGTGAAAAAGGTGCGTACACTCGCTTATGTAGCTGCTGGAGTGTTTGCTGCAATCGGCGGTATCATCTATGCATCCAAAGTAGGTTCAGGGCAAATTGATGCGGGTTCTCCGTTGTTAATGGAATCCGTAGCCGCGGTATTTGTCGGATTCTCCGTATTTGGTGCAGGTAAACCAAACGTGATCGGAACATTCATTGGTTCGGTTCTGATTGGTGTACTGGTGAACGGTTTGACTATGATGAATGTTCAATATTTCACGCATGATATTGTAAAAGGTGGGGTGCTCGTGCTTGCCCTGGCGGTTACATTTTACGTGTTAAACCGCAACCGCACTTGAAATTGTGTGCTGTCTGTATTAGTATAAAATTTGTTCGGCGTCTGAAACAACCTTTGTTTCAGGCGACATTCTGCCGGAAATGACTGTTGACCGCAGGCCGAGATTTCTGTTCATCACGCTCAAGATGTACGTAGATTTTTTGTGTATGAACGTATATTTCGCTATAAAACGGAAACACAGTATAACATTCAGGACATTGATTCAGGAGGTGAAAAAACAAATGAACAAATCAGACTTGATTACACACGTGTCCGAAGCTACTGAATTGTCCAAAAAGGATGTAACGAAAGCGGTTGATGCCGTATTCGAAGCAATCTCTGAGGCTCTTCAAAGCGGAGACAAAGTACAATTGGTTGGTTTTGGGAACTTCGAAGTTCGCGAGCGCTCTGCACGTAAAGGACGCAACCCGCAAACAGGTGAAGAAATCGAAATTCCTGCGAGCAAAATTCCTGCATTCAAACCAGGTAAAGCGCTCAAAGACGGAATTAAATAAGATTTCTACATATTCCATATGTCGACAAAAAGACCGTGACTTGTTCACGGCCTTTTCTTTTGTCCTTTAATCATTTTTCTTCCTGCCGTCTAGCGACTCCGGCTCATCCGGTTGCTGCGCATAGGCAATCAGAATCAGTTCTTCTCCAGCAGCTGCGGACAGATGCTGTTCAGTTTCTTTTAACTGGTGAATATGCTCGTCTGTCAGTGCTGCGGGAATGTACTTCATAGAGACTCTCCTTTCTGTGGCTGGATCACTTGTAGTATGACCTGGGAGTAACAGATTATTGCGCTCCATTCACATAAGGGCTGGTTGACAAATGAAACAATATTTATCATCATTAACGCTATTGAACTAGGAGAGGGGATGTGCGTGATGGATCATCCAACCGGCAGTGATTATATCGTAATTAAGGCGGAGGAGAACGGTGTTCAGGTGATCGGCTTAACCCGAGGTCAGGATACCCGCTTCCACCATACGGAGAAGCTGGATAAGGGAGAAGTCATGTTTGCCCAATTTACCAATCATACTTCCGCCATTAAAATCCGTGGAAAAGCCACGCTGATCACCAAGCATGGACAAATTCAGTCGGAATAATGAAAATTGCAGGCATAGCCTGCTTTTTTTCATTGTACAATGAGGTATGAGCCTTTACCGGACAGACTACACTAACAGGTAAGGGCAGGGAGGCATTTATGAAACCGCGGATGATCGTGACTGCTTCACTGCTGGCAACGGTTGCGGCGGTCCTTCTGCTTGTTGCCATACAAACCTTACATATGCGTACCTTGGGCGGTGAAAACGTACAACCCGTTTCTGCGGCGCAGCATCCCGTCCAGCTAACAGAAGACAATCTGGTGGACGTGCTGAGCACCATGAAATTATCGACACCCATTGCCAGGGTGGAGTGGAAACGATCCATTTTGACGCTCGATCTAAAGGTTACCGGAACCAGCACAAGTTACACCGAAATCTATGGTAATATGGCTGCTGTGGCAGATCTAGGATTTCGAAGTCTGGATAACGTGGAACAGGTGATGCTACGTGTTATGGCAGAGGATGAATGGCTTCACAAAAGACATTTGTTGCTCGCTGCCGATTTTCGGCGTGGGGAATGGCCAATGTACGCGATCGAAACGCTTCGAGACTGGAATAGTCCGATCCTCTCGGACGAATTGAAGGACTGGTTTCACATGATGGAGACCGAACTTTGGAAGAAGCAATTCGAAATGTCAAGTCCGGGGTAATAGAATAGCATGATTCAGTGCGTGCCCGATAAACATATGCTATAATATATAAGATTGTAGTGCAGAAATGGTTTAACAATGCAAAGGCTCGGAGGCTGAGAATGAATTCATATCGCGTACCCCAACTAGCAAAGAAATATACGGATTACGACATGATTCGACAACATACGGAAATCCCATCATTTCCGGATAGCCGGGCTCGTCTGCTACAGGTATTTGTGGGCCGCACAGACGAAAAGGTTCATGATGAGCTATACGCTCTCGCAACCTCGCTCGTTCAGTTGGCCATGGATACGCATGATCGAATCGATACGATATCCGGAGAGCGTAGAGAACTGGAGATGCGTTCACGCCAGCTGAACGTGCTTGCCGGAGATTATTTCAGTAGCCGTTTCTATCAGTTGCTTGCCCATGCAGGCAAAATTGAAATGATCGGTAAACTTAGTGGTGCTGTATCCGAAGTGAATGCACGCAAGATGACGCTGTATGAACGGATGAAAAAGCTTCTCGTTTCGGCTGAAGAATACTTGCGTGAAACAGTACAGCTGAAGATGCAGCTGTTTCTTTCTTTTACAGGCATGATCCGCGATAACGAAGCATCACTATGGAACGACCTGTTGGCCGAATTCAGCTACTGCGAGGCAATTATGGAAGAGCTGCATCGGATGAATGACGAACAGAACTTTTATCACAGTTATGCTTTCTGGCATATTTACGAGTATGGCAATGACGACGAGCGCAATACGCTGCGTCAGCCGGAGCCTGATACAAGAGCATGGAGTGGTATGGTGCATAAGTATCGGATCGGCGAGTTTTTGCTGGACAAGCTTCGTGAGTGTACACACCGTATACAACTGTTGCTGCAAGACGAGGAAGATCAACTGGGCCTGCAAGAAATTGATGCAATCCTGGAGCCTTACTTGACGTATTTGCAGCCTTCACATGCGGCAGTAAGGGAAGATTGAGGGGGAGACAACGAATGGGGAGCGGAGAGACCAAACCTAAAGAAGAATTTGTCCATTCTGTTTTTCAGAGTATAGCAGGTAAATATGACGTCATGAATGATATCCTGAGTTTCCGCAGACACAAGGCTTGGCGCAAATTTACTATGAAGAAAATGAATATGTCCAAAGGCGATACCGGTCTTGATTTGTGCTGCGGCACATGTGATTGGACGCTTGCGATGGCTGAAGCAAGTGAAACAGGTCACATGCATGGACTGGATTTCAGCAGCAACATGTTGGAGGTTGGACAAACCAAAGTTGACGCTGTAAATCGGCAAAAACAAATTACGTTGGTACAGGGCAATGCAATGTCACTTCCCTTTGAAGACAATTCATTCGATTATGTAACGATTGGATTTGGACTGCGCAATGTACCGGATCTTAGACAGGTTCTGTCGGAGATGAAGCGTGTAGTGAAACCGGGTGGCATGGTGGTGTGTCTGGAATTGTCCAAGCCGACATGGCAGCCGTTTAAAGGTATTTATTATTTTTATTTTGAACAAGTATTACCCAATCTTGCCAAATTGTTTGCCAAACGTTACGAGCAGTATAAATGGCTGCCCGACTCACTTGCACTTTTTCCAGGAAGGAAGGAACTGGCCGACATTTTCGCTGAAACTGGATTGCAGCAAGTGCAGGCCTACCCTCTAACCGGAGGCGTCGCGGCACTGCATATTGGAACCAAGGAGAATCAGCATGTTTAGGAAAATTCGCATCTTTTTAGAAATGATCAAAATTGAACACACGCTTTTCGCTTTACCTTTTGCATTTATGGGAGCCATCCTCGGTTCCATGGTAGTGAATGATACATTCCCGACCTGGATGCAGATTATGTGGGTATTACTGGCTATGATTGGTGCAAGAAGTGCTGCTTTTGGCTTGAACCGCATGATTGACCAGGCCATAGACAAGAAAAATCCACGTACCGCGATGAGAGCAATTCCGGCCGGTTTGTTGAAAAACGGTGAGGTCGTTATTTTTATCATAGTATCATTTGTGCTCTTGTTCTGGGCCTCATCCAACCTTAACGTGTTATCCATGCAGCTGTTGCCGATAGCTGTATTTATGCTGGTTTTGTATTCATATACCAAACGTTTCACCTGGTTGTGCCACGTAGTGCTCGGTATGACCATTGGTCTGGCTCCACTTGGGGGTTGGGTAGCAGTAACGGGTACGATGGATTGGACAGCGATTGTGCTGTACGTTACGATTGTGTTCTGGACTGCAGGGTTCGATATCATCTATGCATGTCAGGATCTGGATTTTGATCAGGGCGAGGGCCTTCATTCCATACCTTCCCGTTTTGGTCTTAACAAATCATTGCAGATCGCAAAGTTCTTCCACGTGATTACAGCAATCGGTTTTCTTGCTTTGTTATTGTTGACCGATCTGAGCTGGTGGTATGGAGCCGGAATGCTGATAACTTATGGTATCCTCTTCTATGAACACTATATTGTATCGCCAAATGACATGAGCCGTGTACAAACAGCATTCTTTACGATGAACAGTGTGCTGAGTTTAGTGGTATTTACGTTTACCCTGATTGATTTGGCGGTGAAATAAAGATGCAGCAGCCGGACAATAAACGACTTGTTGTCGGAATTACCGGGGCCAGTGGAAGTATATATGGCATCAGATTAATTGAAACGCTGCTTGATCTGGAATACACTGTGCATCTGGTGATCTCCAATGCCGGGTGGCGTGTATTAAAAGAAGAAATGGACTGGGATGTTACGAATCGGGACCGTGTGCTGGAAGAAAAATTCGGCGGTCGTGCGGGTTCCCTAATCTATCATCCCGTTAGTGATATTGGTGCCTCCATCGCGAGTGGTTCTTTCCTGGCAGAAGGCATGATTATAATGCCATGCTCCATGGGTACTCTTTCATCCATTGCACAAGGGTCATCGGACAATCTGATGTCCCGGGCTGCTGATGTCATGATGAAAGAGGGAAGAACGCTGATTCTGGTGCCACGTGAGACGCCACTGCATGCAATTCATCTGGAAAACATGCTGAAACTCTCACGGCTTGGTGTCCGCATGATACCGGCCATGCCTGCTTTTTATTACAAACCCCAAACGATGGACGAGTTGATTCTGTTTCTAGTGGGTAAAGTGCTCGATAGTCTGCGCATCCCGCATCAACTGTTTACCAGGTGGGGAGAACCGGATGAACGGGGATAGCTTATGAGCTTCCTGCAATTTTGAATCTGCTGACCGAATTGCAGGGGCAATTTGCTGTCCCCCAATCCCGGGGTATTGGTGAGCGCTGATGGTGATGTTTGGAAGGAACCACAGCCTTGACCCATGCTCCGGCAACTTCTGTACTTTTGTTTCAGAACAAGTCGCAGAGTTTAATTCCCGGATGTCGGCCTTGACATTCGAAGAAGATTAGTACGTCTCAGAAGAACACAAGCAGGAAAGGCAAGCCCTGGTTTTTCGTTATGCCTGCAGGCCCGACTTGCTGGAGGGGAAGGTAAGCATGGATTTATGGACTGACAATACGCTGACACGGGTGAACGAATGAAACTATTGGATATTTTCGGGTTGTTAAAAAAAGACATGGACTACATTGAAAAAGAGCTGTATCGCAGTGTTCAGGGAGAACAGAAACTGCTAAGCGAAACGTCACTTCACCTGCTCAAGGCAGGGGGTAAGCGTTTGCGTCCGGTATTTGTGTTACTCGGTGGGAAATTTGGTACATACGACATTGAACGTCTGAAGCTGGTAGCGGTTCCGTTGGAACTGATTCATTCGGCTTCTCTGGTTCACGATGATGTTATTGATAATGCGGCGACACGGAGAGGTAAACCAACGGTGAAGTCCAAATGGGATAATCGGATTGCCATGTACACCGGAGATTACATTTACGGCAAGGCGCTTGAAATGACTGCGGGCCTGTCCGATCCAGCTATACACCGTATTCTGGCCAAAGCGATGGTTCAGATGTCCATTGGTGAAATGGAGCAAATTCGGGACTTTTTCAACACGGGACAAAGTGTACGTAACTATCTCTTGCGAATTCGTCGCAAAACGGCGCTTCTTATTGCTGTCAGCTGCCAGCTGGGGGCGCTTGCTACTCGTGCGCCGGAACATGTATCTTCGTTGCTGTACACCTACGGTTACAACGTGGGTATGGCGTTCCAGATTCAAGACGATGTACTTGATCTGGTTGGCACCGAAAAGCAACTCGGCAAGCCTCCAGGCAGTGATATGAAGCAGGGGAATATTACGCTGCCTGTACTGT
The DNA here is from genome assembly GCF_028771845.1 of Paenibacillus marchantiae. Classification (NCBI taxonomy): domain Bacteria; kingdom Bacillati; phylum Bacillota; class Bacilli; order Caryophanales; family Paenibacillaceae; genus Paenibacillus; species Paenibacillus marchantiae. The sequence continues at coordinate 5,681,269 of NZ_CP118270.1, read as the reverse complement.
ATGCATTGCAGGAACCTAATTTGCGTGAACCTTTGCTGAAGGAGATAGCCCGCGTTCAGCACGAGGAGGGACGGGCGAGTGCATCCGATGCAATTGGAATGATTCGCCAAAGTCAAGGAATTGCTAAAGCAGAAGCCCTGGCTGACCGATATATGAAGAAAGCGCTCGATGCTCTGGATCAACTGCCTAACATCAAGACCACCAAAAACTTGCGTGATATCGCTCATTTTGTGGTCAAACGTACGCATTAATATGTTTGAACATAGACTGCTATGGACGGGCATCTTTTCATGAATGCAGTTCCTCGTGTAGCTGTCTCACTCAAAAAATAACATTCATGTGATATTCCTCATTGGGAGGATTTGGACATGTATGTTACAATCAAAGGGATTGCGTTTACATAATGAAATAACTTTGAACCGTGAGTGAGGAGTGAGCCTATGGATCGTACATTTTTGATGGTGAAGCCGGATGGTGTGCAGCGTGGTTTGATAGGGCGTATCGTTAGCCGTCTGGAAGACAAAGGATTTAAGTTGGTGGCAGGCAAGCTGGTGCAGATGTCTGAAGATCAGGCCAAACGCCATTATGCTGAACATGAGGGGAAACCGTTCTTCGATGATCTGGTTCGTTTTATCACATCTGGACCTGTATTTGCTATGGTCTGGGAAGGTGACGACATCGTGGCGCTTGCGCGCATCGTAATCGGGAAAACCAATGTGAAGGAAGCGGCTCCGGGTACAATTCGCGGAGATTTCGCCAGCCACACACCGCATAATCTGATTCATGGGGCGGATTCACCGGAAAGCGCCACTCGTGAAGCAGCGAACTTCTTTACTCCGGATGAGCTGGTAACGTACGACAAGAGCATCGCAGCCTGGTTGTAATTTTTTTAGCCAGAAGGGTGATACGATGCTGGAGCAGGAACAACTACTAGACCCGGATTACACCGGATTTATTCGGAAAATCAAAGAGAGCACAGGCATTGATCTTGCTCAATACAAGGAAGGCCAGATGAAAAGAAGGCTGACCACACTTCGTAACAAAAACGGATTTCATACGTTTTCTATCTTTTTTGATGCCATGCAGAAGGACAAGTCTCTGTTTTATGAGTTTCTGGATCGCATGACCATTAACGTCTCGGAATTTTGGCGTAACCCTAATCGCTGGGAAGTACTGCGGGATGAAATCCTGCCTGAGTTGCTGGGTCCGAAGCGTGGCGTTAAAGTGTGGAGTGCCGCTTGTTCCACAGGCGAAGAACCTTACACTCTGGCAATGATTCTGGACACGATGGGCATTCTTAAGGGAAGCTCCATTACGGCAAGTGACTTGGACGAAGGAGCTCTCGCTAAAGCCAAGGAAGGGCGTTATATGGAACGCTCGCTCAAAGATGTACCGAAGGAAACAGCAAATCGATACTTCAAGCAGGATGGCTTGGTGTACCGTATTGATGAACAACTGAAAAGTTCAGTCAAGTTCATGAAGCAAAATCTGTTACTCGATCGTTTTGACGAAGGATATGATCTGATTGTGTGCCGCAATGTCATGATCTATTTTACCGAGGAAGCCAAAAACCTGTTGTATCACAAGTTTGCAACAAGTTTGCGTCCAGGTGGTATTTTGTTCGTGGGCAGTACGGAACAGATTTTTTCCCCGGGGCAATATGGTCTGGAAACAGCGGAAACATTCTTTTATCGCAAAAAATAATTTCAATTATTTCATAACCGTCTGGCGTGCACATGTATATGTGTCCAGGCGGTTATTTGCATAATGGATGAATGGATATTTCTCAGACACGTCGGAATCTCAATCAATCACCATTCGAGTCCAATCCAATTTAGGACAAGAAACGACCGACTTTCTTGTCAAAGCCGGTCAGCTATACTATAATAAGCAAAGAAATTATGGGATTTTAGCAATGTGAAGTTTAACAGTTTAAAGGGGGAACGTATTATGAGTTTACGCTATTTAACCGCAGGGGAAACGCACGGACCCCAATTAACCGCAATTATTGAAGGATTGCCAAGCAATCTGAATATTGACTTTGAAGAGCTGAATTTTCAGCTTCACCGCCGCCAAAAGGGATATGGCCGTGGACGTCGCATGCAAATTGAGAAGGATCAGGCCAATTTCGTTGGTGGTATTCGTCACGGATATACAACAGGTGCTCCTGTAGCGTTGGTTGTTCAAAATAATGACTGGAAACACTGGCAGAATATTATGAATATTGAGCCGATTGAAGGCAGTGACGAAGAGAAACGTCGCGTTCATCGTCCACGTCCGGGACATGCTGATTTGAATGGCGGGCTCAAATATAACCTAAAAGATTTGCGTAATGTGCTGGAGCGTTCCAGTGCGCGTGAGACAACGGTACGTGTAGCATGTGGTGCTATTGCACGTCAATTCCTTGCTGAATTCGGAATCAAAGTAGCTGGACGTGTGTTGCGTATCGGAGAAATCGAAGCTCCTTATCAAGATCTGCCGATTGATGAACTGATCGAAGTGACAGAAGCTTCTTCCGTACGTGTAACTGATGCAGAAACCGAGAAGAAGATGGAAGCTTACATCGACCAGATCAAGCAGGAAGGCGACTCCATCGGTGGAATCGTGGAATGTATCGTTGAAGGTGTGCCTGTGGGTCTTGGTAGCCATGTACAGTATGACCGCAAACTGGATGCAAGGATTGCTCAGGGCGTGATGTCCATTAACGCATTCAAAGGTGTGGAAATTGGTATCGGGTTCGAAGCCGGAACGATTCGTGGTTCTCAGGTGCATGATGAAATCGTGCATAGTGAAGAGCGTGGTTACCACCGAGCTACCAACCGTTTGGGCGGATTCGAGGGCGGAATGACTAACGGTATGCCAGTAGTGGTACGTGGGGTTATGAAACCTATTCCTACGTTGTACAAACCGCTTCAAAGTGTGGATATCGATACAAAAGAAGCATTTACAGCTCAGGTTGAGCGTTCTGATGCATGTGCTGTTCCGGCAGCTAGTGTAGTAATGGAGCATGTGGTAGCCTGGGAAATTGCAAAAGCTTTCCTTGAGAAATTTGGCGGAGACTCCATGGAGGAAATCCGCGCGAACTTTGCCAACTACAATAATCAACTGGAGAATTACTAAGATGCGCCAGCTGACAGTGCAGTTGGAGGAGCGCTCATATCCAATCCTGATTGGCAGCGGCCTGTTGGCTCAAGCGCCTCAATATTTTGAGCAATATGGCTTAACCAAAAAAAGCCCCTTACTCATTATTACTGATGATCATGTGGCACCCAAATACTTGTCCGATCTGGAACAAACACTGCGTACGGCTGGTTTTACAGTCGTCTCCGCAGTTGTTCCATCTGGTGAAACATCGAAATCCCTTTCGGTATATCAGGATATGATGACGGCCGCCATCGAAGGCAAACTGGATCGCAGTTCGGCAATTGTTGCTTTAGGCGGCGGTGTAGTAGGGGATCTGGCTGGTTTTGTTGCTGCTACATATATGCGTGGAATCAAGTTTGTACAGGTGCCTACGACGATCCTGGCGCATGACAGCAGTGTTGGCGGCAAAGTAGCTGTCAATCATCCGCTGGCTAAAAATATGATCGGTGCATTCCATCAGCCAGAGCTGGTGCTCTATGATGTGGCTACTCTTCAAACCTTGCCGCCACGCGATGTCTCTGCTGGTTTGTCAGAGATGCTGAAGCACGGACTGATTCGGGACGAAGCTTTTGCATACTGGTGTGAGGAGCATGCGGATGAACTGCTTGCCCTTGATCCGGAGGCTTTGGGATATGGCTTGGAACGAGGCTGTGGTATCAAGGCAGAGATTGTATCGCGTGACGAACGTGAAAATGGAGAACGTGCATTGTTAAACCTGGGTCATACGATTGGTCATGCCATTGAAGCGATTGCCGGTTACGGCGAATTTCTGCATGGAGAAGCCATCTCGATTGGTATGGCGGGTTCGGCATTGCTCGGCGAAAAGTTGGGAGCCCCAGCAGGACTCTATGACGATACGGTTCGCATGTTGCGTTCATTGCGCCTGCCGGTGACGATGCCAAAACATTTGGATACGGATGCATTAATGGATGCAATGATGCACGACAAAAAGTTCCGTGAGGGCCATATGGTTTTCATTATTCCTGACCGGATCGGCGCTGCCAGAATTGTGAAGGATGTACCGGTATCGGCAGTACGCGACGTCATTGAAATGCTCAAGAAGGGAGATTAAAAGTGATGGTTACTCGGGGAATTCGCGGGGCTACTACGGTCACGCATAATAACGAAGAACATATTTTGAAAGAAACGGCTGTACTATTGCAGGAAATCGTGGATCGTAACGAGATTCAACCCGAAGATATTTGCAGTGTGTGGATTACGATGACTGGAGATCTGGATGCAGCTTTCCCAGCAAAGGCAATTCGTCAGTTGGATGGCTGGGAGCTTGTACCTTTGATGTGTGCGCTGGAAGTTCCGGTTGCAGGTGCCTTGCCACAGTGCATCCGTTTTATGGTACATGTTAACACTGCAAAAGGTCAGAATGAAATCAACCATGTGTATCTTAACGGTGCACAGTCTCTGCGTCCCGATTTGGCGGCACCTTCCAATTCGTAAGATTAGAGTGGTTGTCAAATCATTCTGAATGATGTATAGTGAGAACCAGTTGAGTAGAGTAGAGATTGAGCTGAGAGCAGCTGAGATGAGTGGAGTATATAGCAGAGTCCAGCGGGTGGTAACCGGAGTAACAGAAGCCGGTCAACTGATTCGCGGTACGTCGAGCTACGGAATTATTAGAAACAGGATGAAGGAATGCAAACGTGTCTAGCGACATCGTTTTGTTTAGGTATAACACGACCGATATCCTCTTGCATTTCATGAAAGAATGAGTGCTATGGGTGAGAATCAGTGTATGCCGGTACATTTCCTTTTTATTTGATGGATTTGTATTACATCCATACAACAGCCTGTGTGATAATTCGGTAAGTATGCATGTATAGGGACTTGTTATTTATGAAGCACCAACCTGTTGAAACAGCTTATAACCAAACCTCTACCTGATGGTAGAGGTTTTTTTGTTGTATATTGAATTGTTTCTTCTACCCATATAGGTTCAACTAAACTTTTTACACAAAAACGGAGAGGACAGAAATAACCTGAAGAAGCGGAGCGTTCGCCTTTATCACCGGATTTTCCCTTTAGAAAGGGAATCAAAAAATCTGGGGATAACAGCGATCGGAAGGTTGTTCTGTCATCGGAGTGCTCAGTGTAAACCTCTTTAGTTGAACTTATATAAATCTGAAAGGACGTGATCTGATGATAACGCCAAACGTTAATCAAGTACTGAAAATGTCGAATGAATATAATCTGATTCCGGTAGTCAAACGGATTCTGGCAGACATGGAGACCCCGATTCGGATTTTCCGCCGTTATGCTGACAACGACCGGGCATTTCTGCTGGAAAGTGTGGAGGGTGGAATTCAATGGGCGAGATATTCCTTCATCGGTACAGATCCGTTCCTGATGATCTCCGCCAAAAAAGGCCGGATCGTGGTAGAAGAAGCGGGCCAGATTCGAGAACTGCCAGGCAAGCCGATTGAAGAACTCAAAGCTCTGCTGCGTAAGTATCGCAGTCCGAAGGATGATGAACTGCCGCCATTTACAGGCGGGGCCATCGGTTTCTTTGGATACGATCTGCTGCAATATTATGAGAAGCTTCCGGCCCACGCGCTGGATGATCTGAAAATGGATGATATTCGCTTCATGTTCTGCGACCAGATTATCGTGTTTGACCATGTGAAGCAGCAGATGCTGCTTGTGGGCAATGTGCACGTGAAGGACGGTGCAACGGATGATGATATCCGTCAAGCTTATGCTTTAACTTCTGAGAAGCTGGAACAGGCGGCTGAACGCTTGCAGCAGCAAGGACCAGGGGAGAACTTGAACCCGCGTTCCATCCCAGGAGACGTGGAACTGGGGGATATTCGATCCAATCTCACGAAGGAACAGTTTATCGGGAATGTAGAGCAGGCCAAAGAGTACATTCGGGCTGGAGATATTTTTCAAGTGGTATTATCCCAACGTTTCCACATTGATACCGAAGTATCTCCGCTGCATGTATATCGCGTGCTTCGAACGTTGAATCCATCACCCTACATGTATTATCTGAAGATGGACGATGAAATTATTGTGGGGACTTCACCGGAAGCGTTGGTAAAAGTGGATGGAAACCGCGTAGAAACACGGCCGATTGCGGGTACACGTCCAAGAGGAGCTACGGAAGCAGAAGATCGTGCATTGGCGGCAGATCTGCTGCAGGACGAGAAGGAACGTGCGGAACATCTGATGCTTGTTGATCTGGGACGTAATGATCTGGGACGTGTGTCTAGCTTTGGAAGTGTGAAATGTGACATGTTCATGGAAATTGAACGATATTCCCACGTCATGCATATGGTGTCCAACGTTACAGGTGAGCTTAGAGAAGACAAGGATTTCTTTGATGCATTTCTTTCGTGTTTGCCGGCGGGTACGGTATCCGGTGCGCCGAAGCTACGTGCGATGGAGATTATCGCGGAACTGGAAAAAGAAGCACGGGGTGCTTATGCAGGTGCTATCGGTTATCTTGGTTTCTCGGGCAACATGGACTCCTGTATTACAATCCGAACGATTATTTTCAAAAAGGGAAAAGCTTATGTGCAGGCTGGAGCCGGAATCGTATGGGATTCGGTGCCTGAGAATGAATATGAAGAAACCGTAAATAAAGCCAAAGCGTTACTTAAGGCGATTCGTACAGCAGAAGCGATGTTTCCTGCCAAAGAGAAGGATCACACCTTGAAACTTGCCAACGCCGATTATTTTGTTACCCCAGCCACGGCTGCACAAAACTGAGAGAGGAGAGACCGGAAATGAATATGAACCCAGTCATGAATGAAGAATCAGAGCGATTTGTAACTAAAGTTAGTCATGCGGAAGGAATGAAGAATGGCCTTGCCAAAATTTTGGAGGGCAGCCATCTGGAGCAGGCGGAAGCGCGTGACTTGATGTACTCCATCATGAGAGGTGAGGCCACTCCGGCTCAAATCGGAGGTTTGCTTATGGGCTTGCGGATGAAGGGGGAAACGGTGGATGAAATCACGGGGTTTGCCGAAGCCATGCGTGGACAGGGCGGACGGATCCTGACCGACGGCAATGGACTGCTGGACACCTGTGGAACAGGTGGTTCAGGTATTCATAAGTTCAACATTTCAACAGCATCGGCGATCATTGCTTCAGCAGTCTCTGTCCGGGTGGCGAAGCATGGAAATCGCTCTGCCTCAGGCAAGGCGGGCAGTGCGGATGTACTTGAAGCATTGGGCGTGAATATTCATCTGGACGGAGAGCAGGCGAGACAATGTCTCGATGAGATCGGAATCTGTTTTTGTTTTGCTCAGGTGTACCACCCTTCAATGAAACATGCTGCTGCGCCAAGAAAAGAGCTGGGTGTGCGTACGATCTTTAACATGCTCGGACCTCTAACCAATCCTGCGGGAGCGGATCGACAATTGCTTGGTTTATATGACCGCAGCCGGACACCAATGATCGCTGAAGTGCTGAATCGTCTGGGGCTGAAAAGAGCTTTGGTTGTAGCGAGTCATGATGGACTGGATGAAATCAGCATCTCCGCACCTACCCAGGTATCCGAGCTGCGTAATGGTGAAGTGCATACGTATGACATTGATCCACGTGATATGGGATTATCGTTACATCCGCTGGAATCGGTTCTTGGAGGAGATGCGGCTCAGAACGCCGAAATTATTAAAAGGATCTTCCAGGGAGAACGGAGCGCATACCGCGATGTCGTTCTGTTGAATGCCGGGGCGTGCATCTATGTATCCGGTCTAGCAAATACCATTGCAGAAGGTGTGTTGATGGCGACAGACGCTGTAGACTCCGGCAAGGCTGCCGGGAAGCTGGAACAGTTAATTCATACAACGGAGGCGTACAGTCATGTATCTTGATCGAATCGTAGCAACCAAACATAAAGAAGTTGAAGTTCTGGCACAAACATTTCAGATGGACGATGCGCTGAAAAAGATAGAGGCATTACCCAATACTCGTGGATTCGAACGTGCTCTATCAGAGAGACGTAACCGTAAACTGGGTCTCATTGCCGAAGTGAAGAAGGCTTCTCCGTCCAAAGGACTGATTCGTCCTGATTTTCATCCAGTAGAAATTGCTTCCGCATACGAACGGGCTGGAGCGGATTGTATATCCGTATTGACCGACGTTTCTTATTTCCAGGGAAATAGCGAATACTTGCAGGCCATTCATGAAGCTGTGAACATACCGCTACTGCGCAAAGATTTTATTATAGATGAACGACAGATTGCCGAGGCAAGGCTGCTTGGCGCGGATGCCGTTTTGCTGATTGCGAGTATTCTGACACCCGAACAGATGCGTCAATATCTGACGTTTGCCAAAAGTCTGGGCCTTGATGCATTAATTGAAGTACATGACCGTGCTGAACTGGAGCAAGTACTCGATATTCCGCAGGCAACGCTTGTGGGCATCAACAACCGCAATCTGAAAACGTTCGAAACCAGTCTCAACACCACGTTGGATTTGATGAACTTGATTCCGGATGGTGTCACATTAATCAGTGAAAGTGGAATTGACGGCCCTCAGCCACTGGAATCTCTTATTGAGGCAGGTGTGCATGGTATCCTTGTTGGGGAGCATCTGATGCGTAAGGACGATGTTGAGGCAGCGGTATATGAACTGATGGGACCAAAAGCATGAATGCATTCAATCATGACGGCACAAACAGCAGAGACGTGGATCTGCGAACCCGGCCGGCAGCGGCTGTAAAAATATGTGGACTTCAGGACGTTGAAGTGCTAAAATCGATGATAAACTTGCCTGTGGATTACGTTGGTGTTGTTTTTGCCCCATCCCGTCGCCGTATTACGCCTGAACAGGGTGCCGAGCTAAGAACGGTTCTCTTGGACTGGACGATGTTTGATCGGCCGAAGCTGGCGGGTGTTTTCGTGAATCCTACGCTCGAAGAGCTGGAAAGCATCATGCAGATTTCAGGCCTGGATGTCATTCAGCTGCATGGACAGGAATCGCCGGAATTTTGTGAACAGGTGAAGCAGCACTTCGGTACCGAAGTGTTCAAGGCTTTCTCTTTTCCCAAGGATGAAACAGGTTCATTAGCTGACGATACTGCCTTATTGGCACTTGATCCATATAAAAATGTGGTGGACGCCATATTGCTCGATACGTTTGACCCGCTCTATGGAGGGGGCTCCGGTAAAACCTTTGCCTGGGAACGAATTCCTTTCTACGCCGAGTGGGCAAGAAAACATGGAATCGCGTTGTTCGTGGCAGGAGGTTTACAGCCGGATAATGTGCAACAACTGATACAGACATATGCACCGGACGGCGTCGATGTATCCAGCGGCGTAGAGTCCGAAGGTGTGAAGGATATTGCGAAAATTACAGCATTTGTAGAAAGGGTGAAGCAGGCATGACACATCAATTGCCGGATCAACACGGGCGTTTCGGTCCCTTCGGAGGCCGCTTTGTACCTGAGACACTAATGAACGCTCTGATCGAACTGGAGGAAGCGTATAGCCACTTCTCTGAAGACGAGGAATTCAACAAGGAACTGAATTACCTGTTAAGCGAGTATTCTGGCCGGGAAACACCTTTATACCATGCAGAGCAATTATCCCGCCGCTTGGGTGGACCTAAAATTTATCTGAAACGTGAAGACCTGAACCATACGGGAGCGCACAAGATCAATAACGCTATTGGACAGGGATTGCTGGCTAAGCGGATGGGAAAAAAGAAAGTCATCGCCGAAACAGGTGCAGGACAGCATGGCGTTGCCACCGCAACAGTTGCTGCATTGCTGGGGCTTGAATGTAAAGTGTTTATGGGTGAAGAAGATACGCAACGGCAACAGTTGAACGTATTTCGGATGAAGCTGCTTGGGGCGGAAGTCATTCCGGTGACATCTGGCACGCGCACATTGAAAGATGCAGGAAACGAGGCGCTCCGCTACTGGGTTAGTAATGTGGAAGATACCTTCTACGTGCTTGGATCGGTAGTCGGTCCTCATCCGTATCCAATGATGGTACGTAACTTCCAGCGAGTGATCGGTGATGAGACACGGCGCCAGATTCAGGAGATTGAAGGACGGTTGCCAGATGTGATTGTTGCAGCTGTAGGAGGCGGAAGTAATGCAATCGGTATGTTCTATCCGTTTATTGGCGATCAGGATGTGAAGCTTGTTGGAGTTGAAGCAGCAGGTAAAGGGGTGGACACCGAGTTCCATGCGGCTACGATGAGCAAAGGGACACACGGTGTATTCCAGGGTTCGATGAGTTATTTACTGCAAGATGAATATGGACAGGTTCAGCCAGCTCATTCCATTTCAGCGGGACTTGATTATCCGGGTGTTGGTCCCGAGCATTCCTATCTCAAAGATATTAAACGTGCAAAATATGTTCCGATTACGGACCAGGAGGCATTGGATGCCTTGCAGTTGCTGAGCCGAACAGAAGGCATTATTCCCGCTTTGGAGTCAGCTCATGCTGTTGCGCAGGTTGTCAAGCTTGCGCCTGAACTCAGCGCTGATGATATTGTTGTGATCTGTCTTTCCGGTCGTGGTGACAAAGACGTTGAATCCATTATGAAATACACAGGAGGGGACTTGGCATGAACCTGATGGACCAGACCTTCCAACAATTGAAAGAACAGAACCGGACAGCACTTATTCCATTCCTTACGGTTGGAGATCCAGATGTGGACACCACGGTGGAAATCATTAAGGAATTGGAACAGGCGGGGGCAGACATTTTGGAACTCGGTGTTCCCTATTCTGATCCGCTCGCAGATGGACCGGTAATCCAGCGAGCTTCCGAGCGTGCATTGAAAAGTCAGATCACGATTCGGACTTGTATGGAGACAGCAGCAAGAGCGCGTGCGGAGGGTGTGAAAATGCCTTTTGTCCTGTTCACCTACTATAATCCAGTATTACAGACGGGATTGGATGTATTTTTTGACGAGTTGGTCAAACATGAGATCAGCGGCATGATCATCCCGGATCTTCCGATTGAGGAAGCCGAGGATATGCGACGCCGTGCGGATGCTGCAGGTGTGCATTTGGTTCCGCTTGTAGCCCCTACGTCCAACGCGAGAATCGAGCGTATTGTCACGGGAGCACGTGGTTTCATCTATTGTGTCTCTTCTCTGGGTGTCACGGGAGAGAGAGCTTCCTTTTTCGATGGGGTAGAGAGCTTCATTGAAACTGTAAAGAGCCTGACAGATATTCCTGTCGCTGTTGGCTTCGGCATTTCCAGTCACGAGCAGGTAGCTCGTTTCTCCCGCATCTGTGATGGTGTTGTTGTTGGTAGTGCTATCGTTCGTCAGGTGGAAGAAGCTATACCTCTTCTTGGAAACCCGGATACGCGTCAGGCGGGACTGTTGCAAATTCGCAACTTTGTGGCACAATTAAAAGGATAGGGATTAAATGATGTTACATCCCCGGGGCATGCTCAGCACAGGCTGAGGCATGTCCATAACTATTTCAATAAAAGGAGGCGGTCGGGTTGAAACCGAAGTCCCAGATTGTCAATCTGCCTGTATATAAACCGGGCAAACCGATTGAAGAAGTGAAACGTGAACTGGGTTTGGAGCAAGTGATCAAGCTGGCCTCCAACGAAAATCCATATGGAAGTTCGCCTGCTGCACTTGAAGCGATCACCAGAGAGCTGGTCAATGTAAGCATATATCCGGATGGCAGTTCCACGGAACTGACTGAAGTGCTGGCGAAGCATCTGGGGGTAGAACGGGATAATCTGATCTTTGGTTGTGGATCGGATGAAATCATTGCGTTGATCACTCGTGCATTCTTCCTCCCGGGAGACGAGAACATCATGGCTGACCAGACGTTCTCTGTATACAAAAGTAACGCTGACATCGAGGGTGCTGTCAGCATTGAAGTGCCACTTAAAGATGGAACTCATGACCTAACTTCCATGCTGGCACAAATCAATGATAAGACCAAAGCAGTCTGGGTATGTAACCCCAATAATCCAACGGGTACAATTATCTCTGAGCAGGAATTGACGGCATTTATGGATCGTGTACCTTCTCACGTCATGGTTGTGCTGGATGAAGCCTATTATGAATTCGTAACGGATGAGGCGTATCCACAAAGTGTCTCTATGATTGAGCGTTATCCTAACTTGGTCATTTTGCGGACATTCTCCAAAATCTACGGCCTGGCTTCATTGCGTATTGGATACGGTATTGCACGCCCGGAAGTGATCGATCTGATCAACCGCGTGCGTGAGCCGTTTAATACTTCACGATTCGGTCAGGCTGCGGCGAAAGCTGCACTTGAGGATCAGGCTTTTGTCCAAGAATGTGCGGAGCGTAATGCAGTAGAACGAGCGTATTTGCAAAATGAGTTCACACGGTTAGAACTGCCGTTTTTCCCTTCGCAGGGTAACTTCATCATGGTTGATCTGGAGATGCCTTCTGCAACGGCATTTCAGTCGCTATTGAAACAAGGCATTATTGTTCGTCCTGGATTCCATGTATATCCAACATACATTCGTGTGTCCGTAGGAACATCAGAACAGAACCGTGCGTTTGTCACGGCACTGGAGAACACGCTGGCTGAGAAGGCGGTAGCACGCCCTTAAATCTGGCGATGAAAAGAGTGAGGACCCATGAAACTAAAAATTGCAATGATCGGTGTAGGGCTCATCGGCGGTTCATTGGCGCTTTGCTTCAAAGGCAAGCCTGGTGTAACGGTGATGGGCTATGCCCACCTGCCTGAACTGAAGGACAAGTACATAGCGAGTGGTGTAGTGGATGATGCTACGCTCTCTCTGGAGGAAGCGGTACAGGATGCTGACTTTATTTTTTTGTGCGTACCTGTTGGGCTGCTCGAATCCTATTTTGGACAATTGGCCAAGCTTCCCTTGAAAAAGGGATGTATTATTACGGATGTAGGAAGCACAAAGGCGTCCATCGCAGCCTGTGCTGAGCATGTCCGCATGAGTGACGCATACTTTATCGGCGGGCATCCGATGGCCGGATCTGAGCGTGCAGGTGTAGATGCAGCCTCGGCAGTATTATTCGAGAATGCATACTATGTCTTGACCCCTTCAGAATATGTACCTGAGGAAGCTTATGACAGGTTATCTGATCTTCTTGCGTATACACGTGCCCAGATTGTACGTGTAGAGCCGCTGCTGCACGATGACATTGTGGGGGCGATTAGTCACTTGCCACATGTTATTGCAGTTGCGCTGGTGAACCAGGTGCGCGAATATAATGAATCGAACCCTTTGTATAAAATGCTAGCTGCAGGCGGTTTCCGGGATATTACTCGGATTGCCTCCAGTGATGCCATTGTATGGAGAGATATTTTGCTGAGCAACCGTGAGGTGCTGTTGGGCTTGCTGAAGGACTGGAACGGCCAGATGACGGCTTTCACCGAAATGCTGGAGCAACAAAATGGTGAGGGCATTGAGGAGGCGTTTCGTCAGGCACGCGAGTTCCGCAGTGTGCTGCCAGAACGACGGAAAGGCATGATCTCGTCGTTGTTTGATCTGTATACGGATGTACAGGATGCACCGGGGATGATCGGCAAGATTGCCACCGAGCTTGGGGCGAATGATATTAACTTAAGCAACATGGAGATTATTGAGAACCGGGTCGATGTACCGGGCATTATGCGTTTGTCGTTCCGGCAAGAAGAAGAGATGGAACGGGCCAAAACGTTGCTGGATTCCCTAGGGTATCAAGTGTGGATTTAGGTTTTTAGAAGGGGGCGAAGGCCCTCTTTCTTTGTGTTGAAAACTAACTGTTACAGGACATGTTCTAAAAAAGGACAAAAAAAAGACCGCTTACATAAGCGGCCATTGCTCACGTGGAGCAATACAGTTATTGGATAGGAGTGGAGAGAAACCATACTGTACTTTTATTATATGTATCCGTTTTCATTTTGTCAACACTTTGAGTAAAATTGTTTGAATTAATTATAACATTCGTAAATTAAGGAAATATAATCCTTGCATCAAAGTGGAATAGATCTTCATTTGGAAATGAAATTTTCAATTAATTCTATATTCACACAAACTTTTTGAGGCCTTCGTTCGTCCAATATAAGAGTGGCTTCACAAAAGGGATAAAATTGAAGTCATGGACGAGAAAACGGCCGCATAATAATGACTGGTCGGGCTTCAATGAAAGCCATGGATTTGCCAGGACGATGCAGACCGTTGTACAATAAATACTGTTAATGTAGAAACGTTGGGGAAATTGCCATTACATAGGGGAATTTGGCGGGAAGGCCTGTTTTGGCGCTGAACGCTGTTTTATGCGGTGAAAACCGCAACTTTTTTGTGCCTGTTCGGTAATACATGGATAGAGTCGAACGGGGAGAAGCACATGGATGGGCGAGGAGGGGTCGCACTCAAATGACGGATTCCCAGTTGATTCGAGAGATCAAGGAAGGTAACCTGGAGTTATATTCCGAGCTGATGAGTCGTTATCAGCGTAAAATACTGGCTTTCGTATATCATATGTTGAAAAGTTCTAATATGGAGCTGCTTGCGGAAGATCTCTGTTCTGAGACTTTCTATAAGGCGTTCCGCAGTCTGCACTCATTCCGAGAGGTGGATGCCTCATTCTCAACCTGGTTATATACCATCGCGAGAAATACGGTACTGAGTGAGCTTCGCAAACAGCGTAGTGGGAGTGTTCCACTTGAAGAGAGCGGTATTGTACCTGTTGCTCCTTCTGAGAATGCGCCAGAGCATGCTGTATTGCGCAGTGAGCGGGTGATGCTGGTTAGGGATGCAATTAACAATTTACCGGAGAAGCAGCGTTCTGCCATTATACTCCGAGAGTATGATCAACTAGATTACCAGGAGATTGCAAATATTCTTGGGCAGAGCGTCAGTTCTGTAAAATCGTTATTGTTCAGAGCAAGGTCAAGCGTAAAAACGCAATTGGAACCTTATTTCTTCGAACCGGTCTACGAGCCATATGAAGGGATGAAGAACAGATGAATTGCAATGAAGCCCAGGAACTGTTTGCACTGGTCTGGGACTTGCCGGAAGCTCATCCTCAGCGAATTGCATTTCATGCTCATCTCGCTGGTTGTGAAGATTGCTCGCAGCAATTTGAGGTGTGGGAAGAAGCTCAAATTCTGATGCACAGCATACCGGTCCCAGTGACAGAACAACAAGCAGAGAAAGTGAACCGTAATGTTATGGACCGGATCTATGCGGAGTCTCCATGGCTACTGCCGGAAGAGGCAAAGGTTAATCGTTTCTCTGCTGTAATCCGCAAGCATATGTCTTTGTGGATTGCTGCGTTCCTGGCAATTTTTTTATGCAGCTTTCTGTACATGGCGATGTTTAAGCCAGACGTATCAGAAGCTGAGCAGACCAACGTGGTCTCTACGGGCATTTTGGAGACAGGAGTAGCGGGCAGTGAGCCTTCTTCCTCCGGATTGTACAAGTACAACATGACGGGAGCGGACAGAGGTAGTATTATTGAGCCCTTCGTTGTGAGCATGGGCCCAGCGTATCCTCAGTACTGGATGGCGTTGTCGCTGCTTGCAATAGGTATGGCTCTGTTCTCTCTTGGACGGATGCATCGTACAACGAACAAACGCAAACAAGGTGCACGTGCTTAGGTAAAGCTTTCGTTCACCGTATAGAGAAATGAGGGATGAGATGCGGATCGGGCTTATTCGTCACGGTCTAACCGACTGGAATGCGGCAGGACGTATTCAGGGACAGACAGACATACCTCTGAATGCAGAAGGTCGTGAGCAAGCTGAGCGTCTGGGTAGACGTTTGCTTACCGAAGAGTATCGCTGGGACCACATCATTACGAGCGGGCTGTCCAGGGCTCAGGAGACGGGAGAGATTATCTCCGGGCTATTGAATGTTCCTTTGCTGGAGCCAGATGCACGCTTGAAGGAGCGTGCCTTTGGTCAAATTGAAGGTCTGACATCCGAAGAACGTGTTGCTCGCTGGGGCGCTTCCTGGGAGACGCTGGATTTGGGGCAGGAACAGATTGCTGATATTCAGACACGTGCATTGGGCTTTCTGGAGGATTTATGGGAGGCTCATCAGGACCAAAATGTGCTGATTGTCTCCCATGGCGCTTTTTTAGCCAATCTGCTATCAGCTTTGTATAAAGACCGCTATACGGAACGAATTGGAAACCTGTCGCTTACGATCCTGGAGAAGGAACGTGAAGATTGGAGTCCACTGCTTTATAACTGTACAAGACACCTTTCATTGGATCTGGCAAAACAACCTGAGTAATTAACTCAGGTTGTTTTTTTGCGTTATAGCAATTTATAACTGTCATTCTATATGATTTTGAACCTCTCATTCTTCTTCTGAGCAGGCAACTTCGGGCATAGTATGGTTAAAACATAAAAGATTTGCAAAAAAGAGGTTTAGATCATGGGAATTCCGTCAACGATATTTACAAAACCAAACTACTCCAGGCCCCGAATCAACAGCCAAAAAGTAGTCAAGGGCGAGGCGATGGACCCATGAATCTAGCGGATATGCTTACTTTTGCCGATATCGGCCAGCTTAATCGAATAGCAGACTATTACCAGTGCGAGTGTAAGCCCAATTCCAAACATGAACTCATCCAGAGTATTCTCACTACATTGGGCAGCAGACCTTTTTTTGAGCAGCAGGTTCGTGAACTAAACCAGGTAGATCTGCGATTTTTGAACAACTTGCTGTTTGATGCCCGTCAATACTTCGGTATGGAGGAACTTGTCGCCATTGCTCGTCAATCGATGGATAAAAAAGATAGCGAGGCTGGAGCCAGTCCACGTGATCTTATCGTACGCTTCACGAAGAGTGGATGGTTGTTCAATGGCACAACTCAACAGACCAGGTATCTGTATCAGGTACCCCAGGATTTGCAATTGAGGTTTCGGGATGTGTTATCCACTCACCTGAAAGCCGGCATTGCACAGACGAGCGAGCCGCCCATTTACCGGGATGAATACCATCTACTCGCAGATGATCTGAAACTGTTTCTACAATTTGTCCAGCAGCATGAAATAGCACTAAACGCAGAAGGCATGATGTATCGTCGTTCTCAGCAGCAGATCATGGAGCATTTGCATGTGAGTGAGGCGCTGGTGAGTAAGGCAGGATGGAGATTTGGTTATGGTCGTTCGTTCAAAGACTACCCCGACCGATTTGCGTTCATCTATGACTACGCTTTTCATCATCGTCTGGTCCGCGAGGAGCAGGGCACGCTGAAATTGTCACCTTCCGGTGAAGACAAGCTGGGGGCAGAGAAAACAGCTGAGATGATACAGCTATTTCGGTTTTGGTTAAGACTTTATAAAGGTGCTATTCCCAATCTGTCCTCCATTGTGTACTGGACAGGGGAATGTGCAGCTAGCTGGTCCACAGCAGAGTCTTTGTTCGGACAGATTGGTCCCTACATTCAGCCGTTCTATTATGACACTGCAGAGACGATTTATGACAACAGGATACTCAAAATGATGCTGCACCTAGGCATGCTTCGCATTGGAGAGCATGCAGATGGGCGAACAGTACAAATGACAGCATGGGGTTCACGTCTTGCGTCATCCTGTCGCTCGCTATCCGGGGATATTACCCCCGTTATGTTTGACAAGTGAAGGACAAGTTGCTAAAATCACTCCCAAATTAAGGAGTGATACTTATGATAATTCCATACAAAGGTATGCAACCCCAGTTACACCCTTCGGTATATATGGCTGAAGGCGCCAAACTTATAGGTGATCTGACAATGGGTGAAGAATCTACGATCTGGTTCAATGCTGTGCTTCGCGCCGATCTGGCACCCATTGTGATTGGACGGCGCTGTAATATACAGGATAATGCTGTTGGACACGTCAACACGGATCAACCTTTGATTTTGGACGACGATGTGTCGGTAGGACATTCTGCGATTATCCATGGATGTCGTATCGGAACAGGTTCGCTGATTGGTATGGGCGCTATCCTTCTCAATGGAGCCGAAATTGGTGAATATACGCTGATCGGGGCCGGTTCTGTTGTTACTGAAAATACTAAAATTCCGCCCTATACCCTTGCTTTGGGCACACCAGCCAAAGTGATACGTGAGTTGACTGATGCAGATCTTGAGCGGATGTCGAGAACTACACTAGGTTATGTTGCCAAAGGAAAGGAGTATAGGAGCTCTTAAATCCGTTTTGGAGGTGCATCCTATTGGATAAAATGAAAGTTACGTATGAAGTCATGTTGGGGCTGGCTGCTGAGATGGTGTGGGACGACGCGCTTCGTAAACAGCGCAGCGAGAAGCTGTATATGGAAATCGATAATGCATTGGCTACCGGAGACGAAGTAGCTTTCCGGAATCTGACGGATGAACTGAAGGCCATAAACTGATGAGCATGTAAAAATAAATATATAACACAGGAAATGCGTGAAACACGCATTTCTTTTTTTCGTTCACGACCATTCCTGCACGGAAAAAGTATCAATCTCTGGATTTATAATATAAGCTCATATATAATATGGGAATAAAATGGATAGAGAGGGGAATTAGGGAATTGAAATTCAGTGAGATGACTCAAGACAGCTGGGCGGAACTGCAACTCTATCTGGATACATGCCTTATTCCATATACAGCCCTAACGGGCAAGCAGTCTCCAGTTGAAGCAACTGAAGCGTTGGAGCGGCTTAGAGATTTTTTGGATCTAGTGGAGATTCCGTTTAAAGGGCGTATCATGACTTACCCTGCATTCCATTATGCGTGTCCGGATATGTCAATGGCATTAAATACCTTATCCGAACAACTCAAATCTTCCGGTTTCAAATATGTGGTTATAATGTCATCTGATAGTGTATTGGAACAGACCCAAATTACTTCTGCAGATTTGGTATTAAGTCGTTCTATTTTAATTCAAGAGGTTGGAGAAGAAGGGATTTCGCGTTTTGTCGGGGAAAAAATCCGTGAGTTATGGAAAAGATGACCTACCTGTGACAAATGTGACAATTTACCAACACTTTTTTAATAACGCTTACAAATGAACCTTAAAAATGTGTGACAAATTCTTGACGGTGTTCTAGGGCTACTATATGATTATGTATGTTCTAGTAAGTCGTGGAATTTCTGATAATGAAAACGATTAAGAGAGTTGGCTGAAAAAGGGGGTTGGAGACAGTATGAGCAGTGAGCATGACCAGCACGAAGCTTCGATGAAATTGCCAAGCCGCATGGAAATGTCACGCAGGCAGTTTTTGACGTACACGCTTGGTGGAGCTACAGCCTACATGGCCGCCGGTGCAATACTTCCCATGGTCCGTTTTGCGGTGGACCCGATTTTGCAGCACAAGGGAGAAGGCACCTCTGTCAAAGTAGCGGAAATCAGCAAAATTACGAATGAACCTCAAGAATTTACGTTTGAAGTGAAACAGCAAGACGGTTGGTATTTGAGCAATGCTTCGTTAATCGCCTGGATCAGGAAAGATGAACAGGGCAAAATCTATGCGCTTTCACCCATTTGTAAACATTTGGGATGTACCGTAGGTTGGAACAGTGATAAGCAGTATCCCGACGAATATCATTGTCCGTGCCATGGTGCGCATTATACCAAAGAAGGCAAGAATCTTGCCGTAGCCCCGAAGCCGCTGGATGAGTATGTGGTTAAGGAAGATCAGGGTTGGGTTTATCTGGGCGACATTGTTCCGAACACCCGAGTCAAATAGGAGGCGTGAACGCAGATGTTTAAAAATGTCTATGACTGGATTGACGAGCGTCTCGATATCACGCCAATTTGGAGGGACGTTGCGGATCATGAAGTTCCAGAGCACGTAAACCCGGCTCATCACTTTTCCGCATTCGTGTACTGCTTTGGTGGATTGACGTTCTTTATCACTGTTATTCAAATTTTGTCAGGGATGTTCCTGACCATGTATTATGTGCCTGATATTATTAATGCTTACGCCAGTGTCGAGTATTTGCAGACCAAAGTAGCCTTCGGCCAAATTGTACGCGGGATGCACCATTGGGGAGCCAGTTTGGTTATCGTTATGATGTTCTTACATACGATGCGTGTATTCTTTACCGGCTCTTACAAAGCACCACGTGAGATGAACTGGGTTGTCGGCATGCTGATCTTTTTTGTCATGCTGGGTCTCGGGCTTACCGGGTACCTGTTGCCATGGGATAACAAAGCTTACTTTGCAACCAAGGTTACTCTGGAGATTGCGAACACGGTTCCTTGGCTGGGGCCGATCATTAAGGAATTCCTGCAAGGCGGAACTATTGTAGGTGCGCAG
Organism: Paenibacillus marchantiae; assembly: GCF_028771845.1. Taxonomy (NCBI): domain Bacteria; kingdom Bacillati; phylum Bacillota; class Bacilli; order Caryophanales; family Paenibacillaceae; genus Paenibacillus; species Paenibacillus marchantiae. The sequence goes on along the minus strand of NZ_CP118270.1, from coordinate 5,660,933 downwards.
ACGTTAACACGGTTCTTTGCCCTGCACGTCTTCTTCCTTCCGGCTGTGCTTCTGGTGCTTCTGGTCGGTCACTTTATTATGATCCGCAGACAGGGCATTTCGGGACCACTATAATCTGAGAAGGGAGGAATCGACATGGCTCACGGACACAAGTCAGATGACCAGGAAAAGATTATCTTCGTCGGGGACTCACGCGTCCGTAAAGGAGCGGGGTTTATAACTCCACCGGATTACACGGCGTATCCCGGCAAATCAGAGGCTTTTATTCCTAACTTCTTGCTGAAGGAATGGATGGTTGGTGTTGTTGTACTGGTTGGTATTCTAGTATTAACGATTTCAGAACCTGCACCACTGGGCTACCCGGCCAATCCAAGTGCATCGGTTATCCCGATGCCAGACTGGTACTTCCTTTTTCTGTATCAGTATTTGAAATACCCATATGCCTCAGGTGATTATGTCCTGCTCGGGGTACTTGGAGTCAGTGGAGTTGCTTTCGGCGCTTTATTACTCGCTCCTTTTCTCGATACAGGCAAGGAGCGGCGTTTCTACAAACGTCCGATTGCATCATCACTTATGATTCTATCGGTGATGGCCGTTTTCTACCTGACCAATGTTGCATGGACACACTACTCGCATGAGTTGGAAGCAAGCGGCCAGAAGCCGGAACATATTCAGCGTGAAGAAGAAGCGCGTGAGAAACACGCGCAGGGTCTGCCTACCTCCAATGCGGCAGGTCAAAAAGAAGAAGTGGCGATCGTTGAGAAGGATGACCCTGCAATGGAAACCTTCAAAAAGGCCGGATGTATCGGATGTCATGCGGCTGATATGAAGGGAGCAGGAGGACCTTCGCTTCGGGGTGTGGGCGACAAACACAGCCAGGAAGAAATCCTGACGATTATCAAAGAAGGATATAACAGTATGCCTGCTCAGTACGACAACGCCATTGCTCAAGGGCTGACAGATGATGACATTAATAACCTGGCAGAATGGCTTGCGAAACAGAAGGCAGAACAGTAAAATCGAAATAAGCAATGAAACCTGATCGTTTATGCGGTCAGGTTTTTTTGAGGCGTTTTTCGCAAAACCTATCTTTGGAACGCAGAACACATATGATGGAAGGGGCAGAGAATGTGGCTTTATCGTATTTTTGGAGCCGGGAATTTCTAACGAACCGTTATTTCCTGTGGCTTCTTTTTTGGTGTAATGCATTAGGAACAGTATATGGATACATATGGTACGGGGATCAATTGGAATATACGCTGGCACAGCAACCACTATGGCAAATTGTGTTTGTGCCGGACAGTCCGACGGCGAGTCTGTTTTTTACACTATCCTTGTTGTGGATTTTGTACAAGCCGAAATCGATGCTTCTGAATCAGATTGGACATGTCATACAGGCGCTTGCTGTGGTTACTTCGGTAAAATACGGTGTTTGGGCAGTCTCCATCATTTTTGCAGGCTGGATGCAGGGGGGCGCACAGAACTGGCAGGATTGGATGTTAATTGCGTCGCATAGCGCCATGGCTATTGAGGCTCTGCTGTATGTGCGGTTCTTTGGGTTCCGTTGGGGTGCTCTAGTAATCGCTGCATTATGGACGCTGTTAAACGATACGATGGATTATACTTATGACATCTTCCCTTGGCTGCCCGCATCGCTGATGGACCATCTGGATGGTGTACGCAACTTCACCGTTGGACTGACGCTTGTGAGCATTCTCTGTGCATGGCTTGCATTGAGACAGGCCAAACGGACCTGATTTCCTAATGTAAGCTTGTTCTAAGGAACTCCGGCCCGCCATACATTGATGGTGGGAGGGATGTCCATGAAGAGAACGTTCAGGATCAAAACTGGATTTATGGTGGTGTCGTTCATGACTCTACTGTTCTGGACGAACTTGTCATACAGCGTATCAGCGGAAAGTACAGGTGCGAACGGAAATACAGATCAGCAAGTATTAGCCAAAAATTCAATTCAGCAATTAAATGAAGAAGCGGCCCTGCTGTATCGACATGCCTTGGAGAATGATATTGAAGAGGTTAGAGGCAGTATTTTGCGAATCAGTAAAGGTCTGGAGCATATATCCTTTGAGGGTCAGACGACAGTAGAAGGCATTCATGCCCTATCCGAGACCATTGTTGAAGTGAAAGAAGCTGCGGTCAGGGTGAAAAGTGATGATGCATCTCTGCAGCAGGCCTCTGCCAAACTTCGACTTGCGGCAGACAGTCTTGCGAACCCGGCCAAACCTTTATGGCTCCAGTATTATAAAATCGTAAAAAATGATATTGATGCGCTATCAACCGCGGCAGATCAACAGTTAAGTTCGGCAATAATAGCAAGCCGCTACGCCTTGCTGGAGGAGCATTACGAGACGATCCGGCCTGCGGCGATGATCCGCCGTGAACCTTACCAGATCGCCCAACTGGACGCCTGGTTGTCTCATACCAAGGGTCTGACTGCGGCCAAGCAGACTGACATCGCACAATTGAAGAGTATGGTAACCCACGGTGAAGAGTTGGTGAACCAGTTGTTTGGTCGGGAAAAGGACGAAAGTGCCTTCGTACCGTTTGTTCAGGGGCCCAATCGCAGGGCAGCCGGATTGCTCATTACTTCCATAATCATAGCAACGCTAAGTTATGCGGGTTATCGTAAATATCGGGCACAGCAACAAGGGATTTTTCCTTTTCGGCGTTAAGCCATTACTGTTATCACGATATGACAAAGACCTCTTTCTACAAGGCAGGCCATTCCGTGGCCTTCTCTTGGGGAGAGAGGTTTTCTTTTTTGTAGAAGTAAAAGGTCAACTTTCCTTAAACCCTTCTCCATGTACATCATGCACATCGCTAATAATAACAAATGCTCTAGGATCAACCGAACGCACAATCGTCTGCAAACGTCGGAATTCCTGCCTGGAGATGACACAGTAAGCAACATGTTTGGCCTGCTTCGAATATGCACCAATGGCGGGAATGAGCGTTACACCGCGGTCCATATCACGGGTAATCAAATCTGCAATCTCAGGTGCATGGTCACTGATGATCATAAATGCGCGAGCCGAATAGGCTCCTTCCTGAATGAAGTCGATCACTTTAGAAGCGATAAACACAGCTACAAGGGTATACAGTATTTTTTCTTTGGGGATGTAGACGAGGGAGATACCAATAATGATGAAATCGATACCTAATAGTACACGTCCCATACTCCAGCCATATTTTCGATTAAGAATGCGGGCAATGATGTCAGAGCCACCTGTCGTTCCACCCCAGCGGAATACGATGCCAAGTCCTGCTCCCAATGTAACTCCAGCGTATAGTGCTGCAAGTAAAAGATCATTCTGGGTATGCAGCGGTTCAATCCAACCAAGATGAATCATTTTTTCAAATAACCACAGGAACACCGTAAGTGCTCCTATACCCACGCCTGTATAGATCATCTGTCTGCCGCCCAAAATCTTAAGCCCCACCAGAAAGAGTGGAATATTAACAACCAAGGTTGTAAGCGAAGGAGAGATGTTGAATGCATAATTTAGCAGGACCGTAATCCCGGTTACGCCGCCTTCCATGAGCTGGTTGGGGATGATGAAGTACAGAAGTCCAAAGGCATATAATGCCGTACCCAATAGGATGGGGAGAATCAATTTGAATTGAACCCAGGTTTTGGAAGTGCTCATAAGTTCCCTCTCCATTTTACAAATTAGAATGAGAAAGCAATCATTCCCATCTTAGTATACCTGTTTATCGATTCTTTAAAAATGATTTGTCGTTTATGATGGTGGAAGTGAATCTAAATAACTGATATATTAGGAACAAATACGACACAATTTCAAAAGGAGAATCCGTTCTCATGGAGAAAAGCATTGCAGAAATGCAGCGTGAGGTTGATCTGTATATTTCCCAGTTCAAAGAAGGATACTTCAGCCCACTGGCCATGCTCGCCCGTATGTCTGAAGAGGTGGGAGAGCTTGCAAGGGAAGTGAATCACGAGTTCGGTGAAAAACCGAAAAAATCTTCCGAAGCAGACAATTCCATTGAGCTTGAGCTCGGTGACATTTTATTTATCACGATTTGTTTTGCTAATTCTCTCGGGATCGACCTGGCAGAGGCGCACGACAAAGTCATGCATAAATTTAACACACGCGATGCAAATCGGTGGACGCCAAAAAACACCGATTAGGCGTAGATTACATATGCTGTACCATCACCTCAATGAGGGAGGGACAGCTTGGATGATGAAACCGGAAGAGTATATGCAGCATGCGTACCGCTGTATTTTGCAAAATGATTTTGAGCAGGCGATTCGTTGGTTCGAATCTGCCATTGATGCTCACCCGGAACATGCGGAGCTCTATTATCGTTGTTCCATTACACATGCCCGCAGTCAACACTTGGCTCCAGCGCTTGAATATGCGCGTAAGGCTGTTGAACTGTCACAGGGGATAGAGGAATATGTTTTGCATTTACAGACCCTAGAAGCCAAACAGATAAGCCTTCAGGCCAAGGTGTTGCTTGAGCAGGCAGGAGACGGAACGCATGAACGATATGTGCAGGCGGCCGATCTGCTGAAACAGGCAGTTAAACTTGACCCGTTATATGTGGAAGCGCATATCATGCTTGCTCTTGCTTACAGCGATCTGAATGAGTTCGACCTTGCAACCCGTTCCGTTCGTGACGCATTGTTGCTGGACCCGCAGAATGATCAACTGCATCTATTGTTACAGGAAATTAAGCAGCGTATGAAATCCATTCAATAAGATGCCATTTCATAACGGGATGGAAATCGTTTGAACTGGATTCAACCAAATGAACCAACATAGTGAGGAGATGCAGTCAAGATGAGTGAAGTAATAAGAGTTGCCGTAATCGGAGCGGCTGGCCGGATGGGCCGTGAAGTAGTGAAACTGGTGCTTCAAGATCCTGAACTGGAGCTCGCCGCAGCGGTCAACCGCTCCGGAGTAGGCACGGATGCCGGAACACTTGTCGGTCTACCCGAATGTGGGGTGCTTTTGACCGATGATATCGAGATGGCTTTTGCAGAGACTAAACCACAGGTTATGGTGGACTTCACAGTCCCTCAATATGCCTTTTCCCATACAGAGATTGCCATTCGTCACGGAGTAAGACCTGTTATGGGTGTTACCGGCTTTACGCCGGAGCAGATCGAACAGCTGGACAAGCAGTGTCAGGACAAAGGCATTGGAGGGTTGATTGCCCCGAACTTCTCAATCGGTGCTATTCTGATGATGAGATTTGCCGCACAGGCTGCCAAACATATGCCGAATGTTGAGATCATCGAATATCACGGGGATCAGAAGCTGGATGCTCCTTCGGGTACAGCAATCAAAACAGCCGAGCTAATTGCAGCAAACCGCGAGGAACTTCGTCAGGGTAATCCGAATGAAGAAGAGACGATCGAAGGATCGCGTGGCGGATATTATAATGGATTCCGAATTCATAGCGTACGGTTGCCGGGAGTGTTCGCCCAGCAGGAAGTGGTATTTGGAGACTTTGGCCAATCCCTCAAAATTCGTCATGACTCCTATGAACGTGCAGGTTATATGCCTGGTGTTAAGATTGGTGTACAGAAGGTTATGGAATATACAGGACTTATCTACGGATTTGATCACTTTATCGACTAAAAGAGGTAGTTCAAAAAGTCAACTTTTGAACACACACTAAAAGGAGATTGTCATGTTGAAAATTGCATTTATTGCCCATGATCGCAAAAAAGAAGAGATGGTTAACTTCGTGACAGCCTACGAAAATGTATTTACAGACCATCAACTATACTCGACAGGTACAACAGGTCTTCGCATTATGGAAGGAACCTCTTTACAGATCCATCGGTTTGAATCCGGTCCACTGGGCGGGGATCAACAGATCGGAGCCTTGGTTGCGCAAAATGAGATGGATTTGATTATTTTTCTGCGTGATCCATTGATGGCACAGCCTCATGAACCAGATATTAACGCTTTGCTGCGTTTGTGCGATGTACAGGGGATTCCGCTTGCTACGAATATTGCAACTGCAGAGATTCTCGTTAAAGCGCTCGATCGCGGTGATTTTGGCTGGAGAGAGCTTGTACATAAATACAAGCCTGAGGGTGGATTGAATTCGGGTGATGCTCAATGAGTTTGGACATTCTCATATTTGGTGCACACGCGGATGATGCAGAGATTGGGATGGCAGGAACGATTGCCAAACATACTGCAGCTGGACTGAAAGTAGGCGTGTGTGATCTGACCCGGGCGGAGATGTCTTCCAACGGGACGGTAGAGCGCAGAGCCGAGGAAGCGGAGCAAGCCTCCCGCGTCCTCGGTCTTTCGTGTCGAAGCAATCTCGGTTTGCCTGATCGGGGGCTGTATATTACTCCAGAACACATCGAGGCTGTGACTGCCGAGATACGGCGTCATGCCCCTCGAATCGTGTTTGCGCCATATTGGGAGGATCGTCACCCGGATCATGTGATGTGCAGCAAACTGGTGCAGGAGGCTGTCTTTAATGCCAAGCTTAGAAACTATATGCCGGACATGCCCGCAGTTCAGGTGAAAGAATTGTATTTTTACTTTATTAACGATATCGGACCAACGGATTTGATTGTGGATATTACGGAACACTATGAGCAGAAGGAAAATTCATTGCTCAGTTATCGATCTCAGTTCGAATTGGGAGAAGGCGCAGTTGCCACTCCATTGACTCAAGGATATATTGAACGTGTGAAAGCTCGGGATTCTTTGCTCGGACAGCGGAGCCTTATTCCATTTGCAGAAGGATTCGCTAGCATTACACCTTATGTAGTTCATCAATTTGGCCAAGCAGCCAAGTCATAAAACGATCGAACTTGCTCGTATAAATCATTTATCAATTGCATTTCCGTTGCATTACATCAACCTGCACATGCGGGAGATTAAAGGAGCGTCCACCGGATGGATCAAAAGCTAAAAATTGGTATTACCTGTTATCCGTCCCTCGGAGGGTCTGGCGTTGTCGCAACGGAGCTGGGCAAATTGCTTGCCGAACAGGGTCACCAGGTTCACTTTATTGCTAATAGTATCCCGTTTAGACTGGGTACATTCCAGAAAAATATTTTTTATCATGAAGTTGAGGTCAACGATTACTACGTCTTCCGTTATCCACCTTATGACCTGTCATTGGCCACGAAAATGGCGCAAGTAGCCAAAGCACAGCAACTGGATCTACTACATGTACATTATGCAGTTCCACATGCGGTGTGTGCCTTTTTGGCAAAACAAATGGTTGGTGAGGACTTAAAGGTGGTTACAACGTTACACGGAACAGATATTACTGTGCTGGCGCAGGATGAGTCGTTGAAGGATTTGATTCGACTTGCCATCAACGAGAGTGATGCGGTTACGGCCGTATCCCAGGATTTGATTCGTGAAACGGTTGAGTTGCTGGATATAAGACGTCCAATCGATCTGACCTATAACTTTATTGATAAAAGAATTTATTATCCACGTGATGCAGCAAGTCTGCGTAGAGACTTCGCAGCACCTCACGAAAAAATACTGATGCATATCTCTAACTTCCGTCCTGTGAAGAGAACACAGGATGTGGTAGAAGTGTTCCGTCAAGTACAGGAGCAAGTACCTGCCAAGCTGTTATTTGTTGGAGAAGGACCGGACTTGCCGAAGATTCAATGGAAGATTAATGAGCTTGGACTGAATGACAAGGTTCATTTCCTAGGTAAGCAGGATGATATTGCTCAAGTCATTTCGATGGCTGATGTGCTTATGCTGCCGTCTGAGAAGGAAAGCTTTGGACTGGTAGCACTCGAAGCCATGGCTTGTGGTGTACCTACTATTGGATCACAGGCAGGGGGTATTCCTGAACTGGTATTGCACGGCAAGACCGGATTTTTGTCTCCAATTGGCGACACGCAATCGATGGCGGAGAACACGATTCGTTTGTTGACTGACGACCGTTTGACAGCAGACTTCAGAGAGGCGTGTTTGAGACGGGCCCATCATGATTTCTGTAATGATGCCATTCGGCATGAATATGAACAAATATACTACCGGGTGCTGGGACGTGAAGTTCCGAATCTGAAGCCGGTTTGTGGCTGATTGTCAGATAGGATTGTTCCATCTTGGAAATATATCTGTGTAAGCCACACCAAGCAACACGTAGTTATGGGGTGAGAGTAAGTGGTTCAATGGACACAGGTAGATCATGAAATGGCAAGACAAAGTGAACAGGTACTGCGAACATTAAATGAAACAGGGTACGAAGCTTATTGGGTCGGTGGTTGTGTGCGTGATGAACTGCTGGAACGTAGCGTGGATGATATGGATATCACCACGTCCGCTTCTCCTGAGCAAGTCATGGAACTGTTCGCGGATTGTATTCCTACGGGCCTCCAGCATGGAACGGTTACTGTACGTTCAGGAGGTTTTTACTTTGAAGTTACAACTTTTCGCACTGAATCTGAATATAAGGATAATCGAAGACCCACTGCCGTTCAATTTGTGCAGGATGTCAAAGAAGATTTGCAGCGGCGTGACTTCACAATGAATGCTCTCGCTATGGATCGTGACGGTAATATCGTTGATCCTTTTGGTGGACAATCGGATATTCAGGATGAACGGGTCAGGTGTGTGGGATCGGCGGCAGAACGGTTTGGAGAAGATGCGCTGCGGATGCTTCGCTGTGTTCGTTTTGCTTCAGTATTTGATTTCAAAATTGCCTACAACACCTGGAAGGGGTTAGTTCGACAAAAGGATCTGCTACAACATATCGCCATGGAAAGAGTACGTACCGAAATGGTGAAAATGATGGCAGGCCCCCATCCACTGCGCGGTCTGGAATTGCTGTTTCGCAGCCAGGCACTGGAGCATGTGAAGGCACCAATCTCCATGGAGCGATTCAATAAAGCCCTCATGTCCAATATGGAACAATTGAACCAAGAAAACGTTCTATTGCGCTGGTCCATGGTGCTGATTGCAGGCCATTATACCAGGGATGAAGCAGATGCTTTACTTCGAAAATGGACGTTTTCTAATGACGATCGTTCCCGCATTAATGGAGTTCTCCAGGTCGAACAGTTGATCCAGACTGTCGTACAAGAGCAGAAGGATGAAGAGACACTTCGATCAGAATGGATCGTAACTGTGCTGTCTGGAGGACGTCAGGCAACAGAGGACTGGCTCATCATTCAACAACTGCTACCAACTGGTTGGAGGGATCAAGAGGTTCTGCACGAAGAACAGATCGTATTAATACAATCACGAGGTGCAGCATGGAGTCAATCCATGAAGGTGCATGAACTGAAAGATCTGCATATTACGGGTGAGAACGTTTTGCAGTTACTTGGACGCAAGGGCGGACCATGGCTGGGACAACTAATGAAGCATCTCTTAAGAGAGACTGCGATCGGAAATATAGCGAATCAGCATGACATGCTGACCAACGAAGTAAAGCGGGTGGCTGCAGATGACAAAGCATGAGGAACTGTTACATATGTTACTGAATGCCGAAGGAGAGTTTGTGTCTGGTGAAGAGATTAGTCGCAACCTTTCCATTAGCCGAACGGCCGTGTGGAAGCACGTAAACAAACTGCGTGACATGGGTTATGAGTTTGAGGCCGTATCTCGCAAAGGGTATCGCTTGATCACGAAACCGGACAGTATCGATGCCACAGCGCTTCAGCTGGCATTGGAAACGACGGTGTTTGGTCGGAAGGCAATCATTCTGAATTCCACGTTGTCCACCCAAGGTGATGTTCAGCACATGGCTGAACAGGGGCAGGGCGAAGGGGCAGTGGTGCTGGCAGAAGAACAAACAGGTGGACGAGGCCGCTTTGGACGTAAATGGTTCTCACCACCTGGACGAGGCATCTGGATGAGTGTTCTAATGCGTCCGGAGCTTGCCCTGCAAAATACACCACAGCTTACGTTATTGACGGGTGTGGCGGTGTGTCGTGCCATTCGATCATATACAGGTGCTGATGCTGGGATCAAATGGCCTAACGATCTTTTGATTGATGGTCGTAAAGTATGCGGAATTCTACTTGAATCAACCGTCGAAGACCACGAATTACGCTACTGTATCGCAGGCATAGGCGTGGATGTGAACTTCGATCCTAAGGATTATCCCGAGGATCTGATAACAATCGCAACTTCGCTTAAGATGGAGACCGGACAAACTATAGACCGAACCAAACTTGCAGCGGCCATTCTCTCGGAATTGGAGCGTTTGTATTTTTTGTATCAAAAGGAAGGGTTCGGCGTGATCTCTTCGCTCTGGGAAGCTTTGTCCGTATCCATGAATCGTGAAATTAAGGTGGCTAATCCGCAGGGTATCATCGAAGGTACTGCCATTGGCCTTGATCCTTCTGGTGCATTGATTTTGGAGAAGAAAAACGGTGAGCGAGTATCGGTTTACTCCGGTGAAGTTTCATTGGTAAATTAAACAATTTGTCGAATTTACACCGTAAAAATGAACATAAGACGTGAACTTTGGGCAGAACTTTGGTATACTGTGTTCGTGAGGCGATATCGGCTAATGCAGACCGAATTGCACTCCGGCAATAGCATGCTTTGTTCTGCTTCAAAATGTTGCAGTGACAAGGCAGGAATGGTAGTAAAGTGAGTTGTTGGATTCTGCTCTGAGCCGAAGAGGACCGAGACAGAAGGGACGATCGCAAGTGACTCTTTTTTGACTTTTCGGGACTTTTTAGTGGAAACTAAAAGGTTTTTTTGTTGCGTTTAAATTGAAAAGATGAGAGGAGCCATAACGAAAATGGCAAACAAACAAGCATTGAATATTGTGAAAATGAAAAAATATAAGCAGGACGGCGTGCCGCTTAGCATGATTACAGCTTACGATTATCCGACAGCCCAATTGGCCGAGGAAGCGGGTATCGATCTAATTCTGGTTGGTGATTCACTGGGAAACGTGGTATTGGGTTATAACTCCACCTTGCCTGTTACGATCGAAGATATGGTGTACCATACACGCTCTGTAGTACGTGGTGCGGGAAATACGTTTATCGTGGCTGATATGCCCTTCATGACGTATCATGGTAGCTTGGATGAGACGCTTAAAGGTGTCCGTCGCCTGATGCAGGAAGGTCATGCACAAGCGGTCAAGATGGAGGGCGGTCTTGAAATCGCGGATACGGTAAAAGCGGTTGTGCAAGCCGGTGTACCTGTACTTGGACATATCGGACTTACACCGCAATCCGTGAATCAAATTGGCGGTTATCGTATTCAGGGCAAGGATGCTGCTGATGCCAAACGGCTGATGGACGAAGCCAAGGCGCTTGAAGCAGCTGGCGCTTTCGGCATTGTACTCGAACTGGTCACGGAAGAAGTGGCAAGAGCGATCTCGGAGGAATTGTCTATTCCTACGATTGGCATTGGCGCAGGTAGAGGGTGTGATGGTCAGGTACTGGTATTCCATGATGTGGTTCAGTATGCTTCCCCATACACGCCAAAACGCTTTGTCAAATCGTATGGAGACGTAGGTACATTGATTCGCAACAGCATCGAGTCCTATGTGAAAGAAGTCAAGGATCGCTCGTTCCCGGCACAGGAGCATGTATTTACCGCTGCTGACGGCGTTCTGGATCAATTGTACGGACATCGCAAAGAAAAGGTGGAGACCAACGTATGAAAGTGATACGGACAATCGCAGAATTAAGACAAGAGCTTAGCTTGAAACGTCAGTCGATTCAGTCCAGACAGTCCGTTGTAGGACTCGTGCCTACGATGGGATTTCTTCATGAAGGCCATGCAAGTTTGATGCAAGCGGCCAAACAACAGAGTGATATCGTGGTTTTGAGCATATTTGTAAACCCAATTCAATTCGGTCCGAACGAAGACTTTGACAGTTACCCTAGGGATGAAGCTAGAGATGTGGAAACTGCACGAGCAAAAGGGGTGGATATCGTATTTATTCCCTCTGTTGAAGAGATGTATCCACAGCCTACACAAACGACCGTATCGGTTTCCCGCTTAACGGATCGCTTGTGCGGTGCTTCTCGTCCAGGGCATTTTGACGGAGTGACTACGGTCGTGTCAAAGCTCTTTAACATTGTACAACCGCAGCGTGCATTTTTTGGCATGAAGGACGCACAGCAGGTAGCTGTGATCCAGCAGATGGTTAACGATTTGAACATGGCGGTTGAGATTGTGCCTTGTCCTATCGTTCGTGAAAGTGATGGCTTGGCGCTTAGTTCGCGCAACGTGTACCTCAGCACAGAACAGCGTCAGGAAGCTCTTGTTCTGTCCAAGGCTCTGCGTGAGGCACAGGAAGCTGTATATGCAGGGACGGCAATGACAGCAGCGGATATCCGCGTTATATTGCGTGAGAACATTGAACGTTCACCAATGGCCGTGATTGATTATGCTGAAATTCAGGCTTTTCCAAGTCTTGAGCCACTTTTGGATCAGGAAAAAGTTCATGGTCGTGACGATCTGTTGATCGCACTTGCAGTAAAATTCGGCAAAACAAGATTGATTGACAATATAAGGCTGCAAAAATCGGAGGTACTGTCCCATGTTTAGAACACTAATGAAATCCAAAATTCACCGGGTAACCGTTACGGAAGCAAACCTGAACTATGTGGGTAGCATTACCATAGATGAAGATCTAATGGAAACTTCCGATCTAATGGAAAATGAGAAAGTGCAAATTGTTAATAACAACAATGGTGCACGTCTGGAAACCTATGTCATTCCAGGCCCACGTGGAAGTGGAGTTATCTGTTTGAATGGAGCAGCAGCTCGCCTGGTACAGCCTGGAGATACCGTCATTATCATTTCATATGCAATGATGTCTCAAGAAGAGGCAAATAATCACAAGCCTACCGTTGTATTTGTAGATGGACAGAATAAACCTGTGCAAACGATGAAACACGAAGTTCATGCGACGATTATGTAATCGACTGGTAAGGGGAATGAAATCGACCCATTCTACAAAAAATGAGTACAGGTCACTGCACTAATCCATTTTTTCAAGGGTGGGGATGCATCGATGTTCCAGCATGTTTTCGCAGAAATGAACGACATGTTAGATGAAATTATCAAGCGCTACCCTTCTGCTGAAGGCCTAAGCAAACAGGAATTGCTGCAAAAGTGGAATTTGCTGAAGCGGATGAGTGACGGGATGATTGATGAGTGGCTGATGTTTGAAGAAAAAATGAGCCAGGTGAGGGAAAGGGAACTGGATAAGCCTGCTTCCCTCGAACCTGAACAGGAAGCTGTTACCGCACTGCCAGAACTGCATTTGGAGTGTTTCAGTCGCGGTCAGGGATATTTCAAACTGCAAATGTACCCGCAGGCGATTATGCAATTTTCTAGGGTTGTGACCGACTATCCGGAAAGTGCATTGACTCGTTTTTACCTGGCTCTTGCTCATCTCAACCTGGAACAAACCGAGGAAGCAGGAATACACTTGCAGCGGATCATGCATCTGAACGGTTCGCCGAGATTGAAAGGGTTGGTATGTAACGTCCTGGGCTGTATCGAGGCCAAGCTCGCGAATCCTGAAGGTGCATGTTCATTATTTGCGCAGGCGCTTCAGTATGACCCATCGTTGACCGAACCGCTGTATAACATGGAAGCTTGTCGTTTAAACAGCGGAAAATTGCAATATGCAAATCAGCTGACTGCCTTAAATTAGGACTATTCGGCGGCATTAAGACGGTGTTCCCTCCTCTGGCATAGCGGCGGGGACACCGCCTTTTTTGTCAGTTAATTTTCAAACGCCCTTTTTTTTGCTATGCTGTAACATAGACTGGAATGGAAGGGACCGTACATTGCAATGAAATTTGCCGTATTGGATTTCGAAACAACCGGCACGCAGTCCGACGGTGAGATTATACAGGCCGGACTTGCCATCATAGATCATGACTACAGCATAACTCAAATATATAGTTCTTATGTGAACCCAGGTGTACCGATTCCTCCGTTTATTACGGGGTTAACCGGTATTACCGATGAAGATGTGGCGGATGCTCCCTCATTGGAAGAGATGATGATGGAGATGGTTCCGCTGCTTGATGATGTGGTTCTTGTTGGACACAATGTTGCTTTTGATTTTCATTTTCTTCAAAATGCACTCGATCGATGCGGTTATCTGCCATTTACCGGACGGATCCTGGATACGATTGATTTCCTGAAGATCTCGTTCCCGTCACTGGGCTCTTATCAACTCGGTTATGTGTCTTCGGAATTCGGATTTCAGCATGACCGTCCTCATCAGGCAGACAGTGATGCTCTTGCAACAGCTTTTGTATTACTGAAGTGTCTCGATGAGCTGCGTGCATTGCCTCTGATCACGATTCAGCGCCTCAGTGACCTGTTTGCACCGGAAGACAGCGACTTGGGTTGGTTCTTCGATGGAATGCGTTCTGAGAAGGAAGCAGAGCCTATTCAGGATCTGGATGGTCATACGTATTACCGCCAGCTTGCCCTGAACGTGAGTGACTGGACCGATATAGGCTCACCACGTGATGAGCGAGAGGGTAATCCGCTGGAAGGCGTGAGTTTTGAGCAGTTTATGGATCAGGTTAGAGATAACCTGAAGGAGACGCTGGACCATTATGAGGAGCGTGAGGCGCAAACTCAAATGTTCAGCAGTGTACGACAAGCTTTGGATGAGGAGAAACATCTCTTAATCGAAGCTGGGACAGGTACGGGCAAATCACTTGGTTATTTGCTGCCTGCTATCTATGAAAGTGTAAAACAGGAACAGAAAGTCATGGTCAGCACACATACCATCAACCTGCAGGAGCAATTGAGAGAGCGGGATATTCCTATGCTGACCCAAGTGGTTCCGTTCCCGTTCAAGGCAGCGGTGTTCAAAGGACGTGGGCATTATCTGTGTCTGCGTAAGTTTGAGCATAAAATCAATAAACGTGAATTTGCTACACCGAAAGAGGATTACTTTACAGCGGCTCAGATGATTGTCTGGCTTACTCAGACGGAGACTGGAGACGACGAGGAGCTTAATCTAAGCGGGCGCGGAGGAGACTTCTGGGAGACGGTACAGAGTGAATCTGAGTCCTGTCTTGGACGTTCCTGTCCTTGGTTCCGCAAATGTTTCTATCACCGGGCCAAACATGAAGCCGGGCTTTCCGATATCGTCATTACGAATCATTCGAAATTGTTTACGGATGTCAAAGCAGCACATCAGCTGCTGCCAGCCTACGAAAGTCTCGTCATCGATGAAGCACATCATCTGGAGGACGTAGCAGGTAAGCACCTTGGTCTTCATATGAAATATTTCACGTTGGTTCATACACTGACCCGACTGTTTAAAGATAGCCGAAATGGCCAACTGCCTATGCTGCGTTCTCAATTGTCGGGTCATGAAAATTCGGTACAGTGGGGCTCCATGATTGATCAGATGTTCCCGCTTGCTGTCGAAGTTAAAGAGATGTGGGATCGACTAAGCGATGCATTGTTCGGACTGCTGCCTGAACGCAGCGATGCTTCTCCAGGCGAGACAGGACAATTCTCACTTAGACTGAAGTCTTCACAAAAACCAGCCAAATGGCAGGAATTGCAGGACGCTGAAAACCAAATTTATGTCACCCTAGGTGATTTGATTCGTAAAGGCGACAAGCTGCTGCTTGAAGTGAAAGAAGATCAGGACGATTATCAGTCCGATAGTCTGATTACGGATATCTCAGGTCTGCTCAAGGATTTGGCAACGATTAAGGATAATCTGCGGTTCTTCATGCGGATGGATGATGCCAATACCGTGTACTGGATGGAGGCCAGCGGCCAGTTCCGCAGTAAATCACTGCAACTCTATGCTGTTCCTGTCGATGTCAGTGCTCAATTGAAGGATATGTTCTTTGATAAAAAGAAAAGCGTTGTGCTTACATCGGCTACGCTTTCCGTTGACAAGTCATTTCAATTCATGATCGAACAGCTGGGTTTGCAGGAAGCTGCCGACAATAACCGTCTGTTAACGTCGATGCTACCTTCACCGTTCAATTATCGAGAACAAGCGCTGCTTGTCATTCCGCGTGATTTCCCAAGCGTGAAGGGCAGTGTAGGCGATGCACACTTTGTGGATATGCTCGTGCACTCGCTCGCGGAAACGGCTATTGCGACTCGTGGACGCATGATGGTGTTGTTTACCTCCTACCGCATGCTGCGACAGGTCTATGACCCGCTTAAGGAGGCTTTGTCAGGCAACGATATCTCTTTGCTTGGGCAAGGGGTGGACAGCGGCAGCCGTTCCAAGCTTACACGTCGGTTCCAAGATGCTAAAGCAACGGTGCTACTTGGCACAAGCAGCTTTTGGGAAGGCGTGGACATTCCGGGAGAGGCTCTGACCTGCCTTGCAATTGTCAGACTGCCGTTCCAGCCACCGAATCATCCATTAGTGGAAGCGAAGAGCGAGCTTTTGCAGCAGCAAAAGAAAAACCCGTTTATGAAGCTATCCGTGCCACAAGCCGTCATCCGTTTCAAACAGGGATTTGGCAGACTGGTTCGTACAGGCAAAGACAGAGGCATTGTGATTGTATACGATACACGCGTTATTGAAGCGTATTATGGCAAGTACTTTTTATATTCATTACCTGGTCCCAAAATGGAGCACATGCTTACAGAGCAGATAGTTCCACGCATTTCGGAATGGCTCGAGAGACCAACCGAAGAGCAACAATAACAGATACGCTCTGTAGCTTCCATTATTGCAAGACGCCAGTGATTGGCGGTAAAATTGAGTAATATCATGTATTCGTTTCATGGATATGCGAGTAAAGCGATTAAAGCAATTATCCATTATATAACAAGGAGCATCCTGTTTAATTCAGTAATCATTTTGCATCGTTTTAGACAGGGTGCTCATCTTTTCATCTATCTATCGTGGCCTTGGTAAGGGGGAGCAATGAATGAAATCAGATAAAATTTCGGAAGCCGTGGTGCGTAGATTACCTGTTTACTTGCGTTATTTGAATGAACTGCATCAGCGGGAAGTCAATACGGTTTCTTCACAAGAACTTGGACTGAGGCTGGATTTGAATCCGGCCCAGATTCGTAAAGACTTGGCTTACTTTGGTGACTTTGGTCGTAAAGGGATTGGATATGACGTTTCATATCTCATTGAGAAAATCCGCCATATTTTAAAAATAGACCAGCAGATCAATGTAGCTCTTGTCGGAGCAGGTAATTTGGGACATGCCTTGTCCAATTACAATGCCTATCTCAAAGACAACATGAAGATCGTCGCTGTATTTGATGCCTACGGTCCGAAAATTGGGAGTCAAATCAACAGTTTGACGGTACAACCGATGAATGAATTAACGGATTCGGTCAAAAAAGATAACATTCGTATAGGTATTATCACGGTTCCGGATACGGAAGCCCAAAATGTTGCAGATCAGCTGATTGAGTCAGGAATTGAAGCGATTCTGAACTTTGCGCCAACGATCCTGAAGACCCCGCCGCATATTCGCATTCATCATGCTGATTTTACGACGGATCTACTTAGCCTGGCTTATTACTTGGAGAATGGAAAGGACGACGAGGAAGATGACGACAAATAGATGGGTAATTCACAACGGCAAATTTGCCGTGAGTGAAGGTACGAATTGGAACGTGGTTCAAGGTTTTATGGTTGTTGAGAATGACAAGATTGTGCATATTGGTGAGACATTGCCGGAAGGAGACGAAAGCCTGACAAAGGTGGACGGAAAAGGACTGTTCTTCTTGCCGGGTCTGATCAATACGCATGGTCACGCGGCCATGTCGCTCCTCAGAGGCCATGGAGACGATCTGGCGTTACAAGTATGGTTGCAGGAGAAAATGTGGCCAATGGAAGCCAAAATGACGTCTGAAGACGTATATTGGGGCACATCACTTTCCGTGCTTGAAATGTTGAAGGGTGGAACAACAGCTTTCCTAGATATGTATGATCATATGGATCAGGTTGCGAAAGTGGTGGAACAATCCGGCGTTCGGGCTGCTCTGGCACGTGGGGTAATCGGGCTTTGCTCAGAAGAAGAACAACTGCGCAAGCTCGAAGAGTCCGCAGCATTTGCCCGTCAATGGAATGGACAAGCAGACGGAAGAATTACAACCGTAATCTCTCCGCACGCCCCTTACACTTGCCCTCCGGATTACATAGAGAAGCTGGTACAGGTTGCTCATGATCTGAATCTGCCTTTGCATACGCATATGTCTGAAACGCTTCGCGAAGTGGAACAGAACGTGGCTGATTACGGACTGCGTCCAGTCGCACATCTGGAGAAGCTAGGATTTTTCTCCCGTCCATCTCTGGTTGCACATGCGGTACATCTGAATGATGAAGAGATCGAGATTCTCGCAAAGCATGATGTAGCAGTTTCCCACAATCCAGGCAGTAACCTGAAATTGGCTTCGGGTGTTGCGCGTGTGCCTGATCTGTTGAAAGCAGGCGTGACTGTGTCTCTGGGAACAGACGGACCAGCAAGTAACAATAACCTGGATATGTTTGAAGAGATGAGATTGGCTGCGTTGATTCACAAAGGTGTGTCCGGTGACCCTACTGCAGTGCCGGCAGGGGAAGCGCTTCTGCTTGGAACTTCATATGGTGCTAAATCCATATTCCTGAACAATACAGGCGCTCTGCAAGTTGGCATGAAGGCTGACTTCATCGCGTTGAACATCGAACAGGCCCATTTCTATCCGCATACGGATCTGATTTCCCATACGGTCTACTCGGCATCGGCCAAAGATGTGGAGCATGTGTGGGTGGATGGTAAACAAGTGGTTAAACATGGCGAATGTCTTACGATGGATGAAGAGCGCATTCTGCGTGAGTCTCAGCTGGCATTTGACAGTTTGCTTGCCCGTTAATTACAAGGACAGCATCGTCATAGGGAAAGGAAGTTCGGCTTTTGAAGAAAAAAAAGAAGTGGATATGGATTTCGCTGCTGCTCCTGGTTCTGATTCTGTTTGGACTTCAGCGTTATTATGTCTATGTTACCCAGGATCAGCGCAAGGAAGAGGCGTTGGCCATACAGGCGGCCCAGGAACAGCTGGGGATTACGTCCCACGAAGAGCTGCGTAAGTATGTCTGGGGGCAGAAAGACGGCGGAGACAACATATACTGGACCCTGATCGGCAAAAATAAGGATAACCAGGATGTCATGGTGTGGATCAAGTTTGATGAGAATAACAAACCCGTGACGGGAACCAATGCAGTACACGGTGAACTGTTAAAGAACGGCATGAATGAAGCTCAGATTCGAAATCGGTTCAGCTCTGAAGTTCCCGGTGGGGAGATCAAACGAATCATGCCAGGCGTTGTGAATGGAATCTATGTATGGCAAGTGTATTATAATGATGATACTCACAACTATTATCGGTTTTACCGCTTCAGTAACGGGGAACAGGTGGATCTGGTCTATACGATACCAAATAGCTAGAATTAGCATAAATACTATCGTCCAAAAGAATACATTAAAGAACCGGCAGACGGAAACCCGACTGGTCCGGTTCTTTGGCGTACTTTGTTGATCATTTTGGATTTGAATAGTTAAAATTAATAATTTATTCATATTTTCGCCTTAGATATTGTATATACGATGTGATATACTCAAATATGTATTCAAGGATACATCATACACAAATAAATCCTGTTAGGCACATCACAGGACATTACGTACACATATTCATATTCTTGCCTACAAGTTATAGGATGGGCCAAAATTTAGGAGGGGTAACTCACTTGAAGATAAAAGTATTGCCTATTGCTCTAACTGCCGTCATTTCAGCCGTTGTGTTGTTTGGAGGTTGGTTTGTGTATCGTCATGTGGCTGTGCAAAGCCCAATTGAAAAGATGGTTACCCAGTACGATGGAGTCAATGATGTTCAATTAACTATTAACCGCAATGATGTACAGTTGAAACTCGATCTGCAGCCGGATGTTGATCTGGGCAGGTTGGTACAATATATTCACAAAGAAGGACAAACCTTGATTGGCACTCGTTCGTTGAAGCTGGATGTCGTGGATCATTCCAACGAAGCATTAGAGAGCTGGTGGGGAAGCGCGATGTTTACCGTAGCACAAGCGATGGAGAACAAGCAATACACCGAAATTACACCGACCTTGTCTAAAATGGCTACAAATGGGATCAAGGTAAATACAGCCATGGATGACAATAATGTATATGTCAGTCTCAGAGATGGAGATGCCAGTAAGTTTATTATTCTGCCGCGTGTGCCCGGTCAGATAGGAGTGTGGCCTAATGCCTAAATGGACGAAAGAAATTGCCATTGGATTTGTACCCGTATTAATTATCTTTCTCGCTTTTATCGGTGTAAACATGATTCCCATTCTGATCGCTGTAATGCTTGTGGGAGCTCTGCTGCTCATGATGCAAATGCGGGGTGGGATTACGGTGGGGGCAGGTCAGGAACGTAAACGCAAGAAAAAAGGCCCTTCCAAGCTGACTTTTGAAGAAATCGGTGGTCAGGAGAGTGCCAAGCAGGAACTGCGGGAAGCGCTTGATTTTCTCATTCGACATGAAGAAATTCAGAAGTTTGGTATTCGTCCTTTGAAAGGTATACTGCTTACTGGCCCTCCAGGAACTGGTAAAACCTTGATGGCCAAAGCTGCTGCTCATTATACCGACTCTGTTTTTGTAGCTGCTTCAGGCAGTGAGTTTGTTGAGATGTATGTTGGTGTAGGTGCAGGCAGAATACGTGATTTGTTCCGTGATGCAAGAACTCGCGCCGCTAAAGAAAATAAGGAAAATGCCATTATATTTATTGATGAAATTGATGTGATCGGTGGAAAACGGGAAGGCGGACAACAGCGTGAATATGATCAGACGCTGAATCAGCTGTTGACGGAAATGGATGGCATATACTCTTCCGAAACACCACGTATACTCGTGATCGCCGCTACGAACCGAAAAGAAATGCTGGATAGCGCGCTGACGCGTCCAGGTCGTTTTGACCGTCATATTCAGGTAGACTTGCCGGATAAGAAAGGCAGAAAACACATACTGGAGCTGCATGCAGTCAATAAACCTCTTCTGGAAGGGGTCAGCCTTGAGAAGACAGCAGAAGAATCCTATGGTTTCTCTGGAGCACAGCTGGAAAGCGTGATGAACGAAGCGGCAATTTACGCGATGAGAGACGGGCTGCTCAACATTGAACAGCGTCATCTGTCCCTTGCGATTGATAAAGTAATGATGGGTGAGAAGACAGACCGCGAATCCAGCGTGGAAGAGAAGAAAAGAGTGGCTATTCATGAATTGGGACATGCCATCATGGCTGAACTGGTTCGTCCTGGCAGTGTGAGTCAGGTTGCACTCAGCCCTCGTGGACAGGCCTTGGGATATGTACGTCATAACCCGCAACAAGAGCAATTTCTGTACACGAAGCGCTTCCTTGAAGAGCAAATCATGATTGCCCTCGGAGGTGCAGCAGCGGAGGAAATGTACTACGGTGGACGCAGTACAGGATCACGCAATGACTTTGAGCAAGCAACGAATGTGGTACAGACGATGATGGCTTCCGGCCTCACAACGTTGGGTATTGTTAACATGGATATGGTCACTACGGAAGAATTAATGCGGGAGAACAAATTGATCCTGCAAGACCTGATGGAACAGACCAAACGATTGCTTGAAGAACAGCGGACAATTTTCGACAATTCCCTCGACACGTTGCTCAGGGAAGAAGTATTGTCTGGCGATCAATTTCGTTGTCAATTTCGTGACAGCGCCCTTTTACCGGCATAATTTATTTATGTCGGTTATTTTTTTTTACATTTCAGTCGTGCTAAGATATTATTATATGTTGGGTCGAAATTTGTAATTTTCGGCGAACAGGGTACAATAGAGAAATAGAGAACCGAAAGGATGGAGCAGAACCATGTTTTTCAAAAAGATAGGAGTTGTCGGCGGCGGCACGATGGGGCAAGGTATTTCCCAGATGCTTGCAGCCAAAGGACTTGATGTGCTTCTGGTGGAACACACAACGGAGAAGCTGGATCATGCATATAACATGATTGAGACGAACCTCGATAAACAACTGGAGAAATGGGCGATTACAAAGGCTGAGAAGAAATTGATTCTCTCCCGTATTACCAAAGTTGCTCATCTGGCTGAACTCGGAACTTGCGATATGGTCATTGAGACTATTTCTGAAGATCTGGAAGCGAAAAAAGCGGTATTCAGTCAACTGGACCAAGTTTGCCCAAGCAACGTAATTCTTGCTAGTAATACATCCACGCTGAGTTTGACTGAGCTTGCAAGCTCAACCAAATACCCAGAGCGTGTTATTGGTATGCACTTTATTCACCCGGTTTCCCGGGTTGATCTTGTAGAGATTATTCGTGGTCTGAAAACATCCGATAGCACTTTTGCAGAAACGAGACGTTTTGTGGAGGAAGTAGCGGACAAAAAAGGCGTTATGATCTATGAATCACCTGGATTTGTGACGTCCAGACTGATCTGTCTTCTGATCAACGAAGCGCTGCATGTACTGCAGGAAGGTGTCGCTTCCGCTGAAGATATTGATGACGCTATGCGTATCGGATACAATTTCCAGCACGGACCGCTTGAGATGGCAGACCGTTTCGGATTGGATTCGGTAGAAGCTGCACTCGAAAGAATGTTCCGTGAATTCGGTGAATTGAAATATCGTCCTTCCACAGTCCTGAAGAAAATGGTGCGTGCAGGACACCTGGGTGTCAAAACAGGCGAAGGATTCTTCAAGTACGACAAGGATGGTGACCGGCTGTGAAAGTACTCGTAATTAATGCGGGGAGTTCCTCGCTCAAATATCAATTGTATAACATGACGGATGAATCCGTATTGGCCAAAGGTCTCGTAGAGCGGATCGGGATGGACTCTTCCATTCTGACTCATAAACCAACAGGCCGTGAGGATGTAACGGAAGTAAGCGAGATTCTCGAACATACTACAGCGATTCGTAAAGTTATTGACATCCTGACAGACAAAGAAAACGGTGTGCTTGGTTCCGTTGATGAAATTCAGGCTGTTGGACATCGTGTAGTTCACGGTGGT
Source organism: Paenibacillus marchantiae (assembly GCF_028771845.1). Taxonomy (NCBI): domain Bacteria; kingdom Bacillati; phylum Bacillota; class Bacilli; order Caryophanales; family Paenibacillaceae; genus Paenibacillus; species Paenibacillus marchantiae. The sequence goes on along the minus strand of NZ_CP118270.1, from coordinate 5,637,931 downwards.
GAAGCATTTAAGGAATCCGCATTGGTTGATGATGCATCCAAAGCAGAAATCCGCCGTCTGTTCGATCTGGCTCCACTGCATAACCCAGCAGCAATGATGGGTATTCGTGCGGCTGAATCCAATATGCCAGGGGTACCACAGGTAATGGTCTTTGATACGGCTTTCCATCAAACGATGCCGGAAAAAGCATATCTGTATGCCATTCCACGTGTGCTTTATAAAAAGTATAAAGTGCGTCGTTATGGAGCACATGGTACTTCCCATGATTACGTAAGCAAGGCAGCAGCTGAATATCTGGATCGTCCATTGGAAGATCTGAAGATCATCACATGCCATGTTGGTAATGGTGGTAGTGTAACGGCTGTACAGGGCGGTGTATCCGTGGACACGTCCATGGGCATGACTCCACTCGAAGGATTGATGATGGGAACACGTAGTGGTGACCTGGATCCGGCAATTGTACCTTATGTTATGAACAAGGAAGAACTGAGCGTGAGCGAAGTAAACTCCATGTTGAATAAACATAGTGGACTTCTTGCAATCTCCGGCATCAGCAGCGACATGCGTGAAATCACGGAAGGTATGGAAGCTGGCGATGCTAATTCCACGCTTGCATTCGAGATGTACGAATACCGTTTGCGTAAATACATCGGTTCTTATGCAGCAGCAATGAACGGTGTAGACGTGATCGTATTTACGGCTGGTGTAGGTGAAAACTCCGTTGTTCTTCGCCAAAAAGTATGTGAGCAACTCACGTACCTGGGTGTTGAACTGGATGAAGCGCTGAATGCAATCCGCTCTGGAGAACCACGCCGCATCACAACAGCGAATTCCAAAGTGGACGTTCTCGTAGTTCCTACGAACGAAGAATTGGTGATTGCAAGAGATACACACCGAATCGTATTGAATTCTCTGTAATCTAATTGTAAAGTGAATATAGCATGACAAGGAAGTGCAGGGGACAGGCATATAGCCTGCCCGCTGCATTTTCAAATTCAGGATTCCAAGGAGAGATATGTGCATGAGTACGGATTGTGTAATTCGTAATGTGAGTGAGCATGTGGGCGAGACTGTTAAGATCGGCGCCTGGATTAACAACAAACGTTCCAGCGGCAAAATTCAATTTTTGCAACTGCGTGATGGAACCGGATATATTCAAGGGGTAGTCGTTAAAAGTGAAGTCAGCGAAGATATCTGGAATGCTGCCAAGAGCTTGACTCAAGAAAGTTCATTGTATGTAACAGGAATTATCCGTGAAGAACCACGTAGTGCATCCGGTTATGAGATGACGGTTACTGGCGTGGACATTATTCATCTTACTGAAAATTATCCAATTACTCCGAAAGAGCATGGGGTAGACTTCCTGATGGATCATCGCCATCTGTGGCTGCGTTCGACAAAACAACGTGCGATTATGGTTATTCGTGCGGAAATCATCCGCGCTGTTCAACAGTTCTTTGATGGTAACGGATTCACACAGGTTGATCCTCCGATTCTTACACCTTCATCTGCTGAAGGAACGACGAACTTGTTCCACATCAAATATTTTGATGAAGATGCCTATCTGACACAAAGTGGACAGTTGTATATGGAAGCTGCAGCAATGGCGCTGGGCAAAGTATACTCCTTCGGTCCTACGTTCCGTGCCGAGAAATCCAAAACACGTCGTCACCTGATCGAGTTCTGGATGATTGAGCCGGAAATGGCGTTTGTGGATCACGAGGAAAGCCTGCGAGTGCAAGAGAAGTTTATTGCGCACGTGGTTCAAACGGTTCTGAAAAACTGCCGTGCTGAACTGGAGTCCATCGGACGTGATGTATCCAAGCTTGAAAACATTGTAGCTCCATTCCCGCGCATTACGTATGATGAAGCGATTGAATTCTTGAATGGACAAGGCTTCGATATTCCTTGGGGAGAAGACTTTGGTGCTCCACACGAAACGGCGATTGCCGAGAAATACGAAACACCGGTCTTTATTACCCATTATCCGGCTGGAATCAAGGCATTCTATATGAAACCTGATCCAAATCGTCCTGAAGTGGTCCTCTGTGCAGATATGATCGCACCAGAAGGATACGGAGAGATCATTGGCGGTTCCCAGCGTATTGATGATCCGGAACTGATGCAGCAGCGCTTTGATGAGCATCAATTGTCGGAAGAGGCATATCAGTGGTATCTGGACTTACGTAAATACGGATCGGTTCCTCACTCCGGCTTCGGTCTGGGATTGGAGCGGACGGTAGCATGGATCTGTGGATTGGATCACGTACGTGAAACAATTGCATTCCCACGTATGCTCTATCGTCTGTACCCTTAATGCTTAACCGCGAGTCCATGGAAGAAACCGGCTCCAAAGCCTGGTTGAACGGAGCAGCTTACGGTATGGCATCAGGGACAGCGCAGCTCCCATATGCTTTATTGCGCTATTATCATCAGCTGGGGCTAAGTGACGCAGAGGTGCTTCTGCTGATTCAATTGTTTGGATTCCGGCAAGTCGAATTCAATGAGTTTCCAACGCTTGAAGAGCTTGCAACCCGTATGGGTCTTGCTCCTGAAGGCATCGCCAGAATGCTGCAGCGTCTTATGAGAGACGGGTACATTCACATTGACGAGCATCGGGATGAAGAGCGTGACATTCAGTATGAACGGTATGATCTGCATGGATTATATGCGAAGCTGGCAGGATGTACAGCAGAGGATATGGCCGTGGCCCGCAAGCAGCAGCTGGACAGTAATGCACTGCGCCCGGATTCGAACAGTGTTCAAAAAGAAGAGGAAGAACGAAATATGTTCTCTATTTTTGAAAAAGAATTTGGCCGCCCGCTTTCCCCGATGGAATGCGAGACGATATCCAGCTGGTTGGATCAGGATCGCTATCAGGAGGAACTGATTCTCATGGCATTGAAGGAAGCGGTGTTTGCTGGTAAAGTGCATTTCCGCTATATAGATCGAATCCTGCTTGAATGGAGCCGTAACCGCGTGAAGAATGTGCAGGATGCCAAGGCATATACGCAGCGGTTCCGTAACGGTGGACGTTAATACCAATGTTAGATTAAGCAACAATTTTATTCAGAATAAACCAAAAACAGGCCAGAATTTATTCTGTGCCTGTTTTTTTAGATTATAGAGATGTTAAGTAAGATACGTTAAGTTCCCGGTGGAACTGACTTTTCAGGCAATGTGTAACCTTTTTATAAAAAAATGAATGAATACGCAGGGGTCAACAAACAAGTTGTCGTCTATTGTAGTGGAGAGGAGGGGAGAGTCATTGATGAAGCGCGCTTAATCGAACAAATCCGTCAAGGCGATACATCCCAGATGCGCTTGTTGATCGAAAAGTACAGCCAGCATGTATACCATGTGGCCTACTCCGTATTGCGGAACGATCAGGATGCACAGGATGCAGCGCAGGAGGCGTTCATTCAGATGGTTAAATCTCTCCCCGATTATCGATCCGAAGGTTTCAAAACGTGGTTAACCCGAATTGCCTTTCACAAAGCAATAGATGCCAAACGCAAGCTGGGCAGACGAAGCGCTGAGGATCTGGGCGGAGAAGAAAAAATAATGAACATGCCCGGTCGTGAAGAAGATGTTCTTGCCCGCCTCGTGCGTGAAGAGCGTCAGGAGAAGTTGCGCGAGCGAATCAATCAACTGCCTGCCCAGCACAGGGACATTATTACTGCGTATTACTTAAGCGAAAAAAATTATGAGCAGATTGCCCGTGATGCACAGGTGGCAGTGAAAACCGTGGAGTCCCGTCTGTATCGTGCCCGGCAGTGGATTCGAAATCATTGGAAGGAGGATGAGTGGCGTGAGGAATAAAAGGATGTATACCGTTCAGGAATGGACTGATTATATTGAAGGCCGTATGACTGCAGACCAGGCAAGTATGATGGAACAGATGCTTATGGACGTTCCGGAAGCGATGGACAACTATCTCGAAGCACTCGGCATTCATCGGGATTTGCCACAACTGAAGGACCCGGTAGGCTTCGCCGATTCGGTCATGAATCAAATTACGGAAATGCAATCCTCCAAGCCAAAGCGCAAATCGCGTTCTGGACGAAGACGTATCTGGCTGGATCACAAAGTGTTTCATTATGCCGTAGCGGCTTGTCTGACGTTAATCTTCCTCTCCTCGGGATTGTTTGACAAGGTAGCGCCTTATCATAAGTTCCAGGATGGTGATTACAGAGGGTCATTCACGGAAAAATGGACGGAGGCAGCCACTTCCTGGCTGGATCACTTTAAACCTAAACCGTAAATTTATATGCATTGCCTGAAAAGAAAGGATGACGACTGTGCAATCAGATCGTAACAAATTACTTGCATTCTTATTAAACCTGATTCCGGGTCTGGGTTTTCTCTATTGGGGTCGGCCTGCCAGAGCTGTAATCTATCCATTACTCTTTTTTGGGACAGCTGTTGGTTCGTTTATGCTGGCAATTCTGGTGAGTGAGAGAGAATTAATGATTCTTGGGGCTTTGGGGACCATATTCTTCTGGTGTGTCAGCATGCTGGATATGATTATCGTTCTGCTACGTGCCCCATCGCCTAATGATGCCCGATACCATGGATATGGTGCACATTACAGTGGACCGCATCAGGGGGCGGCATATCAGGGAGCATACACTGGTCAGGAAGGTCATCTGGGACAGATGGAGATGGACATGGACATGGAGGGAATACATCAGCATCAGAACGGTGAGTATGGCGTGCCTGCGGCTCCTTATGGTCAACCCATGTATCAAAAAGGCAGTGAAAGCGAACGATTCTTCACGATTCTGCTTTCCTTTGTTCCAGGTCTGGGACATCTTCATCTCGGACTGTTACATCGCGGTTTATCATTCCTTATCGCGTTCTTCGGTTCATTTGCCATGATGGTTTTTGTAGCTTCTATTACGAATGAATCCGTATTTCTGATGTTCTTGCTCATTCTGCCTGTCATCTGGGTTTACTGCATGTTTGATGCGGTCCAGCATGTGCATCGCAAGCAGGCCGGTGAGGTATTGCAGGATCGTACGTTGTTCGAGGAGCTGGAGATGGGCAGGGCTTCTGGACGGCGAAGCAAAGTGCTGGCAACCCTGTTATCAGCCTTTCCGGGTGCGGGTCATCTGTATCTGGGACTGCAAAAAAGAGGCATGCAACTCATGTTCCTGTTTCTCGGCAGTATCTACGTTCTGGACCTGCTTCATTTATCGGTGTTCCTGTTCATGATTCCGTTGATCTGGTTCTACAGCTTCTTTGACGGACTTCAGTGTTCAAGCCGGTATGGCCGCGAACCGTTGACAGATCAACCTATTTTTAAGGACTGGGCTCGTCACCAGCGCCTGATTGGATTCGGAATTGCTGCATTGGGATTGTACTATCTGTTTATCCGCTTGGTCATTCCACAGCTGAATGAGATGTTCCCGGATGCATTTATGACGTACGAGATTCGTTCGTATGTGAACACCGTCATTGTGTCCTTGCTGCTCATTTTTGGCGGTCTGAAGCTGTTGTTTGGCAAGCAGAGGGGGACGGGTATCCATAGTGCGGCTCATCGAAATGATGAGGGAGCGGACAGTCTCTTTTTATTCAAGGATCGGGACGATCGTCTGTAAAGCTTTACTTAGTTGAACTAAAGAATAGTTACACTGACACTACGATGATAGAGTAACCTTCCAATCGCTACAATTCCCCAAACATAAAAAAACACGCCGAGGACTATGTATATTAGCCTTGGCGTGTTTTTGGTTTTGCAGCTTTTATTTCGAATAAATGATTGCTATTTCGTAGCACCCTTCAGCAGAAGTTGACGGTACATCACTTCGAACAGGAACTCGAACGCTTCCAGATGACGTTTCGCTTCAAAAGCATCTTTGCCCCAGGCATAAATACCGTGATTACGCAGCAAAATTCCTGGTACGTTGGCATCAAGTACACCTGGCACCAATTCAGCGATGGATGGAATATCAGCGAAGTTAGGCAGGACCGGTACACGAATCTCCGCATTTTCTTCCCAGATGTTGAAAGCCTTGATCAATTCGATGCCTTGAATCGGTACGTGTCCATCTGCTCCAAAGAATTCACTGATCAGGTTGTTAAATACGGTATGCACATGGAACACCGCGCCACAGCCAGTTAAACGATAGATTTCGCAGTGAATCAACGTTTCAGCGCTCGGTTTCAGGGTTGTGGTCTCAATGGCTTTACCATGCTTGTCCACAAACAGAAAGTCTTCCGGTGTACGGAGGGATTTGTCTTTGCCTGATGCAGTAACTGCAAAGTAGAATTGCTCCGGGTCGAAGTCGCCCACACGCATCGACAGGTTGCCACTTGTACCAGGGAACCAGTTACGGCTGGCAAACAGCGCTTTGATATCAGCCAGCTCTTCGAGGACCTGGCGTTTATGTTCCAATGTAATCTTTTCAAAACCCATTTTTACAGCACTCCTTGTGTTTGCTTCTGTTTCATATCTTCCATAATATCGTAGAAGGTTGTGAATGGGACATGATCCACACCCAGCTCTATACACTTATCCGTCAGAATAGAACGGGAGTAGACAAGATCAGCGATTTTGGCACCTTCAAAATCCGTTAGACTGTCTCCAATGAGGATACGATTATATTGTTCTTCCGGGAATGTACGAATAACCGTCGTTTTACACATGCCGCATCCGTTCTCACAAGGAGGCTGACATGGATTAGGCCATTCAATACGTATAAATTCATCTGTGAAATCTGCCCCATTGCAATAAACGTGATCCTGTGGAATATCGAATGGAGCGAGCAAAGGCTCGATAAAAAAGTCCATTCCGCCGCTGGTGACATTGAATTCAATGCCCTCGTCCCGAACGTATGCAAGAAATTCGCTGAACCCTTCTCGGATGCCAGCCTGTCCAAGTACAAATTCCACAATCTCATCTTTCTGCGAAGAAGGCAACAGAGCGAACATCGCTCCCACACCTTCGCGGAGCGAAATTCGCTGTTCAATCGTGTCTTTCATAATTGCTTCAATACCTTCGGGTTTAAAATGTTTCATAATCGCTACGATATTGTCCGAAAGGGTGATCGTGCCATCGAAATCACAGAAAATGACCGTTTTTTTATCACTTCTCATCGTTCGCCACCCCACAGATCCAGTGCACTTTTCAGTTCGGGATGTTCGACTGCATACTCTGCCAGTGGAATGGAACGCTGGGCTGCCTCGATAGCCTGCAAGAATGCCCGTCCGCCTGCCTCAGTGCCCATGGGATGTCCATGAATACCTCCGCCGGCATTAACGATGACATCGGTGCCGAAGTCACGCAGAATAAGAGGTACAAGCCCTGGATGTATACCAGCCGAAGGCACAGGCATGCTGGTTCTGACCGGAAGCTCAGGTGACAGCAATTGTTCTGTAATGGCCATATTCTCTTCCTTCGGCATCGTCACCGATCCGTAAGGGGAAGGGAAGAGAACCAGATCCGCTCCGGCAAGTCGCATCAGCTGTCCCAGCAGGACGGAAGCCGAGATTCCATAGTGTGGTGAAGGATAGAGTGCACCTGCAAGCGCAGGGTGAGCCATGATCGGCACGTTGATGTCCGGATCACTGCTTAGTTCGTGCAGCACGTCATATCCGTAAGACAAGACATTGAACAACAGCGCATTTGCTCCTGCACCTATCGCACGTTCAGCCTGTTGTTTCAGGCGTGATGTAGGTCCAGTCAAATTTGCGGCATAAAGAAGTTTCTTACCCGTCTCCTTGCGTGCCTGTTCCGCAGCTTTCATGCAGACCTCGACTCTTTTCTCAATCGGAGTCAGTTTGTTCTCAAACAGAATTTCATCGTCTTTAATTAAGTCTACTCCACCAAGAGCTTGGCGAATAAACTGTTCCCTCAGTTCGTCTGCATCCAGTCCAATAACTGATTTAAAGATACTCATTAACAATGGACGATCATGTACACCTAGCAGATCACGAACACCGTTCAGTCCAAACTTGGGACCGGGGAATGCGCTGAGGAAGCCGTCTGAGAATCCAAGCCGTGTCAGTTTGATGCGTCCATCCATTGAGATTTTGCCAAAGACCGTCACGAGCAGGGCAGGAATATCACGGCTGAAATTTACATCCGGATAACCAATGGTAATATCGGCGTAACGCTCACCTGGGGCCATGCCCTCAGCTTCATGCACCTCAACGCTGATGACCTCACCCAGATGTTTCTGCATCGCCTCACGCTTGGCCTGAGGCAATTCGGTCCAACTGCCAACAGTCATGCCGACAGCAATGGACTCAGCCTTCTTGCGGAAGTCTGCACGATCATCATGCAGACGATATGTGGCTGTGCACATAGTATTCATTTTAAATCTCCTTCCAAAGCAGCTCCCATCTCCCGTGAGCGCTCTGCACAGCGGTTGACGGCTGCGATTACATTTTCAAAGAAATCTCCCTCGTCCAGCGTTTTTAGTGCTGCCTGGGTTGCACCTCCCGGGGAGGTCACATCACTACGGAGTTTCATTGGCTCTAGGCCAGTCTGTTGTACCATGCGAGAAGCACCCAGCACGGTCTGAACAGTCAGATCGCGGGATTGTTGGCTGGATAAGCCGCCACGAATACCTGCGGCAATCATGGCCTCCATCAAATAGTATACATAAGCCGGACCACTTCCGGAAATACCTGTGAGCACTTCGAGTTTATCTTCAGGCACAATGGTCACGATTCCGACAGCTTCGAACATCGTCATGACTGTACTGCGCTGTTCATCCGTAATCTCTTCAGAGAAGGCAAGTCCGGTTGCTCCAAGCCCGATTGTACTGGACGTATTCGGCATGGTGCGGGCGATCGGTTGCTTGCGTCCCAGCAGGGATTGCATCGTACGGATCGATAATCCGGCAATAACGGAGACGATTAATTGATCCGGAGACAGGAGCGGCCCAAGTTGACGCAGCGCTGCGGCAGCATCCTTCGGTTTCATGCAGAGTACAATAACGGGAGAAGCGGAGAGATGATCCAGCGATTGTGCAGCAGTTCCGGTATGTACGGCATAACGGGTACTGAGCTCCTCCTGACGTTTCTGGTTGCTGCGGTTCAGCATCGTAATATCCTGAGGACGAACGACAAGGCGGGAAATTAATCCGCGCACGATGGCTTCAGCCATCGCACCTGCTCCGTGAAATGTAATCTTCTGTTGTAATAACGTCTGTTGTTCTTGACTCATATTTATCGTTCCTCCTATATAACTGTAGCTGCGATATTATTGCCGGATTTGTCCATTTCCAGTGATACGGTATTTGGTTGACGTTAATGCAGGCAGACCCATAGGTCCACGAGCATGCAGCTTCTGGGTACTGATCCCAATTTCGGCTCCATAACCGAATTCAAATCCGTCTGTGAAACGAGTAGAAGCATTATGGTATACAGCAGCCGCATCGACATCATGTAAAAAACGTTCTGCATTGCTGGTATCCTTGGTGACGATACACTCTGAATGCTTTGTGCCATAACGGGCGATATGCTCCATCGCTTCATCCAGGTTCTGAACTACACGAATATTTAAAATATAATCATTGTACTCTGTCGCATAATCTTCTTCCGTCACAGAAAGGGCAGAGGGAACGAGACGGCGGACCGTGTCACAACCCTTCAACAGGACATTCGCCTCACGGAGTTGTTCAGCCAGAGCCGGCAGATGCTGCTCCGCGAATACAGCGTGCAGCAACAAGGTTTCCATGGAGTTGCATACGGATGGACGCTGTGCCTTGGCATTAACGGCAATCTCCGCTGCCATGACTGGATCAGCAGATTCATCCACATAAGTATGACAGATACCTGCACCGGTTTCGATCACAGGCACTGTTGCATTGGCGACCACATTGCGGATAAGTGAAGCGCCGCCGCGTGGGATGATGACATCGAGCAGTCCATTTAACTTGAGCATTTCGTCCACGGAGGAACGGTCTGCATCCTCAACAAGCTGCAATGCATCAGCTGGCATATCTGTTGTTGCCAGTGCCTGATGGAGTACCTCCACAATTTTGCGATTGGAGGAGAGGGCCGAGGAGCCGCCTCGTAGCAGTACAGCGTTACCTGTTTTGAGGCAAAGTCCGGCAGCATCTACTGTAACATTTGGACGTGCCTCGTAAATGATGCCGATTAGACCGATGGGCACTCTCAATTTTTCAACATGCAATCCGTTCGGACGAGTGAAAGTCTCCAGCACTTCGCCCACAGGGTCCTGCAACTCCACGATCTGACGCAGTCCTTCTGCGATACCGGCGATACGCTCCTTATTTAAAGCGAGGCGATCCAGCATCGATTCTGGCGTACCTTGCTGTTTGCCACGTTCCAGATCGTCAGCGTTTGCTACTATAATGGAATCCGATTGGGCAATCAATGCGTTTGCCATGACCAGCAGGGCGTTATTTTTTTGTTCTGTGCTCAGTCGATTCAGCTGTGGAACCACGGCTTGAGCCTTGCTCGCTTTTTCCCTGACTTCACTCATCATAAATTCCTCCCATATATAAAGTGGAAACAAAAGAATATTTAATAGCTGTATCATATGATCCTGAGAAGTACACTCGGTAGGATTAGAGGTTTTCTATTTTAACGTAATCCACTCGTCCCGATGAATAACCTCAAGTCGATGGATGCTGTTCAACTGCTTCATTACTTCGCCACTTGGCAGTCCTGCAATGAGCCGTAGCTGGTCATCATCATAATTGACGATACCACGACCGAGCAAGGTTTCATCCATACCCAGCACCTCTACAACATCTCCGGCATGGAAGGTACCCAGCACACGTTTGACGCCTACAGGCAGGAGACTATGACCACCATGGACGAGTGCTTCTTCGGCACCATTATCCACAACGACGGTACCGAGCGGAGTAGACATGAAGCCAAGCCATTGCTTTTTACGAGAGAGCGCGGCAAGGCGAGTCTCGAAATACGTTCCTTTTCCAGTGCCATCAACCGCTTTTTGCATATCTCCAGGTTCCTTCACACTTCCCACAAAGACAGGCACGCCTCCACGCGTTGCCACTTTGGCTGCATCTACCTTGGATCGCATGCCGCCTGTACCTACGGATGATCCAGAACCGCCAGCATAGGCGTAAATTTCTGCCGTAATTTCGGGGATACGGTCATAACGAAACGCAGACGGATCTTTTCGTGGATCGGCCGTGTACAGACCGTTGGTATCTGTAAGAATGACCAGATGCTGTGCCTTGACCAGATTCGCTACCAGAGCTGACAGGAGATCGTTATCTCCGAACTTTAATTCATCGACAGATACGGTATCATTCTCGTTAAAGATCGGAATGACGCGCTGTTTGAGCAGTTCTTCTACCGTCATGCCCGCATTGCCCATACGTTTCCGGCTGTGAAAGTCGGTACGGGTGAGCAGAATTTGTGCTGTAGTAACGCGGTGCGCTGCAAAAGCCTGTTGATATGCCTGCATCAACAAAGCTTGCCCAACAGCCGCTGCAGCTTGTTTTTCATGCAACTGCTTGGGACGCTGAGGGTAACCGATCTCCCGGAATCCGGCAGCTACCGCTCCCGAAGTGACCAGAAGAACCTCATGGCCCTGTTCGGCCAAGGCAGCAATTTCTCCGGCAAAAAAAGTAATGGCACTTCGATCAAGCCCGCCTTCTTCCGTAGTAAGCGAACTGCTTCCGATCTTAACTACAATACGTGAGGTCATGTTTTCACTTCCTTAAACAATATTAATGATTGACCCTGGAGCAGACCGTTGGGTACAAAAAAAACTCCCGCCCTTTTAGTTAAAAAGGACGAAAGTTCGTTACTTCCGCGGTACCACCTTTATTGATGATTGGATCATCCGGCTTCATGCCCTGTAACAGAAGGCACTGTCCTGTGCATCACAGGCCGCTCAGGGGTAGGTTTCGGAGAGAAGCCGCGGTAAATTCTTGCAGCCCGATGGAATTTACTCTCTGGGCGCGGCTGATCCTCTCGTACTGGTCCCGTCATCACGTTTCGTTCAATATTTCCTTATAACATACCATGGAAACTTGGCAGATGCAAAGGGGTTATACACCTGTAAATTACTTGAATAAATTCAACTTGCCAATCCGCTCCGCTGCTTCCCTTAATCGATCTTCATCACTTAGCAGTCCTGCGCGCACATAGCCCTCACCATGTGAACCAAAACCGATACCCGGTGCTACCGCGACTTTTGCTTCACGTAGTAACACGTCGGCAAATGAAGCAGAAGTAAAGCCCGCAGGTACAGGCAGCCAGCTAAAGAAGGAACCTCCCGGTTTAGGGGCCTGCCAGCCGATGGATGAGAGTGCATCATAGAAAGCATCGCGACGTGATTCATAACGTGCAACCAGTGAAGTGACACATTCCTGGGAAGATGTCAGTGCCGCAGCAGCAGCGGCCTGGATGCCTCCGAAGAGACTCACGTAGATATGATCCTGCAGCAGATTGATTTTGGAGATGATCTCCGCATTGCCCAGAGCAAATCCGACGCGCCAACCCGCCATATTGTAGGTTTTGGATAACGTGTAGAACTCAATGCCCACTTCTTTGGCACCTGTTGCCTGCAAAAAGCTTACTGGACGATGTCCATCGAATCCAATTGCACCATAGGCGAAGTCGCTGGCTACGACGATTTTATTTTGAATGGCGAACTCTACCGTATCTTCATAGAAGGAAAGCGGGGCGGTTGCCGATGTTGGATTGTTGGGATAGTTCAGGAACATCAGCTTGGCCTTCTCCCGATCCTCGGTAGAGATTGCTTCATAATCAGGCAGGAATGCATTGGACTCTAGCAGTGGCATAAAAGACATGTGCGCTTTCGCCAGTGCCACACCGGACCAATAATCCGGATAACCTGGATCAGGTACGAGACATACGTCGCCAGGATTGAGCAATACTTGAGGCAACTGGACCAAGCCCGTTTTTCCACCAAATAAAATAGCAACTTCCGTTTCGGGATCCAGGTCCACGTTGTAATCTTCCTTGTAACGCTTCGCAACGGCTTCCTTCAGGAAAGCATGCCCGCTAAAAGGAGAATATTTGTGATAGAGCGGGTTCTCCGCCGACTCCTGCAATGTTTTAACAATGTGGGGTGGTGTAGGTGTATCCGGGTTACCCTGACCCAGGTTAATCACGTCGTGACCACTTGCGATTTCGCGGTTTACATTTTGAACAAGAGTAGCAAAAAATTGTGTAGGAAGCTGTGTCATTACATCGGATGTAGGTATGGTAAAGGCTGAACGACCCGATGCTTTAGGCTGATTAGTCATGCTATACATCACTCCGGTTATTAAAGATGGCAATATAGTACTCATTAATTTATCACGTCAATCCCGAGCTGTATAGGGGGAAAACACTTCATGAATACTTGAATGGAGCCTATATTTGTGTTTTTGTACAAAACTGAAATGAGGGATTTCGTTTTGTCCATTGAGATTAGGTAAAGCCTGTTTTATGATAATACTCGATAATGATAATCAATATCATTGGTAAATACGAACGAAGCACTTATTAGGGGGAGAAATAGAAATGAAAAAGGGTATACGAAATACGGCAGTATTATTGACGGTTACATGGTTGTCCATTCTTCTGCTGGCTTGCGGAAATCAGACTCCATCTGGAACGGATGATTCCAAAACGGTTAATGAAACACAGACAGATGGGGATCAGTCCAAGCAGGAACAGACGGCATCCGCGGATAACAGTGAGGGTGAAACCCGGATGTTCAAGGACTGGACAGGCCATGAAGTTGAGGTTCCGGTTACGCCAAAACGCGTGATTTATCATGGTGAAGTTACAGGGGATTTGCTAGCGCTGGGCGTTGTACCTGTAGGTATTCTTCGTCAGGATGGAACGGTATATGATGATCAGGTAGCCCAAGCGGAAGATGTGGGTTTCCCGATGAGTGTTGAAAAGGCGCTTACCTTGAATCCTGATCTGATCATTTTCTCAAATAGTGATCAGGCACAATATGATCAAATCTCGAAGGTTGCGCCAACGGTTACCTTTGATTCATTTGCCTCATTGGACGACCGCATGCGTACTCTTGGCGATCTGTTGAACAAAAAGCCGGAAGCGGAAGCTTGGATCACGGCCCATCAAAAAGCAACGGAAGAGATGTGGAAGCAGCTTCATGAGAATGGGCTGAAAGAAGGGGAAACAGCTTCGGTATTCACTATGTATCCTGGTAATCGACTGTTTGTGATGGCCGGAGCAGGATTGCCACAGTTGTTATATGGAGCCGATGGCATGAAGCCAACCGCGGAAATTCAGAAAGTATTAGATGAAGGAATGGGCTTTGCAGAGATTTCTACTGAAAAGCTGCCCGAAATAGCGGGTGATCGCGTATTTATACTTAATCCAGTAACGGATGATGCGAAGCAGTCCACCAAAGAATTGCTGGATAGCCCGATCTGGAAGAACTTGCCCGCTGTAAAAGAAGGAAAAGTATATCGCTTTGATCTGGTTAAGGCTTCAAGTGATGCAACTTCAAGAGAATGGCTGTTGAAAGAGTTACCGAAACAGATGATTAAATAGTCGTTTATGGATTGATAAATCATAATATTTTACTGGAACAAGAACGAAAATGCCGACTAAAAAAGAGCCTTCAACATTTCGTTGAAAGCTCTTTTTTTTGCTGATTACAGCCAGATCTGGATTAATGACAAAAGCTCGCTTATAATCAGTTCATACAGATTTAATGATAATCATTCTCATTTTAAAGAACGAGGTGAACCACCATGCAGGCTTTGAATGCCGATGCGAGAGGGTTGTATTTTTCAGCATTCATGTTTCGGCTGGATCATCTGGAACAACGAATTGAACAACCAGAACAGGTGATGCTGGAAGTGGCATGCGATAAACATACATTTTTGATCTGCGAAGAAGGGGAAGGTCGCTTATACATAGGATATGAACAGTTTCCTTTTACCACCGGATGTGTTTACCCGCTTTCTCCGGGCGAGGGGTACCAAATTGAACATGGAAACCGAATGGAATTAAAATATATGGTGATATCATTTGATGTTATTCATGTATTGACAGGAGATCCGGAACAGTATACGCGCCCTGTATTCGAACATAGAAATCAATTGAACGGCTATCCTTATGCCCCGTTAAGTGGACTGTTGGAGCAATTGTATGCCATTCGTGATTATCAAACAGATGCCGAATATATCCATTTGAATGCACAGTTTCAGAGATGGATGGAGATGATCATCACCCGGTACACTTCTCCAAAAACGGAGCAGAGCATGGAATCCAGACTACACAGCACGATTCAGTATGTAGAAGACCATTACGCTGAAGAAATCACAGTAACGAAACTGGCACGTCTTGCGGCTATCCGACCCGTGCAATATACAACCTTGTTCAGACAATTAACCGGCCACAAGCCGCTTGATTATGTGAACCATGTACGAATTAAACATGCTAAGGATTGGCTGCGCAAATCCGATGAACCGCTTCGGGATATAGCAACCCGGGTGGGCTTTAAGGACGAGTATTATTTTAGCAGGCGTTTTCGTCAAATGACCGGATTATCGCCTCGTCAATATGACCGATCTATTCAGCAACAAACACTGGTTCAGGATTGGTTGGGTCATGATGTGAATATTCCGGCACGACCGGAGCGAATTATGTTTTATGGTGATTCCGGTGGAGATCTGCGAGTGCTGGGTATTGGTCTGTTAGGAGATCAGGCATATGATGCGGTTGCCCCGGTTAATGTGGAAGAGGCAGTCCGGATGAGACCAGACCTGATCATTTTCGATAGCACTAACGAACAGCAATATGAGCAATTTTCCCGAATTGCACCCACACTGGCATACAACTCTCACGCAACGCTGGAAGATCGGATTTGCAGGGTGGGAAGCTGGTTTGGCAAGCAATCAGAGGCTGGACAATGGCTCTCCTCCTATCAGCAACGTATGGAAAAGATGTGGATGAAGATTCATGCTTCAATTGAACCGGGGGAAACGGCGTCCGTATTCACGTATCATCGGGGTGCACGATTGTTTGTCATGGGTAATATTGGTCTGGCCTCGCTCTTGTATCATCCGATGGGGTTCAGACCCGTTACGAAAGTGAAGGAGGCGCTTGCCGCGGGCAGAGCGTATAAGGAAATTTCGTCAGAAGCGATTCGTCAGTATGCCGGTGACCATATATTTGTCTTGCTTCCTGAAGACGTTATTGCAATGCAGGCCACAGAGAAGTTGATGCAGAGTCCAAACTGGCGAGCACTTACAGCCGTGCAGAAGGGGCAGGTGTACGAAGTGGAAGAAACAACATGGAATTTGGGCGATGCACTGACGAGCAACCGTTTGTTAACTTTGTTGCCCGAGTTATTATGTAGGAGTTCAGAACGAAAACAGGTTGCAGATGTTTGAATGATCAAGCTATGATTACAGGTATTACGGTTCAGAGGAGTGCTGGTTATGACAGAACAACAACAAGGGGAAATGCGTGTAGCCCTGATTCAGGGCGATATTCAGATCGGAGACCCTGAGGCCAACCATAAACATATGCAGTCTTTGCTCGAAAGAGCGGTAGAACAGGTTCCCGACTTGGGATTGGCTGTGCTGCCCGAGATGTGGAATACGGGATATGCTTTGGAACAAATTCATGAGCTTGCTGACCCGGAGGGCCAGAAATCAAGAGAGTGGCTCGCGACTTTTGCCCAAAAACATCGAATCTCCATCGTTGGCGGTTCCATTGCGGAGAAACGTGATGGCCAAATCTTCAATACAATGTACGCCTATAATAGTGAAGGAAATCAGGTGACACGTTACGATAAATTACATTTGTTCCGCCTGATGGATGAAGAGAAGTATTTGCAGCCTGGTGCAGAACCGGAAATATTCGAATTGGAGAACGGCCTCACCGCTGGAGCTTCGATCTGTTACGATATCCGTTTCCCTGAGCTTGCTCGAACACTTGCCTTGAACGGAGCCAAAGCATTAATTGTCCCCGCTGAATGGCCGAACCCGCGCTTGCATCATTGGCGCACACTGCTTACAGCAAGGGCCATTGAGAATCAGATGTACGTTATTGCCTGCAATCGCGTAGGGAAAAGCGGAGACACCGAATTTTTCGGGCATTCCCTCATTATTGATCCTTGGGGTGAAATTGTGGCTGAAGGCGGAGAAGGAGAAGAGATCGTGACCGGAATTATCCGTCCTTCACTTGTGGATGAGGTTCGTGGCCGTATTCCGGTATTCGAAGACCGTAGACCTGGCATTTATTTTGGCAGCAAATAAAAATCTGTAATTTTCCAATAAAGTGTTTATTCATCCGGGAGGCGGGTAATGATAACTATCCCGTCACCAAGGAGGATGATCAATCAATGGACAACCATGTGAAAGATACGCTCAGGAGACTGGAACAGGAAAACACTAGGGTAGATCACTTGAGGCCATTCTTAGAGAATGGGGCAGGAGGGCTATCACCACCTGAACAATCTGTTCAGGACGAAGGCCGCCTTGTGAATCAACAGAACAGGCTGACAAATGAACGTAATTTGCGAAAATAAACCGCCAAACTTGAAATTCTCATATGTACGTTTTTACGTTAACAATTCAATGATGATTTAGCAACATTGTACTGTAACGATGATGTACTGCTAATACCATGTAAGAACTTTATCCTGCGGATGCGGGAGACGAGTATAGAACAAAGGCTTGGCCCTTATGGGTCAAGCCTTTGTTTATTTTGTTGCCATGTATGGCGTGCTATTCCGCTGACCGTCCAATTATTCTCCTTGAGAGAGCTCGGCTACGGTTTGTTGAAAAGTATGAATGAATGCCTCCGCGGCTTTGGAGAGAACCCGTCCTTGGCGGTATGCAACTACAAGGGTACGACTGGGCGTTGGCTCAGCTAGCGGTACGTAAACAGGAACAAATTCACTGCGGGGCGCACGGGCAATAAAGCGCGGAACCAGTGTAATCCCCATACCTGTAGCCACCAGTGACTGCACCGTCTCAATATTTGTACTCTCAAATACCACATTGGGGTCAAACCCAGCTTCCTCACACAGATCAAATGTAAGTTTGCGGAAGCCTTGTCCTTTCTTCAGCACAACAAAGGGTTCATCTCGAAGCTCTTCCATCCGTACTGGAACTGGATGCTCCGGATCTCCTCTGCGTGCCAGAGGGTGATTTGGGGGAACCGCCAAGTCAATTCGCTCTTCACCAATCGTTACATAAGATAGGCTTGGCTCCTGCAATGGGAGCGAGAGCAGGCTTAAGTCAGCCTTGCCACTAGCCGTCAACTTTTCAAGCGTCAGCCCGGAGTCTTCCAGCAAGGTTACTTCAATCTCGGGATAGGCCTGCTGAAATGCGGGAAGCACATGCGGAAGCAGGTGGGAGCCAGTGATCGGCATGCTGCCTACAACGACTTTACCTTTGCGCAGCTGGGAGATGTCCGACATTTCCTGTCTTAGCAGCTCGACTGCATCAATTATTTTCTGAGCCTGCTCTACAAAAGTCACCCCTGCATGGGTCAGTTCCACGGTGCTGGTATTACGCTGAAATAACAGTACGCCCAGTTCCTTTTCAAGTTTGGATAGCTGCTGACTTAAAGAAGGCTGAGCAATGTGCAGCTTCTCAGCTGCCCGGGAGAAATTCCGCTCTGCCGCAATCTGCAGCGTATATTGAAGTTGTCTGAATTCCATATCCACACGTCATTCCTTTCGTTATGCCATTATTATATCACTACAAATAAGAAATGATTAGTTTAACTGAAACGCTTAAACTGCTTAAAAGAGTTAATACAACACAGGCAAAACTATAACAAAAAGAACTATCCCAAGGGAGTGAAAAGCGTGAAGTCCAATTCTGCAACGAGCATTAAAAAAACCTATTGAGAATCGATTGGACTTAAGATCGTTTTGGACAGATACAACTTAAATGTAGGTGTTAATAATACAGAGCTTGTTTATCGGCAGAATACTCAATCAAATCTATTATCGGTGGCCTTTTTGCCTAATGCTGATCATTCCATGCTAAAAAAGAATACGGCTGCATCTAAATGGCTCCGAAATCCGTTCATTAATTTTTTCTTAGCAGTAAATCTTAACTTATGAAGACGTTAACGGATGTAAATTCATCTGGCTAACGTCTTTTTTATTGAACAGTCAGGAATAAATACTTGCACTTACTTAAGTTTTACTTATAATAACTTGCAAAAATTAAAAATAAAACTTATACTTACTTAAAAGGAGGTGCATGTATTGTGTATCAAGAGGAAAGATTGTTAAAAATACTCGAATACTTGAAACATCACCAATCGATGAGTGTTACAGATATATGTACGCTGTTTGAAGTATCAAGGGATACTGCACGAAGGGATATTGTTAGATTAGTACAAGAAGGCGTTGTGATTCGAACTCATGGGGGGCTATCGTTACCTGAGTTACAGAAAGAAATGCTGTCTTATCAGGATCGTTTGATTGATGAATCCGAGAGTAAGAAAAAAAT
The DNA here is from genome assembly GCF_028771845.1 of Paenibacillus marchantiae. Lineage (NCBI taxonomy): Bacteria > Bacillati > Bacillota > Bacilli > Caryophanales > Paenibacillaceae > Paenibacillus > Paenibacillus marchantiae. The sequence continues at coordinate 5,618,495 of NZ_CP118270.1, read as the reverse complement.
AGGGAAGTTTGGGGCAAAACTTATCCAAGACCATGAGACTGTGATTTTAGACGTATCAACCACGGTGCAATTTGTAGCGGAACAAATTAGCGCAAAAAATTGCACGGTGGTCACGCACTCGATTGATAACGTAGGGATCTTGTCCAATCGAGAGGATCTTCAAATCTATATTCTCGGTGGTTACTTGAATGTAAAGCACCGCTTTTTATATGGTTCTTCCATTATCGATAAACTAAGTGAAATTCGTGCTGATAAAGCCTTCATCGGAGCATCGGCGATCCGGTCTGATGGACTTTATTATCCATATGAAGAAGATGCCCGGGTAAAGAAAGAAATGGCCAGAAGATCTGATCAGGTTATCGTAGTAGCCGATCATACAAAATTTATTGGCAAATCTATTCATCGGCTGGACTTTGATTTCGTTGACATTTTAGTCACAAATCAGGAACTCCCGAGTGAGATCAGAGAAGTTCTGGATCAGAAGAACATCACTGTTATTGAGTGTCAGGAAGAAAATGAAGAGGTTCGAAAGCAAGACTGATAACCATCGGGAAGAGGAGGATTTTTATGGATTATATTTTGCATAATGTACAAATGGCACTTCGCAACCGTATCGTTCCATCAGCCAATGTGTGGATTTCTGAAGGGAAAATCATGAGGGTAGACACAGGTGATCTTCCTACGCTAGAAGGGGAGTATGAACGGATTGATGGGAGAGGACATTTGCTAGTACCTGGGATGATAGATGTTCATATCCACGGTGCCAATGGCTTTGATATGATGGACGGTACTGAAGAGAGTATTCAAGAAGTTTCACGCCAATGTGCTTTAACGGGGTGTACCTCATTTCTGGCTACATCTGTTAGTTCTACGATGGAGGATCTTCTGGAAATGATTCGTAGTGTCAAGCGTGTAATAGGACAAGAAGTGGGAGCAAAGATCGCAGGGATTCACTTAGAGGGACCGTATCTGAACCCGAAGCGAAAAGGAATGCAGAATGAAAAGTATTTGCGGCATCCCAACATAGAAGAAATGAAGATCATTTTCCAGGAAGCAGGGTCACTCATTAAGATGGTTACTATTGCTCCCGAGCTGCCGGGAGGAATGGACTTGATTTCCTTTTTGAAAGAACAGGGAGTAGTTATAGCGATCGCTCATTCGGATGCCACATATGAGGAAGCCAAACAAGCCTTTGCATCAGGTGCGAGTCATGTGACGCATTGTTTTAATGGCATGCGGCCGATCCATCATCGAGATCCGGGTCTAATCGTGGCTGCTTTTGAAGAGAAACATGTAAGTCTTCAAGCTATTGTGGATAATGTCCATCTGCATCCTGCTATTATTCGACTGATTCATAACCTGAAAGGACCGGAAGGAATGGTCTTGATCACAGATGCTTTACAAGCAATGGGTATGGGCGATGGGAATTATCTATTTGGAGGCCATCATGTCACGGTTTCGGGTGGCATTGCAAGACTAGAGGATGGAACACTGGCCTCCAGTACAGTTACCATGAATGAAGCCTTACGTTATACTGTCGAAACCGGAATTCCCTTGATAGATGCCGTACAGATGGCTTCAAATACGCCGGCCAATATTCTTGGATTTCAACAAAAGGGGGAAATTTCCTCTGGTTTCGATGCCGACCTGGTCCTATTGGATGATGAATTTCAGGTTCTCTGGACGATGGTGGGCGGTCAAATTCTATAAATCACTATTATTTGCGATTCCACAGAGAAAGCCCATTAGATAAGTCTAGTGGGCTTTACATAAATAAACCCAAGAACCCCTTTTTTATAAGGGGTTCTTGGGTTGGGAAACGAAATTTCGACTTGAATTGGGATGAGGAAAGTGAGTGATTGTAATGGATGGATCCGCTAACGTATTGCCTTACAGAATCCATTGCCGATTTTGAAGAATTGGGCATTTTATTTTCTTTAATGATTGGTATTTCAGTGATTTTGCTATTAAGATTTAAATTGTTTGCGGAAGCAGAGTGGCGAGATGCCCATCATTAATTTGAAGGTTCTTCCAAAATGGGAAGTGTTATCAAACCCAACCATTCCCGCAATTTCAGTAACATTAAAAGAAGATCCCACCAGCAAATCACGAGCTTCTTTAATACGGATGTTATTGATATATTCAATGAAGCTGAACCCGGTGGATTCTTTAAAAGTTCGGCAAAGGTAGGAAGAGCTTATGTCGAATTGCCGTGAAATCTCACAGAGCTTAAGCGGTTCCATATAATGTTGATTTACATGATTAACGATGTCTAGGACTTTCTTGTGTGTACGATTGGATTCCACCAATGGAGCGACAAGGCTGTCAAATAGTTTGCGGTTAAGATAGAGGAGCAACTCTACCAATAATATTTGTTGGTATTGTTCATACCCGCGGGCTTGCTTTTTCCCTTCCTGGATCATCTTCTGAAAAAGCTGTTCGATGAAATGCTGATCCTTTCCGGTCATCTTCAAAGCACGGTAATCACTTTTGAACAATTCGAGCAGATCCTCACATTGACCGCGGGTGCAGAATTGCTGCAGGAATTCTTTCTTAAAAAGCAGTGTAACTCGTTCATACATATTGCAGCCTGAATTAACCAGTTTGTGCCTTTCGTGAATATCCATAAATAGCAGTGTTCCGCCCGCAACCTGGTAGGTTCTATCGCCTATATAATAATAAAAATCCCCGGATATTAAATACAGAATCTCATAAGCATCATGATAGTGTCTTGAAGGCATGCTGGTGTATACCTGTTTCTTGCGGCTGACATCAAAAAGAGCAGACTCATAAAATACCGGCTTCATTCAGCACCTCCTAAGAGGATTGTAGACTTGATCTAAGGTTCATAGCAATATATGTATGAAAATTTAATAATTACAAGAAAATACGTGCTGTATAGTTAATTTTTCTGAGATAAGCTTGAGTGGAATTTATTAATCGTTAAAAAAGGAGGGGGGCGGATAGGTTTGGGGATAGGGTTCCTATTTCTAAAAGTTAAAGCGCTTATACTATTCAATTAAGGGAGAGATTGCGGTGCTTAATTCAACGAACAGTAAGGTTTTCAAGAAGATGAAATTTTCATTGATGCTCCTGCTCAGTTTTTCAATGATTTTTTCTTATGGCTCTCTGTCCAATACGTCTCAGCAGAAAAGTTATGCGGCAGGGAACCCTAATTCTAATTTCTCCCCTGCAACACTTCAATTCTTACGTACCAACACAGGTCTGGATGGTGAGCAGTGGAACAATATTATGATGCTTGTCAACAAACCGGAGCAGGACGATCTGAACTGGACCAAGTTTTACGGATATTGTGAAGATATTGATGATAACCGCGGATATACGATTGGAATATTCGGTGCGACTACAGGCGGCTCAAATGATACCGGTCCCGACGGTCCGGATCTGTTCAAGGAATATGACGCTGCCAAAGGCGCGAGTAATCCTTCGGTTAAGGGAGCATTGGCCCGGATCGGTGTCAAGGGTTCGATGAAAGGGAAGATCCTCGAAATCAATGAAAGCGAAAAGAGTTTCTGCAAAAAAATCGGCAATTTGCAAAATGATCCCGAGTGGAGAGAGGCTATGTGGAAAACATTCTACAATGTTTATATTAAGTACAGTGTGGATCAGGCCCGCAAACGCGGCTTTAACTCGGCATTAACGATTGGTTCCTTCGTGGACGCAGCGCTGAACCATGGAGCGACCGGCGGTTCTGAGACCCTTCAAGGGCTTTTGGGTAAATCAGGAGGCAGCACGGATGAGAAGACTTTCATGACTACATTCTATAAAGAACGGACCAAGATTGTGGATACGAATGACTACAACTCTCCGCCTAACGGAAAGAATCGTGTGAAGCAGTGGAGCAATTTGCTGAACATGGGAGAAACAGACCTGAAGGGCGCAGATTCGGCAGTACTTCAAGTTACCAACTGGAAACTCCAATAATATGAGGGAGATGAGGCGAATGGACAACAACCAATCTTATCTCAAGAACAGATTCTCCAAGGTAATTAGTCTATTGGTTATAGGTTTGCTGCTTGCCATGGAGCTGACCGGTTTTGTCTCAGCAGGAAGGGAAGAAAATGAGGAAGATCTTGCAAGTGAAGCAACTGCAGTTGAGGAAACGATTGCCCAGTGGATTTTTAAAGACAAAGGTGAGAACGGAGTATTTCCGGCTACCGACGGGATATATCAAACAGCTTCATCCATTCGTGATGTAGGAACAAATACGGATGCATACACCTATGAGTTAGGTGAGAACAGCGTACGCAACCAGGGCTGGCATGAAGGAACGGGCATTAAGTACTGGCTTGCCACGGTTTCGACCAAAGGTTTCGAAGGTATCGACCTCTCTTCACAGCAAACATCTTCAAGTACAGGACCTAGGGATTTTAAGGTGCAATACAGTACGAATCAGCAGCAATGGACAGATGTTTCGGGCGGCAAAATGGTTCTTGCCCAGAACAATTTTAATTGTTCCAATAATTCCTGCAAATTAACGAACCTCGCATTGCCTGCAGAAACAAACAATCAAGATGTACTCTATATCCGCTGGGTGGTAAACTCTGCGAAAAGCGTAAGCGGGGGAACGGTGTCCAGCTCAGGTTCAAGCAGAATCAAAGATGTGGTAATTAAAGGAACACGCATCAGCGGCGAACCAGGGAACACTCCCACACTTGAGGTAAATAAAACTCCCGCTTCAGGGGCTTCAGATGTTTCCCTTAACGCAGAGATTACAGTGAAGTTTAATAAAGCCATTAGTCTCGTTAGTGGTCATCAAGTTGTAATCACAGAAAATAATGTCCCTCTTACCAACATCTCTGCCTCGCCCCTCGGTCAAGACACGGTTAAAGTCAGCCATCCTAATTTTACTGCCGGCAAAACTTACAAGGTGACCATCCCTAAAGAACTTGTTAAGGGGACTGGGGACGGCCGGACACCGGACAACGATATTACTTGGAGCTTTAAGACGAAGTCTCCGGATACCGGCAACAAAACACCAACGCTGCTGAATATGACTTTTAATGGGGACCCCAAGACAAGTATCGCTTTTGACTGGTATACGGCCGAAACCGTAAGAAGTACAGTAGTGCAAGTAGTGGAGGCCTCCAAAGCCGGAGGAAGCGAATTCCCAGAACAGCTGGCAACTTCTTATGAGGGTAGTTCAACAATTATTGAAACCTTAATGACGTTAGGAGACAGAAGTTCCAAGAAGTATAAGAAGTTCGCCAGCCACAAGGTTATTGCAACCGGTCTTAAGCCTGGAACCAAGTATATGTATCGCGCCGGTAACGGTGATGTGGACGGCTGGAGCGAGACGGGTTCTTTTACCACAGACAAGGCGGATAATCAGGATTTCCATTTCCTCTATGTAACCGACACCCAAGGCTCAAGTAAATCCAATTTCGATCTGTGGCAGGATACTTTTAAGAGAGCTATTGAGAAAACGGTAGATCCAAAGTTTGTTCTTCTTACAGGGGATCTAACGGATGACGGTGATCTGGAGCAGCTGTGGCAGTGGTTCTTGGGTGTGCCGAAAAAAGAATTTGCCAATGTACCATTTGCGCCGATAATCGGCAACCATGAGATCGAGGATTATCCGAATAATAATTTTTATAACCATTTTAATCTTCCAAAAGATGTGGGGACTGGTGCTCATGACGGGTCGGTATATGCTTTCGAATACGGCGATGCCCTGTTTATGCAAATCAATTCCCAGTACGAAGGGGAGGTCAAGCCGTACAAAGCGGATATTCAGTTCACGAAGCAATTGGAATGGATGCGGAATCAGGTGGCAAGGACCGACAAGAAGTGGAAATTCGTCTCTATGCATAAGGGAGCTTATTCTTCAGGAGATAATGCTTCGGCAGAAAGCGAACGTGTAGAATTTTACCGGAAATATCTGATTCCTGTATTTGATGAGCTGGGTGTGGATATGGTGTTTGAGGGACATGACCATATGTATATGAGATCTTTTCAAATGCTGAACAACGTTCCGATTAAGAATGTCATTACCGATGAGCATGGAAATGTGCTGAATCCCAAAGGGACCGTGTATCTAATGGGGAACTCGGCCGCTTCGAAATTCTATGCTCTTAATCCAGACGCAGACACGTTTTTTGCAGCAAAAAACGATCAGCCCAATAAGAAAATGTTCCTGGATGTTTCCATTACAAGCGACGTGCTGAAAGTTACATCCTACACAGCAGTTAAAGATAAACCTCTTGCCGTCTATGATGCTTACAGTATTAAACGGACGGACGGCAAACCAGGCATAGTCGAAAATCCAAGCGCAGTAAGACAGTCAGCGAACCGTGCAGTTCTTTCGTGGAAAGCGCCAGCAACTAGCTCTGAGCCGGTGCGAGGTTACCGGATTTACGAGAAGAATGATAAAGTCAGCACGAATTGGAGCTTGTATGTGTCGGCGGTCAGCGGTCAGACAAGTTACAGCTATACTTTAAACGGCATAGATTCTGCCAAAGCCTACAATTTCGTTATTAAAGCAGTGGGGACAAGAAGTAATTCACTTCCAGCAGAGGCAGGAATGCAATGAATGGATAGATGTGGGGAATACGGGAGGTAGCGATCGTACTTTTTTTCAAGACCTCAATCTGCTGATCCGTTGTCTCATTTATTTCATTCGGTTATTCATACGTCGTTTGTACTGTGTGTGGACGGGACCGTCTAGAGCTGGTGAGAATTAGTCATCGCAGCCCTGGCATCAGGGCTGCTTTTTTTCTATTTAATATAAAAAGCATTGACAGCGAAGAAGCTGGAACGTAGTATAAGATTTATATGATAATGATAATTGTTATCAATTGAAACCTCTGCATAGAGCAGTGGTTTATTTGCTTTTCCCTCATTATAGGTTAAACCTATTACATCTATAGATATTATATCTTGGAACAATGAAGGACAGGGTGATATATTTATGTCATTCAAGAGCTTCACTTTTAAAGAAACTACTGAGGCTCTTCCAAGGACCGAACTTATGATGAGGTGAAAATGATGAGTAAAAAAACGATGTTTGAGAAAATTTGGGAAAACCACGTGATTCATCAGGAAGAAGGCAAACCAAGCATTTTGTATATCGATCTGCATCTGGTGCATGAAGTAACATCCCCACAGGCGTTTGAAGGTCTGCGTCTGAGTGGTCGTAAAGTTCGTCGCCCTGAGTTGACGTTCGCAACAATGGATCACAACGTTCCAACGAAAGATCGTTTTAACATTACGGATCCAATCTCCAAACAACAAATCGACACACTTTCACAAAACTGCCGTGACTTCGGCGTAAAACTGTATGATCTGGATTCTATCGATCAAGGTGTTGTACACGTTATGGGTCCTGAGCTCGGCCTGACTCATCCAGGTAAAACGATTGTATGTGGCGACAGCCACACATCCACACACGGTGCATTTGGCGCACTCGCATTCGGGATCGGAACGAGTGAAGTAGAGCATGTTATGGCAACCCAATGTTTGCAGCAAGCCAAGGCCAAAACGATGGAAGTTCGTTTTGTCGGCAAACGTAACCCGGGTGTAACGGCGAAGGATATGATTCTCGCAGTCATCGCGAAATACGGTACAGACTTTGCTACTGGATATGTTATTGAATATACGGGTGAATCGATCCGTGAACTGAGCATGGAAGAGCGCATGACCGTCTGCAACATGTCCATCGAGGGTGGAGCAAGAGCGGGGATGATTGCACCGGATGAAACAACATTTGAATATCTGCGTGGACGTGAATACGTACCTGCCGATGTCCAATTTGATGAAGCGGTTGCTGCCTGGAAAGAGCTTGTAACCGACGAAGGTGCTGAATTCGACCATGTGGTTGAAATCGATGTGGAATCATTGATTCCGCAAGTGACTTGGGGTACTAGCCCAGGTATGGGAACCGACATTTCTTCGAAAGTTCCTGTCCCGGCTGAACTGCCAACAGAAAACGAACGTAAAGCCGCTGAAAAAGCGCTTGAATATATGGGCTTGGAACCTGGAACACCAATCTCCGAAATTCCGGTTGATTATGTATTTATCGGTTCATGTACCAATGGACGGATTGAAGATTTGCGTGCTGCTGCACAGGTAGCCAAAGGTCACACCGTATCCAGTAATGTTACAGCGATCGTTGTACCAGGCTCGGGACGTGTTAAAATTCAGGCGGAAAAAGAAGGTCTGGATAAAGTGTTCACTGAGGCTGGATTTGAATGGCGTGATGCAGGATGCAGTATGTGTCTGGCAATGAACCCGGACGTATTGAAACCCGGACAACGTTGTGCTTCGACATCCAACCGTAACTTTGAAGGGCGTCAGGGACGTGGAGGACGTACTCACCTCGTATCTCCTGCAATGGCGGCTGCAGCAGCGGTTAAGGGACACTTCGTTGACGTACGTGACTGGAATTTCAAAACGGAAGCAGCTATCTAACAACGAACGGATTGAAGGGAGAACGAATGATATGGAAGAATTCAAAACACTGCAAGGCATCGTTGCACCGGTAGACCGGGTCAATGTAGATACAGATGCAATCATTCCGAAACAATTTTTGAAACGGATCGAACGTACCGGATTTGGACAATTTTTGTTCTACGAATGGCGTTTTGACGAAGAGGGTAACAACAATCCTTCTTTTGAAATGAATAAACCTCGCTACGAAGGGGCATCCATTCTGATCTCACGCGCCAACTTTGGTTGTGGATCTTCTCGTGAGCACGCACCATGGGCCATTATGGACTACGGTTTCCGTTGTGTAATTGCACCATCGTATGCGGATATCTTCTATAATAACTGTTTCAAAAACGGGATCTTGCCGATCAAACTTTCCGAAGAGCAGGTTGAAGATCTATTCCAGCGTACAGCGACACATGAAGGCTATGAGATGAATGTGAATCTGGAAAACAAGACGATTACAGATGCATACGGACTGCATATTGATTTTGATCTGGATGAGCATCGTCGCCAATTCCTGTTGCAAGGATTGGACGATATTGGTCTCACGCTTCAACATGATGACGAAATAGGGGCTTATGAACAACGCCACGCGGCAAAGCTGTTCGGACAAACGGCCTCAGTCTAATCTTTCATCTGTAATTTGTATTTCAAACCTCCAATCGTGCAGGGAACTTCACCGTTCCTTGGATCGAATTGGAGGTTTTTTTGCATTTGGCAATGATGCAATTATGTTTTCGAGTTATAGGATATTCCGACTAAATATGACAACGTTGTAACCGGATGAAGTGACAATATCTGATAAACTGATTAGTAGATTATGGAAGGGTAGATAGAGTCGAGTGTTGCATCACTGCGAATCAGGTCGAAGGTTCAAAAGACAAACAGAATGGTGGTTGATGTATGAAGAAATGGTCGGCAGCAGTCTTTGTTTTTCTGTTCCTCTGTTTATTTCCTGTCATGGCAAATGCCGATTCGTCTCCCTCGATTGTGCTGGACGGTGTGACCATTAACCAGCAGTCGGGAGCTCCAGCCGAGAATACTGGCAAAACCGTGATGGTGCCCATTCGGATCGTCTCTGAAAACCTCGGTTATCAGGTGAAATGGGAGAAAGCCACTCAGACTGTTCGTATTCTCAAAGGTAACAGCAGTATCCAGATGACGGCAGGCGAAGATGCGGCCACCGTGAATGGAAATCGGGTGAGTCTCGATTCTCCGCCTCTAATTAAACAGGGGACTACACTGGTTCCACTACGTTTTGTCGGTGAAGGCATGGGTCTTCAGGTGGGATGGGACAATGGAACCAAGACAGTAAGCCTATCAAGTATTCCTCCTGTAGCAGGTACCGAAGGTGAAAATGACCCAGTGGAGGCTCCTGAACCAGAAGGTCTGTCTGAGCTTCAAAGTATCAGCTTCGGCGGGGACCGTCTAATCTTGGCGACGAACGGGAAAATCACACTGAAGGTTTCCAGTCTCAGCGGACCTGATCGTATCATCGTAGATCTGCCCGGCACCACATTTGCTAAGGAGTTCATCCAGGGACAGGCTTCCAATCCGGATGGCAGCGGAACTCTTCTGGTTACGGATTCATCGCTGGTTTCCAAGGTGCGATATGCAATGTTCAGCCAAACGCCTTCAACGGTGCGTGTGGTCCTTGATCTGAGTCAAGTGGCGACTGCCAAATGGTCACTGGGCGAGAACAACGTGTTGCTTGTTGACCTTGCGGCGAGTAATGGAGAACCAACAAGTCAGCCTGCTGTGCCAACCAATGATGGCAAGAAGGTTGTCATTATTGATCCAGGACATGGTGGACGACAGTCAGGGGCCGTCAGTGTGACAGGTGCCTATGAGAAGGACTTTAATTTGGCTGTGGGACTCAAAGTTCAGGCACTTCTGCAACAACATACGGAGATTCAGACGGTGATTACAAGGCAGGATGATACGGAATTATCCCTGCAGCAGCGTGTAGATATTGCCCAGCTGAATCAGGCGGATATTTTTGTGTCAATCCATGGAAACAAGTTTACAACTCCTGTTCCTAATGGAATTGAAACATTGTACAGTCGTAAAGATAGTAAGGATTTGGCCGATGTTTTGCATAAGCATGTGTTGCAGATTACAGGATTTAAGGATCGGGGAGTCAAAACGGCAAGTCTGCATGTAACCCGTGAAACGACGATGCCCGCAGTTCTGATTGAACTTGGATTTCTGAGTAATCCAGCTGATGAAGCAATGATGCTGACTGAAGATTATCAGAACAAATGTGCACAGGCCATCGTAGACGGAATTGTAGAATATTTGGGTCTTTAATGTGGGTTGTGCGCAAATATGAAGGTCAGGGTAGTCCGTTGTTTCGAGATGCATAATTGATAATTAAGGAAAAATTCAGACAATAAAATGTAGAAAAAGCTTGATTTGACAACGTTTTTTTTCTGTTATGTTGGAATATATTCGCAACTTTTGAGATTACGAGGCGTCTAATAGGTGTCTGGTAATGCCTCAGTGGTCAGTCGGAGCTGAAGGTTCACAACATGCGGCAAAAAAATATGAGAATGGTAGGGGTGAAGGATGAAGAAGTTCGGTTTTTTGGTACTGTTATTTGTCTTTGGGCTCGTTTTCCCGGGCTATAGTCATGCAGCAGCAGATACGCACATTATCCTAGATGGGAAAGAAATTGTGCAGCCTTCGGATGCCAAAGCGGAAATCATCAATAGTAGCGTGATGGTTCCAATTAGGGTTATTTCGGAGAGCCTGGGATATGGTGTGGACTGGAAACAGGCAACAAGCACCGTGACTATTAGCAAAGACAACACTGCCATGCAGATGATTGTTGGACAGAAGACGGCAACGGTGAACGGCAGTAACGTGAACCTGGATGCCCCGCCACTCGTGAAAAATGGAACCACACTTGTGCCTTTAAGGTTCATTGGTGAGCAAATGGGTCTTAAGGTGGGTTGGAACAATACAACGAAGACGGTAACATTAGTTACCCAGAATTCAGGTTCCGGAAACGGGACAACCACTCCTCCGAACTCTGGTAATGATGGTGGAGGATCGGATCAGGATGGTCTTGTACTGGTGAACGGCATCAGCTTCAGTGACAACCGCTTTTTGATTGCAACAAGTGGAAATACGAAGCCGAACGTCTTCACGATGACAGGACCGGATCGAATCGTTATAGACTTGCCAAATACCGCATTCGCTGACTCTTTTAGTGAAGGACAAGCTTTGGACAGCAACCAGAATGGACAGCTTGTCGTGAGTGGATATCCGGATGTGTCGAAGATTCGTTATTCCTTGTACAGCAATAGTCCTTCTACTCTTCGTTTTGTCATTGATCTGAGCAATGCCAAAGGTTATGACGTGCAAAGTGACTCCGGTCTGGTTATGATTGATCTGAACAAAGAAGGCACTACAACACCGCAACCTCCTGTTGGAAACAACGGTAAAAAAGTTGTTGTTGTAGACGCTGGACATGGTAATCAGGACCCGGGAGCCATCGGTGTAACCGGCAAGAAGGAAAAAGACTTCAATCTGGCAATGGCTCTGAAAGTGGAAGCATTGCTGAAAAAAGAATCTAACATTGACGTTGTGCTGACGCGCAGCGATGATACATTTTTGGCTTTGAGTGAACGAGTAAAGATCGCAGAAAAATTGAAGGCGGATATCTTTATTTCCATTCATGCGAACAGCGGGTCTGCAGCGGCAAACGGTGTGGAGACGTATTACACCCGTTCGAATAGCAAGGCATTGGCTACGGTGATGCACAAGTATCTCTTGCAATCATCTGGCCTGAAGGACCGCGGAGTAAAAACGGCAAGTCTCCACGTAACCCGTGAAACAACGATGCCGGCTGTTTTGCTGGAAGCCGGTTTCCTGAGCAACAAGAGTGATGAAGCCGCATTGTTCACTGAAAGTTTCCAGAACAGTGTAGCCAAAGGGATTGTTGCAGGGATCAAGGAGTATCTGGGAATTAAATAAGGGTTCAACCCTTATGATCAGGAGGCGGAGTTAGAATGAACAAAAAATTATGGATTGCAGCGCTGCTGGTAACGGTTATGACAGTTGCTGCTGGATGTGGAAGCAAGCCAACAGCTGCTCCAGCTCCAAATCAGACTCAAGGTGCGGGAACAGAGAATAATGCGTCTGAGGATCAGAATGAGACGGATATTACTGAACCTGTAACTATGGATCCGGAGGATACAACGACAACGACACCGGATACCACTGAAGGCACTACGGAGGGTACAACGACTCCATCGGGTGGAACTACTTCAGAGAAACCTGGAACTTCCGAAAGTAAAGAGAAGAAGACCATTGAAGTGTACTACACAGATCTGGAAGAGTTGGAATTGCACAAAGCATCGGCAGATATTTCTTACGCTTCGGATGAAGCCAAGTACAAGGCTGCATTTGCGGCGCTGCAACAAAGCAAGGACGACAAACTCGTTCCGCTTTGGGCGAAAGAAATTGAATTGAAATCTGTTCAGTTCAAAGACGGCGCGCTTACCCTGGATATTCACATGCCGGATACAGCACGTCTTGGTGCAGGTGGCGAAGTGTTTGCCATTGATGCTTTGAAGCAAACATTCTTCCAGTTTGATGAAGTCAAATCACTTGATTTGCTGGTAGATGGCCAGCAATCCGAGAGTTTGATGGGCCATGTGGATCTTGAGCATCCAATGACACGATCCGAATAGGTTGTACAGCATGTTGTTTTACCGTGAATCTGCGGAATATCGGCCGTTTTACATGAGAGAGGGGAATCACAGGTGACTTTTAAATATAACAATCCATCACACTCTAAAAAAGTAGTTTCAGCCGTGCTTGCAGGCATGATGGCCCTTAGCGCTGGCGGAGCTGCCATGGCAGCAGAATCAACAGATACGGGGCAAGGCCAGACTGCAACTGTAAGCAATACAGCTGCACCAACCGGTTTGTTCAGTGATATCAAGGTCGGATATTGGGCTGAGAAACATGTGTACAAGCTGGCCTATCAAGGCATTCTTCTCGGTAACAACGGCCTGTTCCGTCCAGGAGACGCGGTAACACAGCAGGAAGCTGTGACGATGGCGATCCGTTTTATGAACAAGGAGAACCAGTTGAACGACAGCACGGCTACGGCATTACCGACAAATATGGAAGTGGGAAACTATTTCAAGCCATATGTCGCTTTGGCACTTCAACTGGGACTGATTGATAAAACCGAAGAATCTACTGTGGATGTATCCAAAACATCCTGGGGGCAGAAGCAGGCATCACGTGAATGGATTACAAAATTGCTGATCCGTTCGTTGAACAAAGATGCTGAAGCGAAAGCACAAAACAATCAATCTACCGGATTTGCAGATAATGATAGCATTTCCGAAAGTGGCAAAGGTTACATCAATCTGGCTGTAAGTTTGGATCTGGCCAAAGGTGTAGAAGGCAACAAGTTTAACCCAACGGGCTCTGTAACTCGTGCCCAACTTGCTACATTCTTTAGCCGCGGCGAAACGTTAACGGATACGAAGTATGCGAACACATCCACAGGTTATGTAACAGGATTAAAAGATGGGCAGATTACGCTTGTTGTGGACGGAAAAGCTGTTAACTTCGCAGTGAGTAGCAGTACGCCTTACTTTACAAAAGACAGTGAATCCCGTGCATCGTCTGCGGATGTGAAGCTGTATACAAAAGTTCAGATTGTAGGTACTACCGGTACGGCTTCCTATGTCGAAGTGGTCGATGCTACGCCGCAGGTAGAAAGCGTTGAAGGTACGTTTGCTCGTTCATTATCAGGTAATAAAATTGGCTTGTTTGTAGGCGAGAATTATGAAACGTACGGCTATGATGAGGCAACAGCATTTATGGATCAAAATGGAAATGCAATCAAACTGTCTGATATTACAGCAGATAGCACCATTGAAGTACAACGTGAGACGTTCTCGGCTGACAAAAAGACAGTTGTTATTCGTGTGAAGTCCGGTATTGTCAACAAAAGTGATAGTGGTGTCGTTGCTGAAGTAACGACTTCTGCCAAAACGGTTAAGCTTACCAATGCAGCCGGAACTACAGAGCAATACACGTATAACGATAATCTGATCATTCGATATCAGGACCGAATCCTTTCCTTGGCTGAGCTCAAAGCGGGAAGTGCAGTGAAGTATACGGTGAAAGACAGCATCCTGCAAACGATCGAATTGTCGCAAGGTGTAGAGCAGTCTTTACGCGGTACACTGGTGGAGATCGGTGGTAACCAGTCCACACTGACGTTTAAACGTGAAGGTGGATCGCTGGAAGCGAAGCTGCTGGTAGAAAAGCCTGAAGTAGTCATCAACGGAATCCAGGATGCAACGCTGAATGATCTGATTACGGACGCAACCAATGGAGATCAGGTTGAGCTTACGCTAAACTCTGAAGATCGTGTGACGCGCATTCAAGTAATCGGACGTCAGATGGAGCCAATGAACGGGGTTTCCGTTGTATCCTACAACAGTAAAACAAAAGTATTGACGGTTCTCGACAGCAATAAAAAACCGTTTGTATTCACGCTGGATGACAAAACGAAGCTGGACTACAACACAACGAAGCCTACACTTGCTGGATTGGAGTCTTTGTTAAATGATGGTCGCAAATTGGATCTGACGTATGTGGGAACTCGTGCGCTATCCGTTAAAGTGATCTACAAATACGAAGGCACAATCAGCAGTATTGATACTTCGGGCAGAAAAATCAGTTTGTTGTCTGGAAACCAAACGATCACGGTGCCGTACTCTACGGTTCCAACAATTGAGATCTACAACAAATCTGGAGCAAGTCTGAGTGATCTGAAGATCGGTGATAGTGTCACAGTTACGCTTGGTTCGAATCAGGACTATGTGCAGAAAGTGGCTTTGAACACCGTGGCTCAATTTGAAGTAGTCTCTGTAGAAACCAATGGACGTGTTCGCGTGAAATCGGACTCGCTGACAAGTCAGTTCTATGTCGATCAAGCGGTTTTGACAGGAGAAAGTGGTCAGACCATTACGGCGTCACAATTGACAGCGGGCAACCTGATTAACGTTACATTTGAGGGAACTACGCCTAAAGCGGTTCAAGTCGTTAAACGTACGCTTGCGGAGGTTACATCTGTTGATGCTTCGTCAGTTACACTGAAACTATTCAATGGTCAAAGTGAGACGGTTCCTGTTAGTGGTTCTGTAAAAGTGGTCAAATCAGGATCTACGTTAACCACTCTTGGCAGTCTCACTGTAGGTGACCGTGTTGAGATGACAAAGGATACGGATAATTCCACCCGTTTCAGAGTGTTGACGGTCATGAGCAAACAGTTCTGGTCTTATGATGGAGTCGGTAACCAAATTTTGGTTAAACGTGAGTCCACATCTGACACGAATTATCGTTTTGCACTGGGTACAGGCGCATTTGTTCACCAGGGTGACAACACTTTAAGCGTGCAATCTCTCAAAGATAATGATAATATTGTATTGTATCTCCTGAACAACGTTGTACTGGAGATCCAAAAACAGTAATCGTTTCTTTTCGAGGATCAAAAGAATGACCGTCTTGATGCGGGATCTTTCCCGTATCAGGACGTTTTTTTTGCAAGATTTTTGGGGTCCCCGCAAAGTACTCGAAAGAAGCTTCGAAGTAAGGCTCCACCTCGTGGAGTCATTTTGTGGGAGGTAGCTCTTCATGAATGCAGCCACTGTTAGGCATATACTTGAAACAATGGAAGCGATGTTTCCTGATGCACATTGCGAATTAAATCACAGCAATGCGTTTGAATTGACTGTAGCCGTCCTATTGTCTGCCCAGTGCACCGACGAAACGGTAAACAAGGTAACCGCAGACTTGTTCAAAAAGTACACCAGTCCTGCCGATTATCTGTCTGTTCCTCTCGAAGAACTGGAACAGGATATCCGGCGTATCGGTTTGTACCGAAACAAGGCCAAGCATATTCAGAACATGTGCCGAATTTTAATAGAGCAGTATGGCGGTGATGTACCGCAGGAACATGATCAGCTTGTGACGCTACCTGGTGTCGGGCGGAAAACTGCAAATGTCGTTGTATCCAATGCATTTGGAGTCCCGGCAATTGCGGTGGATACGCATGTTGAACGTGTATCCAAAAGGCTGGCACTGGCAGGTTGGGATGACTCCGTACTTGAAGTCGAGAAAAAACTGATGAAGCGCGTACCCCGGGATGAGTGGACTTTAACTCATCATCGGTTCATATTTTTTGGACGCTACCATTGCAAGGCACAAAACCCTCAATGTCATGTCTGTCCATTACTGGACATATGCAGAGAAGGTAAAAAGCGTATGAAAACGTCCCAAATCAGGAAAGATAAGGAACGTGCCACAACCCCAAAACGAAAAATAAATTAATGAGTAGAAGAGGATGAGTAATCATGAAATGCATTTCCGTGTACACTGACAATTTTGAGGCCTTCTCCGATATTTTTGAACAAATCGTTGAACAGGAAATGGCTGAAAACGAAGAAAAAGAAGTAGAAGGTATCACTGTAAGCCATTCTGGCGATGTGCCTGAACATTATCTCGAGCGTATGTCCACGAAACCAGAAGTGGTTGTCATGAGAGACAAAGGTCGTGACATTACGATTTTGCAGCATGGCCAAGTATTTGAAATTTTGCTGCCTTCGATGGAGAACGCTGTTTCTTAAGAGGTTTGGAATAATAAGATATGCTGCTTCTATGTCACTGGGTTATCCTTTTGAAGGTGATCCCATTGGGCATGGACGCAGCATGCTTCTTATGGAATACAATCGTTTCACAGATAAAACCGACAGGATCGGTTTTATTTTTTTATATGGAGAATTGCGATGTGCAATTTTCTTTGTCAGCCATCTTGCATTCAAACCGTTCAATTTCAAACTTGATAATGGTAAAATAAATGAATTACAAGATAAAGACATCGGACCAGATGTCAAATTAGAGGAGCCAGGGGGAAGGCCAGTCATGTCCAGAACAGATTACCCAGTAGAGATGGCCAAACCTCTGCTTCCACTGCGAGAAGCGATGGAGCAGACAGGGGACCATACAGCTGTACAGGCTTTAACGGATTTGATCAGTAAGGCGGAAATGAAACAGTTAACGATTGCGTTTTGTGGACACTTCTCGGCAGGTAAATCGAGTCTGATTAATAGTTTATGTGGCAAGCGGGTGTTGCCTTCGAGTCCTGTACCTACAAGTGCGAATGTAGTATCCATCCGTAATGGTGAGCCAAGAGCACTTATTTATACGTCATCGAACGTAAGCGCTGACAATTCAGCGGGAGTTCTTGAGGTTTCGCCAGAACAATTGGAAGAGTATTGCAAGAATGGTGGGGCATACACCTCCATTGAAGTATGGGATGACATTCCCCTACTGAAAAATGATGCGGTATTACTTGATACGCCAGGTGTGGATTCGACCGATCAGGGGCACAGCCTAGCAACACATTCAGCACTTCATCTTGCTGATGTGGTGTTCTATGTGATGGATTATAACCATGTGCAATCGGAAAGCAACCTTTCTTTTGCCAAAAGTCTATCCGATTGGGGCAAACCGTTGTTTCTTATCGTGAACCAGATTGATAAACATCGGGACCGGGAGCTATCGTTTGACCAATATGTTGAAGGTGTAGAAGCTATTTTTGCAGCCTGGGAAGTTCGGTATGATGGACTGCTGTTTACTTCGCTTCGGGACAAGGAGCATCGTTACAGCCAGTGGAAGCAGCTTCCTCAACTGATTGAACATATGATGAATGAGAAGGAAGGGTTAATCAAGCACAGCCTTGCAAGCTCTGCGAGCCATGTGACTGAGCAGCACCTGACTAGACGTGCGGAAGAACGCGAAGAGGAAGAGACAGCGCTCCTGGAGGAAGTAGGGGGCAAGGAAGGTATTGAACACCTGGAACGGGAGTTGGGTCTCCTGGATCAAAAGGAAGCAGAACTTCGTTCCAAACCATCACGGGAACGGGAGAAGTTTCGGGCGGAGTTGGAACCCCTTCTGGCAAATGCGAACCTAACCCCTGCCGATATTCGTACCTCTGCGGCAGCTTATTTGGAGAGCCGTAAACCCGGTTTCCGGGTAGGCTTATTGTTCTCTGGTGGCAAGACCGAGCAGGAGAAGCAGCGTCGGGCTGCTGAACTTGTGAGACTCTTGCAAGATCAGGCATCAGGACAAGTTGAGGTGCATATTCGTACCATGCTTAGACAGTTGGGTGAAGCACATCAGCTGTGGGGTGCTGAGTGGGAGCAGGCGCTGAACGCGGAGCTGCCTGCGGTAGATGAAGCACTGCTGGAGATGAAACGGAGCGCCAGTGCAGAAGTATCTCCTGAGTATGTGCTTCAATTCAGCAAAGATATACGGGGCGAGATTGAGGCCCGTTACCGCAGGTCGGCCATGATACTGGCCGACCGCTTGCTTGAAGCGCTGGGCGCGCAAGGCGAAGCCGCGCTCCAGGCGCTGGACGCCAGCCGCACAGCGCTGCTGGCGCAATCGGCGTCGGCTGCGCGCTACACGGCGCTACAGCGCGCCGCCGACGCCGAGGCAGCAGGGCTGCGCAGCCTGCTGCCGCCTGCGGGCCCCCTCACCTCCGGGCTATTGCCAGAGGTGCAGGGCCCGCCCGTGCCCGCGCACGAGCCGGGTGAAGCACCCGGCCCGCACACGGGCACGGCAGAGTCTGTGGCTGCGCAGCCACAGACTCCAGGGGCACCGCCGCCGCGCAAAGCGGCGGTGCACGGGCAGCCGGCGGCTGGCGCACAGCGCCGCCGGCGCCTGGACGCAGCGGCGGCACGGCTGGAAGCCGCCGCTGCGCTGGTAGAGCCGTACCCCGCCATGGGGTCGGCGGTACGGGATCTGCGTGCACGCGCGGCTTCGCTTGCGGGCGGCACGTTTACGCTGGCGCTGTTCGGAGCGTTCAGCGCCGGTAAGTCCTCCTTCGCCAACGCGTTGCTGGGCGAAGCCGTGTTACCGGTCTCGCCGCATCCAACGACAGCGGCAATTAACCGGATCATGGCTCCGTCCGGTGGCGCGGAGCATGGAACTGCCCGGGTCCGGATGAAGTCCCCGGACGCCTTCCAGGAGGATCTTGCGTATTCCTTCCGTTTGCTTGGACTGGGCGAGCCTGGGGCAGACTGGCAAAAACGCGTCAAAGCCCTTTCACCACAGGATGTGCATCCGGCGGGGCGCCCGCATTACAGCTTTTTGCAGGCAGCTGCAGCAGGCTGGGAGGATACCGCAGCTCAACTCGGCCAGGATGTGCTGGTGGATCTGAACGGATATCGTAACTTTGTCGCTAATGAGAAGAAGTCTTGCTTTGTCGACAGTATTGACCTGTACTACAGTTGTGATGTGACAGAACAAGGCATTGTCCTTGTAGATACGCCAGGGGCTGACTCCGTGAATGCCCGTCATACGGGCGTCACATTCAATTATATGAAGAATGCGGATGCACTCATTTTCGTAACGTACTACAATCATGCCTTCTCTCAAGGAGACCGACAGTTCCTGAATCAATTGGGACGCGTCAAAGACAGCTCGGCGATGGATCAGATGTTCTTTGTAGTTAATGCAAGTGATTTGTCTTCCTCTGAAGAGGAGTTGGAGCAGGTTCTTGACCATGTGAGTACTCAGCTGCGCAGTAATGGCATTCGGGCACCACGCCTATTTCCTGTATCCAGCATGCTGGCAATGGAAGGCAAGACGGGCAACGATGCGACATTGCTGGAGCAATCCGGCTTCATTCAGTTCGAGAAAGAATTTAACCGATTTGCAGGAAGTGAGCTTGCGGACCTTGCAGTTGGTGGAGCTTCTGAAGAGATCGCACGGGTGATAAAACGTCTGAAGACACGTGCCGAGGATGCGACTCAGGGGGAAGAGGTTCTACAGCGACGTCGGGATGAGCTGGGCTCAATCCAGGAACAGTCGCTTCAGAGGGTACATTTGCTTGCGGAACGGTCCATGAAGGCAGAACTGGCTCAGGAAACGTCTGAACTTCTGTTCCATGTGCGGCAGCGCCTGGGTTATCGTTTTGGTCTGTTCATGGCAGAAGCGTTCCATCCATCCGTTCTTCGTGAGGATCGCGGGAATCTGAAAGCAGCCTTTGCAGCCTGCGGTCGCGAACTGCTGCGCATGATTGCCATCGAACTGGAGCAGGAACTGCTTGCTACTACACTCCGACTCGAACAGGCGGGTCAGACTTGGCTGCACAAACAAGTGACCGAATGTGTAGATGAATTGAAACGATTATCCGGAGGAATGGATCTGTCGTTGCCGCTGAACGAACGCTGGAGTACACCTGTCCTGGACGAGGTGCGTTTGGAAGAACCTTCGGGTTGGAAAACATATCTGAGTTATTTCCGTAATCCGAAACAGTTCTTCGAAGGAGATGGACGACAGCGGCTGCAGGAGGCACTTGACCCAGTTATTAAACAGATGGTGATCGATGTTCTGCCTGCTGCGGAGAATAAGCTGGTCCAATTCTATGACAACCAGCTTGGGCAGTCTTTGCAGCATCAATCCCGTCAATTGGAAGAGAGACTTGAGGAGGCCGTGAGTGCCCTCCATGAGACTCTGACCAGTGGAATTCCTGCCGAAGAATGGGAGAGTCTGTCTGTACAACTGGGGCAGATTGAATGTGAATAAAAGGTATTCAAATCCATGTCTGTATGTAAACGGTTGAAAAGCGAAATGAGATATACAGCGATATGTTGAAATGTTGTCGTTGTACCAAAAAAGGCCCCTGCCTCTAAAGGTATACAGGGAGCCTTTTTTGGTACGAACAACCTGAAAGGAAGAGAATATTCAAACATTTGATTGATAGGAGGGTATCTACCTCCCTTAATGACGCATTAAGGTGAAAGTAGCCTGAATATGGTCGCTTATTCGCTTTGCCGCGAAGGGGGGACGGTGATAAACTTCATAAATGTTCATACTGATTTTGAACGATATAAGAGGAGGAGAGACATGGATGTTCTCAGGCAATTGCAGATCTTTTTCTGGGAGAAGCGCTCGTATTTATTTTTATCGATCTTATGCCTCGCCATAGCGACCGCGCTTGGACTGGTGTATCCGAACATGCTAAGGATACTGATTGATGACGTCATCACTCCGCGCAATTTTGAAGACGTTCCCAAACTTGCTTTAACGGTATTAGGTGTCGTTATTTTGAAAGCGGGAATGCAATTTTTACACGGTCTTTTTGGAGGGCGTCTCGGAAACTTCTTGGCGTACCGACTTCGTAACGCTTGTTACGAAAAGCTTCAATTTTTATCCTTCCGGTATTACGACACGGCCAAAACGGGAGACTTGATGTCCCGCCTCACGGGAGATCTCGAAGCGATCCGTAACTTTATCGGATTTGGCTTCGCTCAAATTCTCAACATGGTTCTGATGGTCGTATTCGGCGCAATCATGATGATGACCATGAGTTGGAAGCTTACCTTGCTAACGCTCATATGTATTCCTCTGCTTGCCTTCGTTGCGCTGAGATTCGAATCCCGAATTCACCCTGCATTCCAAGAAATGCGGCTGGCACTCAGCTCTTTGACGACAGCAGTACAGGAGAATATTACAGGTGTGCGTACTGTAAAGTCATTTGCACGTGAGCCTCACGAAGTGGAGAAGTTTGCCGTCCGTAACGAGCGTTATAAAACGAACCAGATTCATGCAGCAACATTATGGAGTCAATACTTTCCGATCATGGAGATTCTCGCTTCGGTCAGCGTAGTTCTTCTGCTCCTCATTGGCGGAAACATGGTTATTCAGAAAACGTTAACACTCGGTGAACTCGTTGCCTTTTTCAGTTTGATCTGGTACATAATCGGTCCAATGTGGAACCTTGGATTCCATATCAATAACTACACGCAATCCAAAGCATCGGGTGAACGGGTGTTGGAACTTTTGAATACGCCGGTAGATGTACAAGAGACAGAAGATCCGGTCATTGTAGAGGCTGATCAAGTCAAAGGGCATGTGGCCTTTGAATCCGTTACCTTTGCTTACGGCAATAAAATGCCGGCAGTGACCGATATTAACTTTGATGCGCCACCAGGCTCCGTCATTGGCTTCCTGGGAGGAACAGGCTCGGGTAAATCAACTATTATTCAGCTCCTGATGCGTGCATACAACGTGAACTCGGGCACCATCAAGCTGGACGGCAAGAATATTAAGGACATTGGAATTCGCAGCCTGCGGAGTCAGATTGCTTCTGTGTTCCAGGAAACGTTCCTGTTCTCTTCCAGCATTCGCAACAACATTTCATATGGACTCAAAAATGTAACCATGGATGAAATTATCCGTGCAGCCAAACTGGCCAAAGCACATGAATTCATCATGGAATTCCCTGAAGGATACGATACGGTCGTCGGGGAGCGGGGAATGGGCTTGTCGGGAGGACAAAAACAGCGGATTGCAATTGCTAGAGCTCTGCTGAAAAACCCGAAAATTCTCGTTCTGGATGATGCAACCAGTGCAGTCGACATGGAGACCGAACATGAAATTCAATCCGGATTCCAGGAAGTCATGCGTGGAAGAACGACGTTTATCATTGCGCATCGGATCTCTTCCTTGCGTCACGCAGATGAGATTCTGGTACTGGATGAAGGACGTGTCGTTCAACGTGGCACACACAAACGTCTCATTGAAGAGCCTGGACCTTACCGGGACGTATATGAGATTCAATACGCAGATTATATTGCCCGCGGTAAGCGGGAGGCTGGGGAGCAGGTGAATTCATGAGTGCCGAAACGGTAGCCGATAGGCGCGAGGTCAAAGAGACCTCTGATAAGAAAATGAATGAACGTTTTGTATATCAGGACGACGAAATAATTGAAAAACCGTTTAACTGGCGTGAGTTCGGACGTTTGTTCGCTTACATGAAACCTTATGCAAGACAACTCTTGCCACTCATTATTCTAATGATGATTTTGGGTACCATTACGAAATTGTCCGTTCCATTTTTGATCAGTTTGGCGATTGATAAAGCAATTGCACCTGCAACGGGTTTGCCAAGCTTGACGATGCTTTATATTATTGCTGGTTCTGTACTTGTGTTGTATCTGATTCAATGGGCGGCTAATACGTACCGAATCAAATTGACGAACATTATCGGGCAACGGGTCATTTACGATCTTCGCTCGGATTTGTTCAAACACATCCAGAAGCTGTCCTTTAACTTCTTTGACAAAAGACCTGCGGGCTCGGTATTGGTGCGTGTCACCAATGATATCAACTCCCTGCAGGATCTGTTCACCAACGGTGCGGTCAATGTCATGATTGACTGTGTGCAGTTGTTGGGGATTATCGTCATTTTGCTGCTGATCAACTGGAAACTGGGCCTCGCGGTCATTATTACGGTTCCGCTCATGTTTATTATTTCGACCAAACTGCGTGTGCTGATCCGCCGTGCCTGGCAGGATGTACGTATGAAGAACTCACGCATCAACTCCCATTTGAATGAATCCATTCAGGGGATTCGTGTGACTCAGGCCTATACGCAGGAAAAAGAAAACATGAAGTATTTTGACAACATGAATCTGTCGAGCAAAAAATCATGGGATAGAGCATCGGCCATGAACCAAGGCTTTGGTCCTCTGATTGAAATTACGGGCGGCTTCGGTACGTTAATCCTGTTCTGGTTTGGTGCTTATCTGATTCAAGAAGGGCAGCTGACAATCGGATTGCTCGTAGCTTTTGCTAACTATGTCGGCAACTTCTGGGACCCGATTAACCGTCTGGGACAGATGTACAATCAGTTGCTCGTTGCCATGGCTTCCTCCGAACGGATTTTTGAGTTTATGGATGAGGAGCCAAGTATTGCGGATAAACCTGGAGCCAAGCCGCTTGCTTCTATTAAAGGAGATATTGTATTCGACAATGTGGTGTTTGAATATGAGAAGGGCAGACAGGCGCTGAAGGGAATCAGTTTCGCTGCAGATGCCGGACAATCGATTGCACTTGTAGGTCATACGGGTTCAGGTAAAAGTACCATTATCAATCTTATCAGCCGATTCTATGACATATCAGGCGGACGTCTTACTATTGATGGTCAGGATGTAAGGGATGTAACGGTTGAAAGTCTGCGCAGCCAGATCAGTATTGTGTTGCAGGACACGTTTATCTTCTCTGGCACCATTCGGGATAATATTCGTTTTGGACGGCTTGATGCAACCAATGAAGAAGTGGAAGAAGCTGCGAAGGCAGTTAATGCCCATGAATTTATTATGAAGCTGCCGGGTGGATACGATACGGAAGTCGAAGAACGCGGGAATGTATTATCAATGGGACAAAGGCAATTGTTATCCTTTGCCCGTGCCTTGCTGGCTGACCCTCGAATCTTGATTTTGGATGAAGCGACTGCCAGTATCGACACCGAAACGGAGCTTAAAATTCAGGAGGCTTTGAAAGTGCTGCTGCAAGGAAGAACTTCCTTTATGGTGGCCCACCGTCTCTCCACGATCCGAAATGCGGATAACATTATCGTGCTAGATCATGGTGAAATCAAGGAAGAAGGAAACCATGAGCAACTTATCCAGAAACAAGGAGTTTATAATGGGTTAATAGAAGCTCAATACAGATTTTTGTAAAAATTGATCGAAAAAACACAAAAAATCTTGTAAAATTCACAAGAAAAATAGGGAGCACTCTTGCATTCTTTAACCAAAACCCCGAAAATAGAGAGATAGATATAGAAGATTTCTCTTTGGGAGGATTGGAAAGAACATGTGGGGTGCTCCATTTTCGGCTCAAGCCAAAAAAATGCTGCTACTGGGCAGCGGAGAATTGGGAAAAGAGGTCGTTATTGAGGCTCAACGACTGGGAGTAGAGACGATCGCTGTTGATCGTTACGAAAACGCACCTGCCATGCAGGTTGCGCATCGGTCTTACTGCATCGACATGTTAAATGCCGAAGCTCTGAAACAATTGATCCGAAAGGAACAACCTCATTACATCGTACCTGAGATTGAAGCAATCGCAACAGAAGCTTTACTCGAGCTTGAGGAAGAAGGATTTTGTGTCGTTCCTACGGCCCGTGCTGCCCGTTTAACGATGGATCGCGAAGGCATCCGCCGTCTGGCAGCCGAACAATTGAACCTTCCGACAGCGGCCTATCTTTTTGCGGACAACCTGGAACAACTTCAGGAAGCTGTTCGTGAATTGGGTACACCATGCGTCATCAAACCACTAATGAGTTCTTCCGGTAAAGGGCAGAGTGTATGCCGTACATCGGATGACGTAGAGGATTGCTGGAACATTGCTCTTTCGGGAGCACGTGGCAAATCCGTACGTGTCATTGTGGAAAGCTTTGTGAAGTTTGACAGCGAAATTACGCTGCTCACTGTTAGATCTGTCTCAGGGACTGTATTTTGTCCTCCGATCGGTCATATTCAGAAAGATGGGGATTATGTCGAATCGTGGCAGCCTCATGCGATGACACCAGAGCAATGGGAACAAGCTTGTCATATTGCCAAGTTGGTTACGGATGAACTCGGTGGTTATGGACTGTTCGGGGTCGAATTATTCCTGACATCAGATGGAGTTGTGTTCAGCGAGGTATCGCCTCGTCCGCATGATACAGGCATGGTTACTATGGTAACGCAAGATAGTTCCGAGTTTGCGCTGCATGTGCGTGCAATTCTTGGTTTTCCGGTCACAGGTGTACATTTACTGACACCGGGAGCTTCAGCAACGCTGAAGGCTAATGATGAAACATCTGACTTTACTGTAGGCGGGATTGAAGAAGCACTGGCGCTTCCTCGTACTCAGGTTCGTGTATTTGGCAAACCTGAGACCAAAGTGGGACGCCGAATGGCCGTAGCATTAAGTGCCGGCCAAGATGTGGAAGAAGCTCGTAAAACAGCGGTACAAGCCGCTAATATGCTGAAAGTGGAGGTAAATCATGTCCAATAATGTTGAGGCCCCTGTACTGATGATCCGAGAGTGTGAACTGCGAGATGCTGAAGCGGTAACGGGACTGATGCGAGAGGTCAGCTATCCCACAACAGCCAATGTCATGAAAGAGCGCATTGAATGTTTGGAAAGCAATCCAAACGCATGCATGCTTGTTGCCGAAGTGGATGAACAGATTATTGGTGTGATTGGCTTGCAATGTGTGCAAAGTCATGCCTATCCGGAACCTGCCGCACAAATTACGTCCTTGATTGTAGGGCAAGAGCATCGTGGGGGCGGAATTGGCCGTCGTCTGATGGCTCGTGCCGAGGATTGGGGCAGACAGCAAGGTGGGAAACAATTGTTTGTCACCGGAGCGAACCGTGAAGTGACTTCAACAACCTATTCTTTCTACGAGCATATTGGTTTCCAGAAGAGAGGCTATCGTTTCAGTAAAGTCCTTCTATAGAAAAAGAGTTTTATTATATCGCGATCTTCACGTTTTTGGTGTGGTGAATGATAAATAGAAGATAAGTGGCATTCGGCAAGCATTTCTTGTCCGGATGCCATTTTTTTATGCCGTATTTTAAAGTTGATGGTTGGGGTTTTAGTTGATATACCAGTGTTTTAAGAGCAAGTTGCAGGATATGGTGCAATGTACTATAAACCGTCCACGCCCCTTTGAAACAGGATTAAAAATGACAAAAAAGTTACTTTTCCATAATTTATGGGTTCACAATCTACTATTCAATTGATATACTCCTAGAGTATTAATTACAAAGTTGTCATAACTAATATTTCTAAGGAGATGAATGAATTTGAAGAAGAAATGGATGAAAACCGTGGTAACCAGCAGTCTGACAGCCGTACTCGCCGTAGGGGTTATGCTCCCTGCTTCCGCTTCTGCTGCAGATGCATCATATAAAACAACTACTAAAACTACAACGTTTAAAATTACGAGTGCGGATAGCTTAAAAGCGTACATTGAACAATGGCTGAAAGATAATGGTTACACTGTATCAACTGGCGAGGGGCAAACAACAGTAGAGAAGCCTGTAACACAACCTGATCAAACAACTAAACCTGATCAAACTACCAAACCTGCTCAACCGACAACACCTGCAAAACCCGTAACACCTGCAAAACCAACTCAAGAAGAGAAACCGGCAACTACACCAGCCAAAGATCCTTCAAATAGTGGAACTGGAACTGGAACGACTACAGGCAATACAGGAAACAGTGGTAGCGAGAGCACACAATCGGATTTTGCAGTTCAAGTAGTAAAACTTGTGAACGCTGAACGTGCCAAAGCTGGCCTGAGCGCATTGGCTTCCGACGCTCTTTTGGACAAAGTGGCTGTAGCCAAAGTTAAAGACATGAGCAACAACAATTATTTTGATCACCAATCACCGACTTATGGTTCTCCGTTTGACATGATGAAACAATTCGGAGTAACTTACAGCTATGCTGGCGAGAATATCGCAAAAGGGCAAAAAACACCTCAAGAGGTTGTTACAGCTTGGATGAATAGCGAAGGCCACCGTGCGAATATCCTAAGTAAAAACTTTACGAAAATTGGTGTTGGATTCTACAACGGATATTGGGCTCAAGAATTTATCGGTAACTAATTCATTTTATTGAAGAATATTTTGATTTTAGTTCAAAAAAAGGTTATGTCATCACAGCTCGAAGCTGTGCATGACATAGCTTTTTTTTGTAAAAGCATATTTGAAACTGAATTCTGCTTAATACAGCGGCAAAATTTGCAAATTAACGACAGAACATTTATGTTATTTAGAAAAAGCGTCATCTTAATGTAAAATCATTTTAAATTTTAAGCACCCAGCCAGGTGTACATGAGCGGAGATGTGATGAATGAAAAAAAGAAATCTTGATTCAGCGCCATGGATCTGGAGAACCATTAGTACAGTGTCCATATTAACAACATTGCTGCTGTTATTTGGATTTGGATACGCCATTAAAGACGTCATTTTTCCTGAGGGAGATGCCCAATTAGGTACAGGACAGCAGACAACGGCACCTGCAAAGGATAGCGGGCAATCAACACCTGTGGTGAAAGATGGCAAAATTCGAATGGCTGTAATCGGTGATTCCCTGGCAAGAGGTACTGGGGATGATGAGGGGCTTGGTTTTGTAAGGCGGGCAGGTAATTTGCTCAAAGATCAGGGATATGATGTGCAAGTGCTTAACAATATGGGTGTGAACGGTTTGAGAACAGACGCATTGTTGAGCAAGCTAGATGAACAAGGCGTACGTTATGTCTTACAACAGTCCAACTTTATTCTGTTGTCGATCGGAGCCAATGATCTATTCCAGGGTGGACAGGTTTTACAGGGAGAAGACGCGCCCACGGCAGAGACACTTGCTGCGGCATTACCGGAGACGTCGAAGCGTTTGCAGGAGATCTTGAAGAAAGTGAAAGAAATTAACCCTGATGCACAGATTGCCTACATAGGGCTATACAATCCGTTTGGGGATGTGAAAGAACTCAAAGAGCCAGGAAATGCGGTTGTAGCTGCATGGAACGATGCTGCAATGAAGGTTCTGAACAATGAGGACAAGATGACACTTGTACCTACATTTGATCTGTTTGAAAATCATCTGGGACAATATCTGTCCTCAGATCATTTTCATCCCAATGGAGAAGGCTACGAGCAAATTGCGGTTCGGATTGCACAGGAATATCAGGCAGAGACTCCAGCAGAAGGGAGCGGAAAATAAATGGCACAAGAACAGACTGATTCCGTATTGTCCGTGCAGCATCTGAAGAAAAAGATTGGACGCAAATGGATCATTAAGGATGTTACTTTTGACGTTAAACCAGGCGAAATTTTCGGTTTCCTGGGACCCAATGGTGCCGGGAAGACAACAACCATCCGGATGTTAGTTGATCTGATTAAACCGACAGAAGGTAAAATTCAAGTCTGTGGGTATGATGTCAACCGTGATCCTGAACGGGCCCTGAGATATGTGGGTTCCATTGTTGAAAACCCGGAAGTGTACACGTATTTGACCGGATGGGAAAATCTTGAGCATTTTGCCCGTATGCAGCCAGGCGTGGATAATGACCGTATTCAGGAAGTTGTGGATATTGTACGCCTCGATCAGCGGATTCATGATAAAGTAAGAACCTACTCTCTGGGGATGCGTCAACGACTTGGCATTGCACAGGCATTGCTTGGTCGCCCAAGGCTGCTGATTCTGGATGAGCCAACGAACGGACTTGATCCCAAAGGGATTAAGGAACTTCGCGTCTTTATCAAACAGCTTGCAAGTGAAGGCATGGCTGTATTCGTCAGCAGTCATTTGCTTAGTGAGATTCAACTTCTCTGTGACAGGGTGGCGATTATCAGTGCAGGGCGCGTGCTGGCAGTTGGCGGCGTCAATGAACTGATTGAAGACCATTCCAAATTGGCGATATGGCATGTTACTCCGCTGGAGGAAGGTAAAAAAATGCTGTTGAATGCAGGTGTTTCATTGGTGGATCGGCCTGCAGATGTTATGGACGATACCATTGTTGCAGGGCTTGGTCCGAATGCTGTCGTTGCTGAAATGCATGAAGATCGAATTCCGGCCCTAGTCCAGCAAATGGTGCAAGCCGGAATTCAGGTTGAAGGAGTGCAGCGGATTCAGCCTACGCTGGAACAGCTATTCTTAAAAATGACAGAAGGTGAATCCATTGAGTAACATCATGCCGCTGATCCGAAACGAAACGATCAAAATGGTAAAGAAAAAACGTCTTTATATTATTTTTATCGTACTCGCGGTCCTGGTTCCGATGTTTACGTATGCCCAGATGAAATCTGCGGAAAATAATCGTGACAAGTTTGGCGGCGACTGGCGGCTTGAGCTGCAACAAGCCATTACGGATAATCAGAACTCGCTTGGCAGTGACCGGGTACCTGAAGAATACAAAAAGTACAGGACTGTGTACATCCAGCAAATGCAATACTATCTGGAGAATGACATCAATCCGAAGGAGCCTGGCGGTGTAACTTTTACGCGGGAATTCATGAATAACGCCGTTGGATTGTTTATACCACTGCTCATTATGGCGATTGCCTCGGATCTGGTATCCGGTGAGCGCACCACAGGTACGATTAAAATGCTTCTGACCCGTCCGGTCAAACGTTGGAAAGTGTTGCTGAGTAAGCTCATCACGTTGATTATGTTCGTGTCGATTATTGTGGTGTCGGCGTACGTCATCTGTTATGTCATTTCGGGAGCGGTATTCGGATATAAAGGTTTCGGTATGCCGATCTTTACCGGATTCAAGGTTGTGGGTACAGATGTCGATATGTCAGCAGTCCATGCAGTGGACCAGTGGTTGTATATGCTAATGCAGGCAGGGCTCATCTGGTTCGTCAGTATAATTGTGGCGATGCTTGCCTTCATGGTCTCTGTGCTAGTGCGAAGTACAGCAGCAAGTATTGTCATCATGATGGCAGCACTCATAGCAGGAACTATTCTCACCAGTATGGCCGCATCCTGGCAGTCAGCCAAATATTTGTTCATGGTTAACCTCGAACTTCCGAATTATTTGTCTGGCGGATTGCCACCAATCGAAGGGATGAATTTAGGTTTTTCCCTTATTGTGCTTAGTGTTTGGGGCATTGCTTCACTCTTTGTGTCATTCATTGTCTTTACGAAACGGGATATCTTGAATTAAAATGGACAAGGATAAGAAAACATCTGTTTGCATTTTAGGCATTTTTTTAGTTGCAAGTTAAGAAGGGGGAGCATGAATGGTCGAGCAAATCGATATGTCGGCAGGTTCGACAGGCGGAGGACA
The DNA here is from genome assembly GCF_028771845.1 of Paenibacillus marchantiae. Taxonomy (NCBI): domain Bacteria; kingdom Bacillati; phylum Bacillota; class Bacilli; order Caryophanales; family Paenibacillaceae; genus Paenibacillus; species Paenibacillus marchantiae. The sequence goes on along the minus strand of NZ_CP118270.1, from coordinate 5,587,354 downwards.
AGGGTCTTCAGGCTACGACGCGGACGACATTCAAGTACTTGAAGGACTGGTAGCGGTACGGAAACGGCCGGGGATGTACATCGGCAGCACCAGCTCTTCGGGTCTACATCATTTGGTATGGGAAATCGTGGATAACGCTGTCGACGAACATCTCGCCAAATTCTGCTCCAAAATCGATATCACGCTGCATAAGGACGGTTCTATTACGGTTCAGGATAACGGAAGGGGAATTCCGACAGGTATACATAAAACAGGGATTCCTACTCCCCAGGTCGTGTTTACGATTTTGCACGCAGGCGGAAAGTTCGGTGGATCAGGATACAAAAAATCAGGCGGTTTGCACGGTGTAGGTGCGTCAGTTACGAACGCATTGTCCGAATGGCTTGAAGTCGAGATTTTCCGTGATGGCAAGATTCATCGTCAACGATTCGAGTATTGGCAGGACAAAAAAGGCGTTGAGCATGTCGGAGAACCGGTGTCTGGTCTCGATGTATTGGGCAATACCAATCGAACGGGAACCAAAGTTACGTTTAAACCGGATATTCGCGTGTTCCAGAGCGGCATTCAATTTAATTATGATACACTGGCAGAACGTCTTCAGGAGATTGCTTTCCTGAACTCGGGGCTGAGAATTATGCTCAAGGACGAACGTTCAGGCAATCAGGATGAGTACATGTACGAAGGCGGAGCAAGCCAGTTTGTTGCTTTTCTTAACGAAAATAAAGATGTGCTGCATGATGTCATTCACTTCTATGCGGAGAAGGATGACATTGAGGTCGAAGTGGCGATCCAGTATAACGCGGGTTATACGGAAACGCTGGCGTCGTTCGTCAACTCGATTCCCACTAGAGGTGGCGGTACACATGAGACCGGATTCAGAGCAGCTTATACACGTGTGATGAATGATTACGCAAGGCGTACCAGCATGATTAAGGAAAAAGATAAAAACCTTGAAGGTAATGATTTGCGTGAAGGCATGATGGCTGTCATCAGTGTCAAAATGTCGGAGGTCGAATTCGTAGGACAAACGAAGGATCAACTCGGTAGCGCTTCCGCGCGAAGCGCAGTGGATTCTGTCGTGTCCGAGAACATCCAGCGGTTTTTGGAAGAAAATCCGCAGGTTGCGCAAACGTTGATTCGCAAAGCGGTTCAGGCCTCCAGAGCCAGAGAAGCTGCACGCAAAGCACGTGATGAGATGCGGACGGGCAAAAAACGCAGCGAAAGCTCCAACCTCAATGGCAAGTTGACTCCGGCACAATCGAAGGATTTTACCCGGAATGAACTGTTTATCGTCGAAGGGGATTCCGCAGGCGGTTCAGCCAAACAGGGGCGTGACTCCAAGATCCAGGCGATACTCCCGCTTAAGGGGAAACCGCTCAATCCGGAAAAAGCGAAGTTGGCTGATATCCTCAAAAACGAAGAATACCGCGCCATTACATCGGCGATCGGGGCGGGTATTGGAACCGAATTCGCAGTTGAAGACAGCAATTATTCCAAAATCATAATTATGACGGATGCTGATACGGATGGTGCACATATTCAGGTACTATTGCTGACTTTCTTTTACCGCTACATGAAACCGTTAATTGATGCAGGAAAAATATATATTGCTCAGCCGCCGCTTTACAAACTCACGCGCAAATCCGGCAAAATGGCAAGTGTACGTTATGCCTGGACCGATGAAGAGCTGGCGAATTACATGAAAGAATTTGGAACCAATGTGGAGCTCCAACGTTATAAAGGGCTTGGCGAGATGAATCCGGATCAACTGTGGGAGACTACAATGAACCCGGAAACACGTGCATTGCTCAAGGTACAGATCGTTGATGCAGCGAAAGCGGAGCGTCGAGTATCTACGCTTATGGGTGATAAAGTTGATCCACGCAAACGCTGGATTGTAGAGAATGTCGACTTTACAGAGTACGAAGAATAGAAGGTGCTTGGAATGAGCCTATCAGAACAATTTATGCCGGCCTTTCTCGAAGAGGTCGTAGGTGACCGTTTCGGTCGCTACTCTAAATACATTATTCAGGACCGGGCCATTCCCGATGTACGGGATGGTTTGAAGCCTGTGCAGCGGCGTATTCTGTACGCCATGTACGATTCAGGAAATACGCCGGAGAAACCATATCGTAAGTCAGCCAAAACCGTTGGGGATGTCATGGGTAACTACCATCCTCACGGGGACTCCTCCATCTATGAAGGTATGGTGCGGATGGCACAGCCATGGAAAATGGGCCATATGCTCGTGGACGGTCATGGTAACTGGGGATCACAGGATGATGATCCGGCTGCAGCGATGCGTTATACAGAGGCCCGTTTGTCGTCCATCGCTATGGAGATGCTTCGCGACATCGAGAAACGGACTGTTCTGTTTAAGGATAATTTTGATAATACGGCCAAAGAACCGGTTGTATTACCATCGCGTTATCCGAACCTGCTGGTAAACGGCGTAAGTGGGATTTCCTCCGGGTTTGCAACGGAGATCCCTCCACATAATTTGCGTGAAACCATTGATGCTTGTATTGCCGTGATGGAGAAGCCGTCGATTGAACTGGACGAGATTATGATGTTTATCAAAGGTCCGGATTTTCCGACAGGCGGATTAATCATGGGCGGCGACGGAATTCTGGATGCTTATCGCACAGGTAAAGGACGGATCTATCTCCGGTCCAAAACCGATATCGAGAATATGCGCGGTGGCAAACAGCAAATCGTCATTACCGAGATCCCTTATCAGGTCGTAAAATCCCGTCTGGTTACAGCGATGGAGAACATTCGGCTGGAGAAAAAGGTTGAAGGAATCGCCGAAGTTCGGGATGAGAGTGGGCGTGAAGGCCTGCGAATCGTGGTTGAGCTGAAAAAAGAAGCGGATGCACAAGGTATTTTGGCTTATTTGCTGAAGAAAACCGACTTGCAGGTCACTTACAACTTCAACATGGTTGCGATTGTAAACAAAGCCCCTCAGCAATTGGGATTGAAATCAATCCTCGAGGCTTATATTGCCCATCAGCGTGAAGTTGTGACGTTCCGTACCCGCTTTGAGCTGGAGAAGGCGGAAGACCGTGCACATGTCTTGGAAGGTCTGGTAAAAGCTCTTAACATCCTTGATGAGGTCATTGCGGCTATTAAAGCTTCGAAGAACCGTCAGGATGCTCAAAATAACCTGATGTGGATGTTTGGTTTCTCCGAACGTCAAGCGGATTCCATTCTGACTTTGCAATTATACCGATTGACCAATCTGGAGATTACTTCTCTGGAAAAGGAACTTGGCGAACTGATGAAGAAGATCGCGCAATTACGCTCCATTCTGGATAGTGACCGCAAGCTGATCGGAGTCATTCGTAAAGAACTGATGGAGATTCGTGAGAAATACGGAATTGACCGTCGCTCAGCCATTCAGGGCGAAGTAGAAGAACTCAAGGTTAATCTGGAAGTGCTGGTGAACGCAGAAGATGTATTTGTCACATTGTCCAAAGAGGGATACATCAAGCGTACAGGCATGCAATCATTCACACGATCCGGCGGGGAACGTAACGCAAGTGGTGTGAAGGAAGGCGATTATATCGCTCAGGTCCTTGAAGTGAACACGCTTGAGAATTTGCTGGTATTTACGAAGAAAGGCCAGTATTTCCTGTTACCTGTGCATCAGGTACCGGAATTCAAGTGGAAAGATCCGGGGACGGCGATCGTCAACGTTATTCCTCTGGCAAAAGATGATCGAATCTCAAGTGTGCTTGCCGTTAAATCCTTCGAAGAGCCGGATCACAGTCTGGTCTTTGTCACTCGCAAAGGACAGGTTAAACGTACCGAGCTGAAGGAATACGTCACCAAGCGTTCCGGCGCAGTAGCCGCATGCAAAGTCGGCAAGGATGATGAGGTATTATCCGTTCATCTAAGTACTGGTGGCAAGGACATCATGCTGATCACCAAAGAAGCCATGGCCATCCGTTTCCGTGAGGATGAAGTAAATCCGATGGGTCGTGTGTCTGGAGGCGTACGTGGTATTCAGTTAAAAGAAACGGATGAAGTCGTATCTGTTCTGTGGGTGGAAGGCGATGAAGGCGAGGTTGCTATATTGTCTGACTTGGGTTATGGCAAACGCTCGTTACTGCTGGATTATGCTCTGCAGAGCCGTGGCGGCAAGGGACTGGCAACATTTGAATTCAAGGAAGGCAAACGGGTAAAACCGAACGGTAGCCGAATTGCCGGAGCGTTCTATTGTCGGGAACAACGGAATGTAACGGTGATGACCAAGGAAGGTCAAACACATCACATTTCTTCCGAAGCTGTACCTATTACTGAACGGAAACATATTGGTAAATTGCTTGTGCATGTGGATAAACAGGATGAAATTGTGGAGCTTATCATGGATCTCGCAGAGAACCAGACAGCTTCTTCCTCCTAATAAGGATTCAATAAAGACTCTTTGCAGAGCAGGGAAACCTGTCATGTAAGGAGTCTTATTTTGTTGTTCAAACGCGGATTAAAAGAGGACCTCCATGCGAAGTTTAACAACCTTCGTCGATTACGGTCGATCGCTGGGAAATTGAAAAAAGGCAGCAGGAATGCGGCTTTGAAGGGCGAAAACTTAAGCAGGTGAAGTGATAACCGGTTGCAGAGAGGAGCGATTCAAGATGTATAATTCCGATTTTGCCAAGTGCTGGTCGAGGCTGACCAAGGACTACAAGCTGCATATGGATCATGAGCTGGCACCGTCGTTAACAGAGGCGCAGCTGGCCGTACTGGAGGTTCTTGAGGATCACGAGAAGATGAAACCATCCGATCTGATTCCTTTTCTGGCTACAACACCAGCAGCAGTAACGATGTTGTTGGATCGTATGGAAAAAAACGGACTGATTCGCCGGGATCGGGATGATCAGGATCGACGAATTGTATGGGTATCTCTATCTGATAAGGGACGCATGGAGACCGAACGGGGAATCACGATTCGTAATGAATTTATGAATTCGGTGCTCAGCAACATTTCAATGCATAACCAGCAGTTGCTGGTTTATCTATTAGGCAAAATGACAACACCAAAAACAAAAGAGCATGCCTTGTCCACATCTTAAAGACGATGGACGCACGAATAATAGTAACCATGGAACTCTTGCTGAAAAGGCAGGAGGGCTGTGGTTATTTTTTATTGATGTGTACTTTAAAGAGTTTTGCCTGCTTTGGATGGATAAGAATAATCTCTAAAATTTTATATGTAAAGAGTTGACTATGTAAATATTTTTGTTATAATAAGTAATTGTTCCCCTGATATTTCGTGTACGAAATATTATATTCCATAAGTAAAAAGGGTGAATTAATGTCTGACACATACGAAGTATTCTACATTATTAATTCGTTTCGGCAGGTCAATCAACTGCTCTTCCGGGCATTCTGGAATGAAAACAAGGAAATTGAGCTCACTTCGATTCAATTTATGGTGTTATCCATTTTGAAGGAGCGCCCTTCGATCGGTATCAATGAAGTGGCTGATCTCTGTCATATGGGCAGCAGCTCCATGAGCGCTGTGGTGGAGCGTCTGGTCAAGGGTGAGTACATTGTTCGAACGCGATCCGACTCGGACCGTCGATCTGTAAAGCTTCAGATTACGGACAAAGGGGAACAGGCTCAGGAGGAAACACACCGTTTGTGGATGGAGCGAGTGTCACCTATTCTGGATATCCCGAAGGAAGACCTTGAGCACCTGCTAAGAATTCATAATCAAATGATTGAAAAGTTAGAAGGAAGAGAGATGAACAACCAATGAGTACTACTGCAGCAGCAGCGCCATCCTCAGCGATGGACAATATTAGGAAAGGCCCGATTGTGGCCGCATTGTTAATCGGTGCATTCGTCGCCTTCCTGAACCAAACTTTGATGAACGTAGCTCTTCCTAAAATTATGGAGGACCTCGGCATCGGAGCGAACAAAGCACAATGGTTGACTACGGGTTATATGCTCGTCAATGGTGTGTTGATTCCGGTTACGGCGTATCTGATCGCTAAATTCTCCACACGTCAAATTTTTATTACAGCCATGACGCTATTTACATTAGGAACCTTGGTCTGTGGTTTAAGTCCGAACTTTGCTATCCTGATGGTAGGTCGTGTTATTCAAGCGGCAGGTGCAGGTATCCTGATGCCTCTGATGACGGTTGTATTCTTGACGATCTTCCCTATTGAGAAGCGTGGTCAGGCGATGGGCACAATGGGGATCGCGATGATTCTCGCTCCGGCCATTGGACCAACATTGTCAGGTTATGTGGTTGAGCATTATTCCTGGAGACTGTTGTTCTATATCATTTTGCCATTCTCCGTTATTGCAACTGCAATCGGTATTGCGTTTGTCAAAAATGTAACACGTCAATCCAAACCTAAATTGGACTACCCAGGTGTTATTTTATCCACACTCGGTTTTGGTAGCTTGCTGTACGGCTTCAGTGATGCGGGTACAGACGGATGGGGCAGTGCAATTGTAATTGCTTGTCTGGTCGTAGGGGCGTTATCCTTGATTCTGTTCGTGATTAGACAGATGACAACCGATCATCCACTCTTGGAGTTCCGTATTTTCAAATACAACATGTATACATTAACAACGATTATTAACATGCTCGTTACGATGGCGATGTTTGCAGGTATGATTTTGCTTCCGATTTTCCTGCAAAATATTCGTGGATTCTCACCGATTGAATCCGGTTTGCTGATGATGCCGGGCGCCATCTTGATGGGGATTATGTCTCCAATCACAGGTCGCATCTTCGATAAAGTCGGAGCACGCTGGTTGTCCGTTGCCGGTCTTGCAATTACCGCTATCACAACTTGGGGGCTCAGCCGCCTGTCGATCGATACTACTTATGGTTACATGATGTTTATCTACACAGCTCGTATGTTCGGTATGTCGATGTTGATGATGCCAATTCAAACAGCGGGTCTGAATCAGCTGCCACAGCGTCTGAATGCGCATGGTACAGCGATGTCCAACACACTGCGTACGGTTGCGGGTGCGATTGGTACAGCGATTCTCGTTACGATTATGAGTAGCAAGTTGAAATCCCATCTGGCAGATACCTTGGCTACAGGCCAAATCGCTACAGATGATAAGGCTGCAATGCTTCGTGCTACCGCAGATGCAACCATCTACGGGGTAAACTATGCTTTTATTATAGCGACCGCAATGACAGTCGTTGCTCTGGTTCTGGCCTTCTTCATCCGTAAAACAAAACCGGCTACTGAACATGTAACAACTGAGCAACAGAAAGTGAATGCAACAGCATAAATCAACCTAGATTACTGTTATTATTCATTCAATAAAGGTCTTATATATACAAAAGAGAGTTCAGGCAGATCACACTGCTTGAACTCTCTTTTTGTTTTGCCTTGTTTTGACGTTATTCTTCATCGGCTGATGAATCAAAGAGGAAGGTAGGACCAGGATCATGACCAAAGAGTCTAAGGTTGATACTCCCATCCATCTGAAATTCAACACCCTCGCTAATAAGCTCCGTCTCCTGCATCAGGCGTGAATGCTCGTCGGGAATGGCTATCAGACCTTTGGCATTGACGACGCGGTGCCAGGGAAGCCGCTCCTTCCGGCTCATGGAGTGCAGAATGCGCACAACCTGTCGGGCAGCTCTCGGGCTGCCTGCATGAGCGGCAATCTGTCCATAGGTCATGACTTTTCCCTCAGGGATTGCTGCGATGATGGCGACGACCTGCTTCGTAAAAGGTGTCATAGTAGGTCTTCCTTTCCATTGGAGTAAAAAAAACCGCGCCATTCAGATAAGGAATCTGGATGACACGGTTTACGGTCAGATTTGACCTGATCCTGTGAATGATTATTTTAAATATATCAATTAATGTTCGGCTTTAAATGCTTTATCGTACACAGCAGCCGGCCACTCTGCCCATGGAAATTCACGGGGAGGCAGGGACTGCAGCACAATTTCTTCCTTCGTTACCGGGTGGGGAAAAGCAGCGATGGCAGACCATAGAGCAATTTGTTGCCCAGGCTTATTCACACCTGCACCGTACTTCTGATCTCCGAACAGCGGGCAGCCGATTTCTTTCATTTGGACCCGAATCTGATGAGATCTGCCTGTGTGCAACTCAATATGAACCAGACTGTAACGGTCGTTTTCACCGATGACCCGGTAATCCAAAACAGCATCTTTACCACCAGCTGTACCCTTAGGCACAACGGTGACGGTATTGGTACGCGCATCTTTCAGCAGCGTGTGTTTTAACGTCCCGTGCTGTGCAGGCAGCTTGCCATGTACAACAGCCGCATATATTTTGCGGAAATGACGTCCCCGAACCGTCTCGGATAATCTTGAAGCCGCCTTCGATGTTTTGGCAAAAATCATGGCACCACCAACGGGGCGGTCAAGACGATGTACTAATCCGAGATAAACGTTGCCAGGTTTGTTATAGCGTTCTTTCAAATCCTGTTTCAGCAGTGTAAGCAAATCCGGATCACCTGATGCATCTTCCTGGGTAGGTACATTGACCGGTTTCGTAATGCCTAACAAGTGATTGTCCTCAAACAGAATCGGAATATTTCCCGTTGTTTGCGAATGTTCGGACATCATCAGGACTCCCAGCGGCCCAAGATGCCGCATGGCAGATCCAGACCACTACGGGTAATGGGAAGACCAATTTCACCTGCTGTAATTTGACCGCCGTATTGGGCAGACATCGTCATTGTCAGCATGTTGCGCAGAACGGTAGACGAAATACCGGTTGTATAGGAATTGACCAGCATGAATAATGGGTTATCGGACAAAATTTCCATACAGGATTTAAGGAAAGGATAGAGGTTCTCTTCCAGCTTCCATGTTTCTCCGTTAGGGCCACGGCCATAGGAAGGCGGGTCCATAATAATCGCGTCATACCGATTGCCGCGACGTTGTTCGCGCTGTACGAATTTGAATACATCATCTGTAATGAAACGAACAGGACGATCCGCGAGGCCAGATAATTGAACATTTTCTTTGGCCCACTGTACCATGCCTTTAGCTGCATCCACGTGCACAACTGAAGCACCGGCATAAGTAGCAGCAACTGTTGCACCGCCTGTATAGGCAAACAGGTTTAGTACAGAGATGGGACGACCTGCCCCAGCAATTTTATCCATCATCCAGCTCCAGTTGGCGGCTTGTTCAGGGAACAGACCGGTATGCTTGAAGCTGGTTGGTTTAATATGAAATTTCAGGTTCTCATATCCGATGGTCCAGCGTTCCGGGATCGGTTTTTTCATATCCCAGCTGCCGCCGCCCGAAGAACTGCGGTGATAATGGCCGTGAACCTGGCGCCATTCATTGGTTTCTTTTTCAAGGGGCCAAATGATCAGTGGATCGGGTCTACGCAAAATCACATCGCCCCAACGCTCCAGCTTTTCGCCGCCTCCTGTATCGATTACTTCATAGTCCTTCCAGTTCTTTGCTACGTACATAATGATTTATCCATCCTTCAAAAGTCATTTGGATACTATTGTACAACAAAAAAGGGCCTGTACGCCAGTTGTGGTAGGCGCCTGAAAGGGTGCAGTGCCTAATATGGTGTTGAATTTGGTCCATCACCATATACTGAAATGGAAACCGATTGAAAATTTAATTTGACAATGATAATCATTATCACATATGATTTTGATAAATTCAAATGTTACTTCTTCAGGAACAGTATGACATGATCAATAAAAAGTGAGGGAAAAATAGATGGCTAAATTGTTAGTGGCTTATGCAAGTATGACAGGAAATACGGAAGAGATTGCGGAACTGATCGTCGAAGGAATTAAACAAGGTGGGCATGAAGTGGATCTCAAGTCCGTAACGGATTGCAATGCAGCTGATGTGCTTGATTATGACGGGTTTCTCATTGGAGTATACACGTGGGGAGACGGTGAACTGCCGGATGAATTCCTCGATTTTTACGAAGAGCTGGATGAGATTGATCTGAGTGGCAAACGGGCAGCGGTGTTCGGAAGCGGGGATACTTCTTACGAGCAGTACTGCGGAGCCGTAGATCTCGCGGCAGCGAAGCTGGTGGAACGTGGGGCGGAGGTATCTCCAGAGATGCTGAAGATTGAATACAGTCCGATGGAGCAGGAGAAGGACACGTGCCGTGACTTTGGCAAACGTTTTGCTGCTGCCGGATTACAGGTGTCCTAAGAACTCATGTTAAGACATAATGTTCAGGCAGCTCTGCAGCCGGGAATGTCAGACGCCCCGGTACGGCTGCTTGAAGATTACAGATTGGAAGAGATGCTGCGCAGCCCGCATCGGTTCATCCGCCCGGAACCGGAGGCTGAACAGCGCTCTCCGCTGCAATGGAGACACCGTGTACAATATGCAGTCAGCCATGCAGTTAATGCTTTTTACAGTATGGACCCGGAAGTCCGCAAAGAGGTGCCTGTACAGTATTTACTCGAAAAGTGGTGGCCTAGAAAGGCAACCGGATTCGAATCAGTACTTCATTACTGGGATATAAAAAACAAAATTACCGATGAATTATCCCTTGCAATTGCAATGAACGATGATCTGAAGCATCCGACCATTCTGTTTGAACAATGGCGAACGGAGCTTCCTACCTTGTCGATGCATCTGTCCATGATCTTCCAGGCGGCCTGGCAGCCAGAGGGCTGGGATTCGCTTCTCATCCAAAAATATATGGTTGTCCATGATCCAAACGTGGTTGAGGCGTTCCAGCATATGGTGAGCGTGTTCTGCTGGGAAGCATTTGGCAAGCTGCCAGGTATGATCGAAATCTATTGTTTGCTTGAAGGTCGCAAGATTCGATATATCCCGGGACGTCAATCACTTATCCGTTCGATGGATTATATTCGACTGATTCGTGACAGCATTCCGAGCGCAGAGAAGGTGGAATCTGATCAATTTACGGTTCAGGACAAAGCCAGAGTGCATGAAGAGGTCGATCGGTGGAGAAGTGAGACTGAACCGAAAAAAAACTGGTTGATGTGAAGAATGACAAGGGATGTTGTTATATATCGTGCAGATTAAGGAGGGATGAGCCATGTCTACCGGTTTGAGACAAGATGCAGCAAGCGGCAAGAAACGTACAGGAACTTGTGAATTCAGCCCGTTGCCTGTACCACAGTCGGTTATAAGACGGTTGCTTGATGAAGCAGATCCATCTTTATATGTGATAAGTTCAGAGCCTTGGCGGTTTATGTTGTTCGCGAATGAAGGACGTCAACTGTATCTGGAGGCGGTCAGACAGAGTTACCCACCACATTTGGCAGATCGTTACGGAGACTGGGCTACATATCAATATACAGAAGCTATTCCGGCACATCTGGTTGTTGTCGCCCCTTCAAGTGCCAGGGAGGACCATTTATTGCCTGCAAAAGCCTGGAGCAAACGTTTTTGCATCCTGGCAGCGGAACAAGGTTTGAATGCCGTCTGGAAGATCAATGATTATCAACAGCATCCCGTGTTTATGAATTTGATGGGTTTAACGCGTGAGGAAAAGGTATTGGGTGTATTCCACATCGGTTACGGAGACCAGTCTGCACTTCGGGACACCGACGCAGGCAGACCAGCCTCTGAACTGATGACGGTCTACGACCATCTGGTTTAAACGAGGGGATCATCCCTCATTCTTATTTGCCGGTCTTGGCAATAAAATTGCGTACGAGTTGACGATACGATTGATCTGCTGAGCTTGCTGAATACATCCGATTCGACACAGTGATCGTGTTGCCAAAAAAGAACCGTTCGAACTGGGTCTGTCTGCCTCCGAATGATCCTGCTCCAAGCTCCCAGATTAGGCGGAACAATGCTGTGCGTTCCTGAGATACCATGTCGGTTCCTCTCAGGTACGTATCCAGATGCGGCGCGATTTCGGAGCGGAATTCTTCTTCCTGAGGCACCATAATTACGCCGCTGGAACCCAAGAGCTGCAAAATTTCAATCATCTCTGGATACAGTTTGGGAAATAAAAGGTTTGCTGCCATTAACGGTTTGGAGGCAGGTATTATAAATCCCCGTCCATCTTCCATAGCACCGGCTTCTGCTGCCAGAGCCAGTGCTTTTAACGTTTCAAGACCCGCGAGTACCCTGGCTGTTTTCTCTACCACATGCGTTTCAGCAGCTTGGTCGAGCGTGTCAGCGAGTAACTGAATGGTGCCCAGAACAAATTCCGTTTTGGCAATATACCGGCATACGACCTGATGTCCTGCGTGAATGTGAAAATGGCTTCCGCTAAAGAGGCGGCCAGACATTTCCTCATTACCGGCGAAGAATATCCGTTCATGAGGAACAAGCACATGATCAAAAATGACGATGTTGTCCATCTCTTCATATCTGGAACTGAGTGGATAGTTGAAATTAGATTCGGCTGCGTAGGTATCCCGGCAGATCAGGCTAATTCCAGGCAGGTCATTCGGTACAGCAAAGGCAAAGGCGAACGGATTTTCATCTTCGAACGGTGCCGGTGAAGGGGAAGGATACACCAGGATTTCGTCTGACGTGGCGGCCTGAGTGGCCATCATGAATGCACCATTAATGATCAGACCTTCTTCAGTGCGATCAACCACTTTGGCGGCAATGGCATCTTCGGTCGCGTCCAATAGTCCCGAAATTTTACTGGCATGAGGCTGGATAAAGGCATGGGAGAGGGTAATATCATTATCACGGCAGTAGGCATAGTAGTTTCTCAAATTTTCAGCGTATTGTGGCGATACTTCTTCAAGAATATCTGCTCCAGTATAAAAGGCCATAATTGCTGTGTTCATATAATCGGGTGATCGTCCCAAAAAACCATGGTGAGTCCCTGACCAAATATTCATTGCTTCTCGGCGTCTGCGCAAGTCATCTGCGCTGGTTGGAGGCAGAAAGGACATACCTACTGGTTTTCCGTCAGCAGGAGATGCATAAGTCATCGTATCGATTAGATGTGGATCAGACTGAAGATCGTACAACTTCGCTTGTGTTTCCATCAAACCTGCAAACGCAAAATGTTCAGAACGTTTTCCGGTAATAAGCTCTCCTTTGTACCAGCAGGGGACTGTCTGGGCATCGATACGTTCGATATACTGTTTGCCACTTTTTACGGGCATCGTTACTCACCTCTATAATCTATTCGTTCATGGGCAGTTTGACTGCTCTCGTAGTGTACGTTAATAGGCAGTCCAATGTGCATGAAGAGAGGGGAGTTCAGTTTTTGCAGAAAAGAGCTTGATAATAATTATCATTCTTGTTACAATGTAAAAAGAAAAAGGAACCACGAGGGCTCCTTTAGCTTGTACAAATTGAATTTTTATTTTACTTCAAATGTTTTGCAATCCGTTTCAGCGGATTCACTTACTTTTTTGGAACTGTGACTCACGATGTAGATTGAAGATGCGTTACATTTGTTCTCTTGAGCCCAGTGACGACATGAATTAACCTCACATAATACGTCTTTTGCCATGATTGATAACCTCGCTTTGATTGGATTACATTCGTTGGTATAAAAGAACTTCCGGAAATGGCAAGTTGCCGCTTGCAAATCTGGAAAAATTTTGTGCTCTCTCGAGTAAATAGAGGGCTTTTTTGCGTTATACACAACGATGCATATTTAGAATAGCAAATTTTGCTTCCGCTTGCAACAAATTGGACGGGACCTTACGCAAAATGATGGACAAGTCACGGAAACTTTGCAAAGAGGCCGTCTTATGTTATTGTTTAATAGTAATAATTACGATTAAAAGATCGTTAAATATGGAGGAGAATGAATCGATAGCATTTAACTTGGATGATCCCCTGAGACATAGAAGAAGGAGAACGATCAACGATGAGCAAAACCAACCATGTAAACCGGATACCCCGAGCGAAAGGCATCGATATGGCCTCTTTTTATTCACCGAAAGAGTGTGGACGCAAGGCAAAGCATATTGTATTCTCCGCAGACAATGAACGGGTTGTGGAGGAGTTTATTACGATTCTCGGTATGAAAGATCAGTTTGCAGAACATGATGTGCCAATGCCGAACAAAATGGTGATGTTTGGTCCTCCGGGTACAGGCAAAACATTAACTGCTTTTCATCTTGCACACCGACTTCAGCTTCCCCTGGTTCTTGTAAGACTCGATGCCATCATACACAGCCACCTTGGGGAGACGGGAAGCAATGTCCGTAAACTATTCGAATATGCACGGGCTAACCCCTGTGTGCTATTTCTAGATGAATTTGATGCCGTAGGTCGTACGCGTGAAAGTAATGATGAGGTTAAAGAGATGGCTCGTGTCGTCAATACATTGTTGCAATGCCTGGACGAATTCGAAGGAGACAGCATTCTGGTTGCTGCTACGAATCTGGAGACCCAGCTGGATCATGCGATATGGCGGCGATTTGATACCAAAATGACTTATGGGATGCCGGATGAATCGAGCCGTAGATTATATATTAGCAAGTTGATGGGGCAGTTTGAGCAGGAGAGCCGACTGGAAGAATTCACGTGTGAACGCCTCACAGGATGCAGTTATGCCGATGTAGAGCAGATTGTCTTAAAAGCTAAACGGAAAGCCATTATTGCCAACATCCCATTACATGAGCAATTCATTAATGATGCGTATGCAGAATATAAGCCGCGGGTACTGGCCACATAGCTTGTATATGAATATCAGCAAACACTCTCACATAATGAATAGCCCGGTTCCTATGAAGGAATGTCGGGCTATTCGATATTTCAGCAATTTACTTGGGCCGTTTGCTCATGGTTCTTTGGCAGATGAAGAAAGCCCGTTTATGAGATGCAGACATCGTGTCCTGCTAAGCGTTAGCCGTTGCGCGGTAAGATGGTTCTATCTCTGTTTTTTCAGGACCAGACCATCGTGGCAAAGTTAAGGTGAAAAGGCTGCCTTCAGGACTGCTGGAGGTCAGGGACAGCTCCCCTCCCTGGGCTCGAGCAAGCAAGCGGCTATAGGTCAGTCCCAGACCTAGTCCACGGGTACGGCGTTTTTTGATCTCGCCACGGTAGAAACGTTCGAAGATCTTGGGTTGATCGTCTTTGGTGATACCCGTACCGTTATCCTGCACATTAACAAACAGGTTGTCCTCCTCCGCACGCAAACGGATATGAAAGACGGCAGCATGGTCGGAAGCGGCTGCTTGCAGTCCGTTATTGAGCAGGTTGACAATGATTTGCTGAATCCGAAGGGTATCACCGATGGTATAGAGCGTACCCGAAGGTGTATGCAATTCAATTTCGGGAGACTTGTCCTCATAAGCGATTTTCCACTGATAGATAATCTCACCCACCAGCAAATTCAGATCTATGCGTTCCCGACGAATAGCAACACTTCCAGCGCTCATCGCATTGTAATCCAGCAGGTCAGCGACCATTCGTTCCATACGTTCGGATTCTTTGAGTGCGATGTCCAGAAATTCCTTTGCTTCCTCCGGACTAACGATATCATCCCGGACAGCCATCACGAGCCCTTTAATGGACGTTACCGGCGTTTTCAATTCATGGGTTACCCCAGCAAGTGACAGGGCACGCCATTCCTCCAATTGCTGCAAACGAATGGACATCTCGCGAAAAGATTCAACGAGTTCATTCATCTCCCGTTCCCGTGTATTCAGATCCAAATTGACTTCATAGTTTCCGTTTCGAATCTGCTCCGCGGCGTGGGCGACCTGGCGAATAGGCTTGGAGAGCTTGCGGGACAGGAGGTAGATTGTAAACCAACCACACAGGATTAAAGCAACGAAAAGGATGCACACCACCAGCATCGTTTCCGGATTGTATGCAATGGACTTTTTGGATTGCATGACCCACACTTTACCGAGCGTCTGATCGTCATCTGTGACGTTAACCGTAACCCCGGCGAATTTATTGTTTCTTGGTTCGCGCAGGTCGTCAGACAGCCGATAATACACATCCTGCTGCGTCATTTTTGGTTTGGAATAAATCAATTGATTATTGTTGTCGAGCACCATAATACAAAAGTAATTATCTGTATTGAAAAGCTTGGTACGTTTGTCCACCAGTCTGTCAAGATCCGGGGGAATATACAGTTTGTTTTCTGTGCCAGTTACCTTCTCGGCGATTTCCAGACCTAATAGTTGGGCCGTTTTGAGACCTTTCTCAATGGAAGTGGTTCTGATCCAGTAAAGTGCCCCTGCAACAATAATGGTAAAGCCGATGCAGAGGATTAGAAAATAACGAAGCGTCCAGTAAGACAGAATGGATGTTTTACGTTTCGGTGTATTTCGTTTTAGTTGGCGATCCAAAATTGATACCCCATTCCCCGTAAAGTCCGGATTTCTCCCGTTTCCGGTAGCCAGTGAGATAACGCCTGACGCAGCCGTTTGATCGACAGGTCCACAGCCCGATCACTTCCGTCATAGTCCATGCCCCATACCTGTTCGATCAGATGGTCTCGGGTAAATGTGCGGTTGGGGTATTCCGATAGAAACAGGAGCAGGGACAAATCACGTGGTGTCAGTGCAACCTCGGCGCCGTTCAAAAGTACCTGTTTGGCAGCCAGGTCAATGACCAGATTGCCAAAGTAACGTTTGCCCTCACCTTCGGCTGTCCAGTGTGGGTTGCGGCGAAGCACAGCATTGACTCTGGCGACCACTTCCTCGGGCACAAAGGGTTTGCTCATATAATCGTCCGCACCGGCATTCAGCCCATTCAGTCGGTCCTGAATATCATCCAGTGCGGTTAGCATGATGACGGGACAAGCACTTTTTTCGCGGATGATTCGCAGCAGATCCCAACCGTCCATTCCGGGCAGCATCACATCCAGCAAAACCAAGGAAGGAACATCCGCATCAAATTGAGTTAAAGCAGTGGGTCCATCCGCTACATGACGAACATCGAATCCCGCTTTTCGAAGATAGGCAGCCAGCACACGGGCGATAGCTTGTTCATCTTCGACGATGAGTATGGATTTCAAGAAGGTGTCTCCTTTCACTTCAGAAGCTTGTGTACTGATTTTACATGAGCGGAAGCACAATGCCAATGAGGCAATTATTTTCAGAAAAAAATGCGTTGTATGTCATTTCTTGACGTCATCCTGACACATTGGGCTGTTAAGATGCTGATAAATAACCAACTTATACAGTTACCCATTGGAGGAAAATAGAGATGAATAAAAAGACAAAAACATGGATGATCTCAGGGGCAGCAGCAATTGTTATTCTTGGAGGCGGAGGGTATTATTTCGCAAACAGTTACCTGGGCAATAACGTTGAGATTGAACAGGTGCTTCCTGCCAGTACCGCCGCGTCCACAACGGAAGCCGGATCGGACAGTGGTACAAGCGTATCCAACGATGCAGCGCGAGCAGAGCAACTGAATGGAGACTGGAGCATCAGCGAAGGTTCAAAAGTATATTTCTCGGTAACGACATCACAGGAAACCGTCAATTTTGCCGACGAGCAGGTGAGTGGTAACCTGACCCTTAATGTAGACGATGCGTCCCAGATGAAGGCGGATGGACAGATTGAGATGAGTGACATTGATTCAGGCAATAGCCAGCGGGATGGACATGTGAAGGGGGCTGATTTCTTCGATGCAAGTACTTATCCACAAGCTACATTTAAGGCTACCTCATTTGAAGGTGTACCCACGGAATGGCCGGCAGGGCAGACCGTAGATTTTAAAATGAACGGAACCCTAACGGTAAAAGGGATTGAGAAAGAGGTAACGTTTGACGTAAAAGCCGCTTATGAAAATGACCAGGTGTTGTTGTCCGCCACAACGATGGTTACCTTTGAAGATTTTAGTATGGAGAATCCACATTCGGTGGTCCTTTCTACTGAAAATGACATTCAGGTTCAACTGGAGCTGAAGCTCAGCAAGTAAGCATATAGTAAGGCTAAAATCTGTTCCAATCTGCCTAATCAGGCAGAGGGACAGATTTTTTTTGTTAGGAATGGGAATCGATCCACAGTGAGCAAGGAATTACCATTCGATGTGTTAAAATAACTGCTGTTTCCTTGGCATAATACCGTGTCCTCGATTATTGTAAAGCGCTTACAATAATAATGATTTACAACATTCATTGTTCAAGTTGAACCAAATACGATTAGGGGAGAGATCAAGCGTGCACAAAAGATACATAAGTGGCTGTCTCGTATTACTGTTGTTGTTCTGTGATTTGGGGCTGGTAGTTCGGCCCGCAGCGGCAGCGGCGAAAGTAAACGTTGCGCTGAATAAGGCGGTTACGGTCAGCTCGGAGGATCTACAATGGGGGGGCAATAAAGAAAAAGCGGTGGATGGCAAAGGAGATACTAAATGGAGTGCGAATAGTCCTACTTCAGCAGATCAACCGCATTGGCTGACGGTAAACTTGGGAGCTTCATACAACCTTTCCGGTGCGGAACTAACGTGGAAGGATGCAAACGAGGTTGTGAAGTTTTTGGTTGAAGTTTCTGAGGACGGAAATACCTGGACACCTGTGGCAGATCACTCTGCCAACGATAAAGCGGAATCACAGGTCAATCTGGATTTTCAGGCAGATGCGGTTCAATATGTGAAGGTCACGATTCCTTATTATGCGGGTACCGACTGGTGGCCTGGCATTTCTGAATTCCAAATCTGGGGGGAGGAAGAGGTGCGGAACCCGGCAGACATCGAGAAGTATGATACAGTCAACGTAACAACCGTAAGCCGGAGTGCCCCAGTTCTGCCTAATGAAGTCATGGCACATTACCAGAACGAGAAATCGGGCCTTGTCCCGGTTGCATGGGAGGAAATTAATCCTTCAAAATATGCATCAGCAGGCAGCTTTACCGTTACAGGTGATGTATATGGAGCTCCCATTCAACCTGTAGCTACCGTTACGGTAGAAGGATATCGTAGTGATTTTGTCAGAGGGGTGGATATTTCCACGTTAACAGCCATTGAGGATAATGGAGGTTATTATCTGGACAGCAATGGAGCTGAGCGCGATCTGCTCGATATTCTCAAAGACCGTGGAGTGAACTATGTGCGGCTTCGTCTGTGGAATGATCCACAGAAATCCAATGGATATAACGACAAGGAAGATGTGATTCGTCTGGCCCAGCGGGTAAAGGTCAAGGGCATGAAGGTCCTGCTCGACTTCCATTATTCTGATGAATGGGCACATCCGGGCCAACAGCTTCGTCCAAAGGCCTGGGAAAACTTTTCATTCGACGAATTGAAGAACGCTGTCTATGATTACACGCGTGAAGTGGTAAGCGAGATGAAGGATGCGGGCGCGATGCCCGACATGGTTCAGATCGGTAACGAAATTAACAGTGGCGTGTTAAACGGATTGAAGAGTAACGTCAATTTTGATGAAAATGTAGCTTTGCTTCAGCGCGGTGTGGACGGCGTACGCGATGTCCCTGGAGGAGATCAGGTCAAAATTATGATCCATCTGGCTGAAGGGGGCAAAGCGGATACATTTGACTGGTACTTCGGCGAATTGCAGAAAAAGGGGCTGCAGTACGATATTATCGGGCTGTCCTATTATCCATTCTGGCACGGAACATTCGCAGATGTGCGCAAAACGATGAATGAAGTATCTGCGAAATATGGAAAAGAAGTCATTATTGCTGAGACGTCCTATCCATTCTCGTATAAAAACGGGGACGCTCACGGCAATATTATTGGCAACCCGGAAACGCTGAATGTGGGAGGTGCTACCTTCCCGGCAACCGTGCAGGGACAATACGATGCGATTGCAGGCATTATGGACATGATCTCACAAGTTCCGGATCAGAAGGGAGCGGGTTTCTTCTATTGGGAGCCTGCATGGATTGCGGCCAATGTAGGCTGGATTGCTTCCGAGGGAGACGCATGGGAGAATCACGCCATGTTTGATTATGACGAATATCCGGCGAATGGCGGTTACTCGTATGAAGGGCGTGCCCTGCCATCGCTGGATGTGTACAAACGTGGTTTAGACATTCTGCCCGCAGATCGGAAAGATTTGTCGGCAGCCATTACGCGTGCAAAGGCGCTGGTATCCAGTGATTTTACACCTGAAAGCTGGACCACACTCGCTCCGGCCATTGCGGCAGCCGAGCATACGTACAAATTGGCGTATACATCTGGTGTGACACAACAGGATACGGACGCTGCGACTGCCACTCTTCATGAGGTTATGCAGCAGCTTGATGTTATAGCGGCGAATCGGAACGCTCTAGAGGCGATCATTGCCGAAGCCAAAACATATAAGCAAGCAGATTGGTCTGCTGCAACCTGGGCTGTTCTGACTAAGTCTCTTACTCGTGCAGAACAGATCATGGCAGATCTAAGAGCCACTCAGACCGAGGTGAATACAGCAGCAAAACAAGTGGAAGCAGCCATCCATGGGTTGTCCAACGTAGACAAAACTGAGCTGACACAGTTTATCGGTGAAATCCAGCAGCTGACCGAATCTTCGTATACTCAGCGAAGCTGGGCAAACCTGAAAGCGGCATTGTTATCGGCAATCACGGTCAGAGACAAGCAGGATGCCATACAATCGGAAGTGCAGGAGGCTCTGACAATACTTCAGAAAGCCAATAACAACCTTGTTTTGCTGGAGGCATTAACAACAGGTAAAACAGCTACCGCATCAAGCAGTGCCGGTACAGGTGGTGGAAAAGACAACTCGCCTGGGGGAGCGATTGACAGTGACCCCACTACTTCATGGGGAACAGACCAAAGTGTGGATAGTTGGTGGCAAGTGGATCTGGGGGCGACCGCTGTGATCCGTAAGCTGGAAATGTCCATGTGGAGTGGAGGCATTAAATACAAGATCGAAGTATCCAACGATAACAAGAACTTTGTCAAAGTCGTGGATACAACAAGTGATGTGGTTGTATCCACCAGTCCAAGGCATATCCTGCCCGCAGGCACGGAGGCGCGTTATATTAAACTGACCATTACCGCTGGTTCTAAGTGGGTAGGCTTTATGGATTTTGAAGCTTATGGTATGTTCCCGGCGGACAAATCTGCGTTGGAGACTACCGTGAATTCCGCTGCGAAGATGCATCAAAATGATTACACGGCCGCAAGCTGGAATGTGTTTGCACAGGCATTGTCGTTTGCCCGTGTGCTTATGGATGATACAGAAGCCAGTGCACAGGAAATCAGTGCTGCAGATAACGCATTGAAAGAGGCGGTTAGTCAGCTTGTACGGCAAGAGTCGACTACGGGTCAGCCGTCACAGCCCGGTCAACCTGCACAGCCTTCTACGCCTGGATCATCGCAGAATCCCGGCAATCCTTCTGTAACGCCACCTGTTGAATCCGGTAATCCAGGAGAAAGTGGTTCCATTACATTCAAAGGTACAAGCACCGGAGCGGGCTCCTATGTGATTCAACCTGATATGAAGCAGTTGTCTCAAACGATTGACGGAATGGGAGCAGGCAGCAAACAGCTCACCTTGATTGCAGATGTTCCTAAGGATACAAAGGCTGCGACCTTCCGGCTCAATGCAAATCAACTTCAGGAATGGGCACGTACTCAGGCATTACAGTCGCTGGAGCTGATCATGAAGCAGACATCTGTCCGCATCCCATTAAGTCTATTGAAGGATGCTCGTAATGAAGATGGAGTTACAATGGATGTCATTCTGGTCGAAGACTCCACAGCCAATCTGTCTGAAGCGCAAAAGAAAGCCATCGGTAACCGCAACGTGGTCAGCGTGGATCTATTGTTGAACGGGCAGCCGTTACAGTGGACTGACAGATCCATTGAAATAGCGATGTCTAATGTGCAAAATTCAAATGCAGAAGACAATGTGCTGGCTATCCAATCCCTTTTGCCAAATGGTGAAATGAAACCGGTAACCTTTACTCAATATGATGAAATGACCCAAAGTCTTGCTTTCAAGCCGCTTCAATCAGGCCGTTTCGTGATTACTGAAGTACAGGTGCCGTTGAATGATTTGCAATCCTACTCCTGGGCCATTAAAGAGATTCAGAATTTGTATGGAAAAGGAATCATTTCAGGCATGACAGATACCCGATTCAGTCCGCAAGCAGAACTGACACGTGCACAATTTCTGCAAATGATCATGAAGGGGATTGGCGAATCACGGTTGCCGGATACATCCACTTCAGCTCCAATGGATGTGAAGAATGATCAGTGGTATTCAGATTCCGTACGTCTTGGTTTGGAGATGGGAATCGTGCAAGGCCGAGCAGACGGTTCGTTTGCAGCAAATGAACGTATTACCCGTGAGGACATGGCGGTAATGTTAAACCGTGCGGTACAGGTCATGAAGCAGAACGCCAGTACAACCGTTGATACAACAACCAACAGCACCACATTTAACGACAACGCAGATATCGCTGAATATGCAAAACAAGCTGTTGCATCCATGCAGGAGCAAGGTCTACTTAGAGGAATGGCGGATGGCACGTTTGCGCCAAAACAGCATGCCAACCGTGCACAGGGGGCGGTCGCTGTAGCCAGAATGATGGAGCAGATTTATAAATTCTAAGTTTATATATGATATAGGGATCGGGTCTTTCTGGCTCGATCCCTATGTTTATGGATTTCAATTAAAATGGTAGACAGTTAGTAATCAATTCTGCTATGATTCCAATGATAATGATTACCATTATCACAAAAAGCAATGAATTATAGGGGGCATCATGTTTATGTTTAAATCCAAATCGATTCTTTCCATCTGCACGTTATTCATTGTGTTTACGCTAGTTCTTGCGGGCTGCGGAAATGCAGGAAAGACAACGGATGAAACGGGGAGCGGCTCAGGACAGACGAGTGAGAATCAGGAATCCACTGGAACCGATACAGCTCAGAATGAATCAGCGGAAAGTGAAACACGTGAATATGAGACGGATAAAGGGACGGTTACCATTCCTGCACATCCGAAACGCATCGTGACCGATTACTACGGGGGCGAAATTCTGTCTGTAGGCGGTAATCTGATTGGTGTGGAGCCAAGTGCCTTTGATAATCCGTTCATTAAGGACAAGCTGAAAGACACCACAGACGTGGGTTATCCGGTGAACGTGGAGAAGACGCTGGAATTACAGCCTGACTTGATCGTTGTGATGTATGATGATAACTACGAGGAACTGTCCAAAATTGCACCAACTGTGCATATCCCATATGGTACAGCTACAGATATCTACAAGACAGTTGAGCTGTTTGGTGATTTAATGGGTCAACCTGATCAGGCGAAGGCGTTCATTGCCGATTATGAGAAAAAGGCGGAAGAGGGACGCGAGAAGCTGAAAGGTATCGTGGACGAAAATACAACCGTTGGATTATACGAGTTGACGGACAAAGGGGATCTGTGGATCTTTGGCGACAACGCAGGCCGGGGCGGGCAAGTTGTATACAATGCTTTGAAGCTGAAAATGCCGAGCAAGGTGAGCAAAGACAATCAGACCGTGCAGCTATCGCTCGAAGTACTGCCTGAATACGCTACGGATTACATGTTCATGACGGTGTACGATCCTGAGAAAAAAGGCGAAGCACTGAAGGAATTCAAACAGTCCAAAGTATGGAACGGTCTGGATGCGGTGAAGAATCACCGGTTCTTCGAGAATGATTTTGATACATTCTATCGATATGATCCAATCGCCATTACTGCCCAGATCGATTTGTTTGTTGATCTGATCTTGAAGAGCGCTGAACAAAACAAATAAATGATTAACAGCTTGATGACTTCTAATGTTAGGCTAGCGCCTCGCATAACTTAACCCACAATGAGTTGTCATTACTGACTATAATTATAGAAAATCGACCTGCTTTAAGGCTTCTGCCTAAGGTAGGTTTTTTTTATATAAAAGCAAAAAAAAGTTGTTAATGTCATATTGACAATATCGAATTCATTTGTTATCATTTCGATAATATCAAAACGACAATATTAAGAAATGGGGAATGAGCGATGTTTGGATTCCGATTCGTGAAGTTTCAACCCAGTGAGTACGTAATGAAAGTGAAGAATGGGCAGGTGCAGCTTCAAGGAGTGGGTTTGTCCTTCTACTATTATGAGCCGACGACGTCGGTGGTGGTTCTGCCTGTATCTTCGGTGGATGTGCCCTTTATGTTCGAAGAAATAACAGCTGATTATCAAACCGTTACGGTTCAGGGTCAACTGAGCTATCGTATCGTTGATTATATGAAAATCACCCAAAGCCTGAACTACACGTACAATTTGCGCAAAAACAGATATATTTCCGACGATCCTGGCAAGTTGGATCAACGTGTGATTACGACCGCCAAAGTGCTGACCAAAAAACATCTGGAGCAAATGCCCCTGAAGGAAGCCATTCAATCGAGCGAACGGCTGGCCAGCAGCATGAAACGGGAAGTGGTGCAGAGTCAGGAACTGGAGAAATTGGGCGTAGAGCTGATGAGTCTGTCCATTCTGGCCATTTTGCCCAATAAAGAGACGATGCGTGCACTGGAAGCACAAGCGCGGGAAGAGATTTTACGCCAGGCCGACGAAGCGCTGTATGTACGTCGCAACGCATCCATTGAACAGGAGCGGAAAGTGAAGGAGAACGAACTAAACACGGAAATTGCCGTTGAGACGAAGAAACAGCAGATTCGAGAAACACAATTACATGCAGAGCGTTCGGTGAAACAGAAACAAAATGAGATGGAACAGGAACAGCTCCAATTCAATACAGCGATGGAGGAACGGAAACAACAGCTTATTGAATTGACGATTGCCAATCAGAATGCCGAAGCTGATGCCAAAGCCTATGAAATTGCTGCCGTGATGAACTCGTTACAACAGGTGGAGCCTAGCGTGCTACAGGCGATGGCTAACATGGGTATGAACTCGGATAAACTGATTGCCCTTGCATTCCAGGAGCTGGCTGAGAATGCCGGGAAAATTGGACAGCTTAACATTTCGCCGGATCTGCTGCAAGGATTGATGAATCCACCGACAAGAGAGCAGCAGGGAGGTCGGGCACGATGAGACTTGGGAAGGCAAGCCAGACTGTAGCCGCACACATTACTGGAGGAGAACCGATGACCGAATACAAGTTGATTCTGGTCAAACGCAGAACGAGGCTGGAAGAATTGGTGGTCCGCTATAATACGGTCCAACAAGCGCAGTTCTATATCGAACGCTTGGGAGCAGACTTCAGTGATTACCTGGAGGAGGACAGACGTTATCATCATTCCGTGCAGCAAGCCCAGCAGCAGCTCAGCCAACTGGGCCGGGTTCAGACCATTGATCGGGAACATGTGCCCAACTTTATTTTTGGAGCACAGGACATTGTGGTAGTGATTGGACAGGACGGTCTTGTTGCCAATACGCTCAAGTATGTAACCGAGCAGCCGCTCATTGGTGTTAATCCTGACCCCATGCGTTGGGATGGGGTATTGCTGCCATTTACGGTAGAGGATCTGAGCTTCATTATTCCCGATGTTATTCGTAAACGTCGCTCTCTGAAAGAAGTGACTCTGGCCAAAGTGGAGCTGAATGATGGGCAATATCTCTATGGCGTCAACGATCTGTTCATTGGCCGAAAGACGCATGTATCTGCTCGTTATGAAGTTCGCATGGGTTCATCGGTAGAACAACAATCCTCCAGCGGAGTGATTGTATCCACGGGAATGGGATCGACGGGCTGGTTCAAAAGTGTGCTGGCAGGTGCTGCTGGAGTCGTGGGCTCGGAAGCGTGGCAGCACATCCAATCGGGTGAAGCGTTCATTCCCGATAGAGACAGCAGAAGCTCTCATTCAAACTCGAACCCTAAAGGGAAAGGTTATGCAGAAGCACATATCGCTGCGACTGCTTCTGCACAGGGGAGCATGAGCGACATGAATCACTTTGGCTGGGATGCGCCTTATCTGTATTTTACAGTACGTGAACCCTTCCCCAGCCGGACGACTGCAGCCAATCTGGTGTTTGGACAAATTCATCCGAAACAGCCTTTGCAGATTGTCTCCCAGATGCCGGAGGACGGCGTTATTTTCAGTGACGGGGTAGAACAGGACTTTCTTGAATTTAATTCCGGAGTGGAAGCGACTATTGGCTTGGCAGAGAAACGTGGACGTTTGGTGGTCTAATCCTTTATTTCCAATCCGTTTTTGACTAGAATGGTAAACTAGATGTAGAAGATATGTCAGGGAACGGAAAGAAGGTTGACGATGCAATCGATATTGCTGGTTGAAGATGATGCCAAGCTCGCAGGATTGCTGGGTGAATATCTGATCCGAAATGGTTTTCAAGTGCAGATTGTGGCAGATTTCCGTCATGTTCTGGATGAATTCATGCAGATCGGTCCGGATTTGGTATTAATGGATGTAAATCTGCCTCAATTTGATGGCTACTACTGGTGTAGACAGATCCGTTCGCATTCCATATGTCCCATTCTATTTATTTCGGCTCGTGACAGTGGCATGGATCAGGTTATGGCGCTGGAACATGGGGCGGATGATTATATTACGAAGCCTTTTCAATACGAGGTCGTACTTGCTAAAGTTCGTAGTCACCTGCGTAGAGCATATGGGATGTATGCAGCTGTTCAACCAGAAATGAAAGTGAAAAATGGCTCTATGCTGCTGTACCCCGAAAGATATGTACTGGAGTTCGATGGTCTTTCCGTAGAGCTGACTCAGAAGGAATCCATATTGGTCGAAGCGCTGATGGCCAAGGCCGGTCGGGTGGTGGGCCGGGAACGTTTGCTCGAACTGATGTGGGAAGATCAGCATTTTATTGATGATAATACGTTGAATGTGTACATTACACGTTTTCGCCGCAAGCTGAAGGATCTGGGGGGAGAAGAGGTTTTGGAAACCGTTCGCGGAGCGGGCTACCGATTGCTTGATTTGGAGTCACCTGTCCAAGAGGACCGACAATGAAACTGTTCTTAAGAGATCAGCTACCCCTCATCGGATTTTATTTGCTGCAAATGCTGCTTGTCCCAAGTGTATATTGGCTTTCTGGTGAGGATCGCCCCATGAGGATTGTTCTTTATGGCATGTTTCTCAGTACAGTTGTATTGCTCGTGTATCTGATCGTACGTTATTTCCAGCTCCATCCATATTACCGTGTGCTCCAGCAGCCACAACGGCTGGTACAGGAACCTTTCCAATCACTTGGTAATGCCCCTGTGGCTAATTCTTTACAGGAATTGATGCATGAACTGGAGCGTAACCGTCAGAATGAGATGGGTCAATTGCGAATTCATAGTGAGCAGCAGGTTGTGTTCATGAATCGCTGGGTCCATCAGATGAAGACACCACTGTCCATCATTCAGTTGACCCTGGAAGATGTGGATGATGATAAAACTGCAGGCAGCATACAGGATGAGCTGGATAAAATGCGCAAAGGGTTGGAAATGGTACTTCATTCTTCACGCCTGGAACAGTTCGAAGGGGATTTTCGCGTAGAGCTTCTGTCTCTACCCGAGGTGGTTCGAAGCAGCGTAGCTGAGAATCGACGTTTGTTTATTCGCAGAGGAATTACACCGGATATTCGAATGGACAACGACCTTCGAGTTTACAGTGACTCCAAATGGCTGCGGTTCATGTTTACCCAGATTTTGACCAATGCCGTTAATTACTCAGATAGCAAAGCTGGTAAAAAAGTCATGATTACCGCCTATATTGAGGAAGAACGAATCGTATTAGATATTCAGGACCAGGGTATCGGCATATCGGCTGAAGATATTCAACGTGTGTTTAATCCTTACTTCACCGGAGAGCGGGGAAGACAGTATCATGAATCTACAGGTATGGGACTATATCTAGTCCGTGAGATCAGTACACGTTTGGGTAACCAGATAGAATTGTTCTCCAAACCCGATGAAGGAACATTGGTCCGATTCAGCTGGATGAATCGAAAATAGAAGTGCTTTGCCTATGGGCGAGGTGCTTTTTTTTATGGAATAGGAAGAAGGGGGAACATAACCTTAAACGCTGTGTAAGGAAAGTTTAAGGTAAATCGATAGCAGGGTTGGAGGAGGTCGTTTAGGATAAGGATATGAAAAGAAAGCATAGTTTATTTGGAGGGGAAACACCATGGAAATGTTGCAAGTTTCGGCACTAAACAAAGTGTATCAGGGCAAAGTGCAGACTAAAGCCCTTAGTGATATTCATCTGACCATCAAGCAGGGTGAATTTGTAGGGATTATGGGGCCATCGGGCAGTGGGAAAACGACGTTGCTCAATATGGTCTCGACCATTGATGAGCCAAGTTCAGGCAAGGTGCTGATTAATGGCATGAATCCGTTTGATATGAAAAAGAAAGAACTCGCCATGTTCCGACGCCGGGAACTCGGATTTGTATTTCAGGATTTTAATCTGCTCGATACCTTGACCGTTGCTGAAAATATAGTACTCCCTTTGACGCTGGACAAGGTCAAGCTGAAGGAGATGGAGAGCAGACTCGATCGGATTACCACTCAGCTTGGAATTGATCACATTCTGGATAAACGAGTCTATGAAATCTCGGGCGGACAGCGGCAGCGAACAGCCATTGCCAGGGCCATGATTAATATGCCATCCATCGTACTGGCCGATGAACCGACAGGTGCGCTTGATTCCACCTCATCTCAAGCGGTAATGGAATCGCTTGAACAGATCAACCAGCAAGAGAAAACAACCATTATGCTGGTCACGCATGATCCACTTGCCGCAAGTTACTGCCATCGGATTGTATTTATCAAGGATGGCAAGCTCGCAGCCGAAGTGCATCGTGGCGATAACCGACAGACGTTCTTTCAACGGATTATTGATACATTATCCTTCTGGGGAGGGAATTCGCATGAGCTTTCCTCAGTTCGCCTTTAACAACATTCGCCGAAACGGGCGAGCGTACATCGCCTTTTTCCTAAGTAGTGCATTCATGGTCATGATATTCTTCGCGTATGCGATGTTTATCTATCATCCGTTTGTTGAGAAATTGCCGATTGGTAAGACTACGGCAGCGGGAATGCAGGTTGCCTCCGTCATCGTATACGTTTTCGCGATCTTCTTTGTTATGTATTCCATTAGTGCATTTCTGAAATCACGGAACAAGGAATTCGGTATTTTAACCATCTTGGGCGCGGAACCAGGACAGATTCGAAGACTGGTCATTCTGGAAAATATGTTTATCGGATGTCTGTCCATTGTGGCTGGAATAGGTGGAGGCATGTTATTATCCAAGCTGTTCCTGATGTTAACCACCCGATTTATCGGTATGGAAGACCTGCCTTTTTATTTCCCGGTAAAGGCCATGTTGATTACAGTGATTGCTTTTTTAGTACTGTTCTTTTGCATTTCCCTGTTCACACTGATCTTTATCGGAAATAAGCGCGCATTGGAGCTGCTAACGGGCACGAGCAAACCCAAAAAGGAACCTAAAGCATCATGGGTATTCTCTATTCTTGGGCTTGCGTTTCTCGCTACGGGATTCATTGCGCTATACGGCAGTTTGTCGAGTGAGAGTATTCTGATCGCTGCTGTGACAGGCATTGCAGGTACGTATTTTTTCTACTCGCAGCTTTCCGTGCTGGCCATTCGTCTGTTGAAACGTAACCGCAAACGGGTGTGGCATGGTACACGCTTGCTATGGATTTCCGAGATGAGTTACAAAATAAAAGATAATGCACGCATGCTGTTTATGGTGACGGTGGTTATTGCGATTGCTTCCATGAGTGCAGTGGTCATTTTGTCGCTGGATCAACAGAATCGACAAGTATTTAGAGACAATCATTTTCCGATTCGTTATAACGTGTACAGTGCATCGGAAGAACCTAACATGGCACCCGTCAATGAGGTTCTTGACGCTGCGGGTCTTCAATATCAGAACGCTTATCTGGAATATTTTTGGACAAGTACAGATGATAGCGGCATCAGTGTGATGTCTCTAAGTGATTTCAACCAGTTCAACACAATCCAGAACAAACCGACCTATAAGCTCTCAGCTCATTCCAGTATATTCATTGATTCACGCAATGTGGAGAAGCCTCGACATGAAGAAAGATTTCGTTCCTATGCCAAGGGCGATCAGTTAACGCTGGATATGAATTCAGGGCCTGTTACATTCGATATTAAATATACTGAAAATGAACCGGAATTCAACGGGCTTCTGTATACATCAGCCCTAGTTATTGTAAGTGATGAAGAGTTTAAGGCTCTTGCCGGACAATTGGACAAAGATGCTGTGTCCGGTAAATATCTTTATCATATCCCTTCATGGGGGGGATCGGTGCCCGATCGGCAATCATCTGAAGTGATGGTAAGCGATCGGCTGGCGGGCATGGATGAAATCATTAGGAATAACTCTAATGATAAAGATTTTTCGGGCTTTTTCACGACGCGATATGCTGACTTCGAAGAATTCAGACAGACAACGGCACTCTTCACCTTTTTGGGGATATTCATTGGACTGATCTTCTCGATCTCCTCAGCGAGCTTTCTCTATTTCAGGCTGCACACGGATCTGGAGGCAGATGGGAAAATGGTGCATTCCTTGTCTAAAATGGGTCTCAGTTTTCAGGAGATGAAACGATCATCCACAATTCAGATCGCGGTTCTCTTTTTCTTCCCAATCCTGATCTCAATTGTTGAAACGCTCGTTGTTGTTAAGCCGTTTCTGACTGAATTCGGTATTACGAATTATACTGTTCCGGTATTAACCGTATTTGGTGCATTTCTGCTGGCACAGACCTTCTATTTCTTCGTCATTCGTTCAAGATATATATCTTCACTACGCAAAATGATGGTTTAAAGTTAGCGGTTTTATATTAATCTGGTCATCTCCCCTGTTTTTGTTCTCTATGCTCCGGTTAATGGAGTGATAGATCATATATGAACATGAGAGGGGTCATCCCGGATGTGGACTGCATTCATGTGGGGCGGCATCTCCGCCTCGGCTGTTGTCTTAGGAGCACTTGCTGCGCTGTTTCTGAAAATTCCGAAACGAGTTATTGGCTGGATCATGGCTTTTGGTACAGGGACCCTGATTGGTGCAGCCGCATTTGAATTGATTGGGGACGCCCTGAATGATGGGGGGATTGTGCCGACGGCAATTGGATTTACCTCAGGGGCCGTAGTGTACACGCTATTCGATTTGCTCATTTCCAGTAAAGGGGGAGCAGGGCGCAAGCGTTCGGAAAACACCGGGAACGGAGATTCCAGCCAGAGCGGACTTGGTATTTTTGCAGGGACGGTCATGGATGCTATTCCCGAATCAATCATGCTGGGGGCCAGTCTACTCGCCGGGAACGGTGTCAGTGTTGTGTTGGTTGTTTCTATCTTTGTGAGTAATATTCCGGAGGGTCTGTCCAGTACGGTTGGACTTCAACGCAATAAATACTCCCGCTCCAAGATTATTCTCTTGTGGCTGGGTGTACTGATCATCTCTGCACTTGCAGCATTGGGAGGATACCTGTTCCTGGAGCAGCTTCCTGATGAGATGGCCGCGGCTATTGGGGCATTTGCCGGAGGAGGCATTATTGCGATGATCTGCTCGACCATGATGCCGGAAGCATTCGAAGAAGGTGGGCCGGTAGTAGGTTTTATCGCTTCGATGGGATTGCTTGTATCGCTTTTACTTGACCTTTGATTCCTTGAGTTAAATGGGGGAGAAGAGTACCTTTCAGATGATGATCTGGAGTAAGGTACTCTTTTTTACGTTGTGTTTTCTTGTGCTAAGCACTGGAGTTACATATAATTTTGGTAGAACAACTGGGAAATGCTGAGTGATTGCTTTTAGCGATTGTCATCATGTAGGGGAAAGGCAGGATTGAAAATGAAACGTTTCGAGGATGAAGGGGCTTATAAATACAGCTTCTACGCTGTTCTTCGCCGGGGAGAGCAGGTCGATGTGAAATGTAAACCATGCGGCGGGCACGCCTTTATTGTCATAAAAGAAGATCATCTAGCATGGAAATGTTCTCAATGTTACGCTCATGGAATTCAAGAGACAGAATATCAGTACAATGCCAAGAACAATTGCATCCGATGTGCGCGCTGGTTCAATATTGAAGTGACGGATGAGAAAAAGATAACTCACAAAGCATCACATATTGAATGCCCGCACTGCGGGACCGTTAATGATGTCGAATTACATAAAAAGCTAGCATACCGAGGGTATTATCCCGATATTCGAGTTGGGCGAGATCCTGTGTTTGATATGGAATTGTACTTTCTGGACTATATCAGAGGTAAGGTGGTATGGGCTGTTATTCGGGAGCATTTAAACTATCTGATTTCATATATTTCGGCTGATTTGCGCGTGAAACTTGGAAATGTACCTTTGAAGACGGCTTCACATTCCATCCCCGCTTATATTAAGAACGCCAAGAACAGGGAGCTGGTTGTCCGCACATTGACCAAACTTCAGCATAAGACTGGATAAACCAGCAGAACGCGAGTCAAAAATGTGAATCATATTCAATACCTTTTTCACATCGCTTATCAGGAGTTTGATGTTCGATCCAGTGAAGATAATCCCTATCTGGCGGGTACAGTGAGATATCAATCCACAGAGAATGAATATGTAAAATCCGAAAAGCAATATATTAATGCTAAAGATTTTACAACGTTGTTGAATTTTTATAATAAGGACAAAGAGGTGATTTATACTTATTAAAATACTGGAAAAGAGGATGGACAGCTGGTACAATCCATTATTCATCAGGGGATGAGTCGTTCTAGCAATGGAGGCAGTGAAGCTGCTCGTGATCCTTATATCAACGTTACGGCTTTCTTCCATGATAAGTTAGACATCGATATGAAGCTGGATGTGGATGAAGAACATAAAGTCGTAACCATTCGAATGAATAAAGCGGAGGCGAGATGATGAATTTATTTGGTGTACATAAAGGACCTACATATTTGGAAGGTTTGGTTCGGGAGATTTCGGATGTTCAGACTCATGAAGTCGAATGGAAAGGCAAGTTACAAACGAGCGATGGGCATGACAAGTTCCATATTTTTTATTATGGTGACTTAACCGAAGATGATCTGATAACCTGGCATGATTCGACACCGCTCATTGTATATGCAGAGCATACCGTAACAGGGGAACGTTACTTGCTCATCGATTCAGCCAAACATGGTTATGATGCGATGTTGTGTGAGACATATCCAGAGGAAGACCTGAATAACAGGCCGCTACGGCCCTACCTGGACGTCGAAGGAGAAGACATATTTGAAGTACAGCTATCTGCCTTCTACAATGTGCCGTGGGATGAAGAGTTCGGGGAAGATGTGGATGAAGATGGAACCTTCGAATTAATTACGGGAGAGCGCATGGATTTTGAGCAGGTGAAACGTGACGGCTATGATGCATTTGCCATACGCATTGTAAACCGCAAAGGCGTAATAACCGAGATTGTGCAGGAAGAACTGGCTTAGGCTAGTTGAATTTGCTGACCGGTTGAATGACTGGTAAATTGAACGAAACGATCGTAGGGAGATGTCGTGAATGTATATAGTAACTCATGCGTTGAAGCCCATACCGGCTAAGGAACTGGATCATTTTGAAGAACAGCATTCTACCTCGTTACCTGCGTCATATCGCCAATGGCTGGAACAATACGGGGAAGGAACGTACACGGGCTGGATGAATGTGCAGCGGCCGGATCAGGAGGTATTGAAACCTTTTGCTGAATATGATTTTTGGATGCACACGGAGGATACACCGGTTACCCAGGATCAGCTTCAGGAGTGCATCAGTATCGGCAGTTCGGTGGATGGTGATTTCCTGGCGATTCATCCAGAGGTGAAGGGATTGTTATGGCTCCCGCGTCATGATGAGCATATTATCTTGTGGACTTGCTCAGAAGCTGACTTTGGAGAGACATTGGACCGGATCTATTGCGGATATTACCATCAGGATAAACCGCTGACCCCGGCGTATTTTGAACCGTGGAATGAGCTGCGAAACCACACGTTCTACCATTTGGTTAACGTTGAACGTGAAGGCTCCATGAAAGAACTGGCCGATTTGTGTAAGAGTAAATTCAAGTGGGATGCAGTGATGGAAAATGAGTACACATGTAAGCTTTTTATGGTCTCTATGGGTGGATATTTACGTTTTAATTATGCGAACGGCAGGGAAATTGCGCTTTTCTATGAAGAGATGCACGGGACGGAAGGTGCAAGGGATCACGATCTGGATCAATTTTTGCTGGCAAATCATTGTACAGTCATCAATAGAGGCGGAGTGGAGGAATAACAATTGAATTGGTTGAAAGAAAATATTGCAGAAACGTGGCGAAATGAAGGCAAACGATACGCAAAAGATGTTAATGCATTTGTACGCAGAGGCATGGCAGGAGAGCAACTGGATGAATCGGAGCTCGCGGAGGATGCCAGAGCTTCTATTAGTACTGAAGTGTGGGAGATGGTGAAGCAAGCCAATCTTCAAGGGGATTTGGAACGGCTTCGGCTTGAACTGCCTGCTGCAACATGGCCATTGAATGAACATTTTCAATCTTTCATGCAGGCCGTTCGGATAGTAGGTTATCTGAACACAGAAACAATAGTATTCACAACCAGCACCTTCACGGAGAATGGCTGTGTATATACGGCTGATCAACATGGATGGTTGCTATTCTCTCAGTATACCTTCGCAGGTTGTTCGCCAGACAGTGGAGACTATGCGCTGGCCGGATCAGAAGGTATTCGTATCATCAGACAACCAGATCGCCATCTGGAAGGACAAGAGCTTGCGGTGTATCGCTGGGAAGATATCCAATCCAGTATCCAGAAGTCTTTGCCACGCATCGAATCCCTTGCTGACTGTGAGCATCCGGAACGCACACTTGAAGGACTCATTCCATTCAATGATGGTAAATCCGTTCTTATTTTCTCTAATTATGGAATCTACCTGGTAGAGCAAGACCAGGTATCCCTGCTGCACCCGGATCCTGCAGAAATCGAAGAATATGAGTTGGAAGATACACAGATTGATATGGGTCATGCCGCAGTCTCACGTGACGGTCGCTGGATTGCCTACGGTAGCCAGGTAAGTAACCATATGGTTCTGGATCGCGAACAGAATAAGACATATTCGCTTTATCCTGAATCCAGCTATCCTCATTATGCGGTTTTCACCGCAGACAGCTTGAAGGTGTGGTTTAATGCATGTCACTTTTATAACGGTGCTACAATACAAGTTCAGCTGGAAACGATCGATGGTAATGAGAGTAAGGAAGATTGGCCTGTAATGGATGAGAA
Source organism: Paenibacillus marchantiae (assembly GCF_028771845.1). Classification (NCBI taxonomy): domain Bacteria; kingdom Bacillati; phylum Bacillota; class Bacilli; order Caryophanales; family Paenibacillaceae; genus Paenibacillus; species Paenibacillus marchantiae. The sequence continues at coordinate 5,552,271 of NZ_CP118270.1, read as the reverse complement.
TGCCCGTGTTTACGCTGCAGTAGAATTGGATGCAGGTATGGTGCTTGGTGACGCATACGGATATTTATATTGTGTGAATGGTGATGGGCAGGAAGTGTGGAGACATTTTGTAGGCAGCACCATCTATTCCTTGGCGATCTCGCCTGACCAGTCCAAGCTTGCAGTGGGGACGTTCGGGGGCATGCTGCATATTCTTGATCTTAACTCTGATCAGATGGATGAGTATGGTATAGGCACAGGCACCCTCCGTGAAATTGAGCGCTACGTGTTATGGCGTGGAGAAGAACCTTTACGTTGGTGAACACCAATGATTGAAGATCAAGACTGGATAAAGTAAGGTTGGGTAAAGTGGAGGTTTAAATGAAGCGTGAAGAAGCAGTGATTTTGTTGAAATGTCATGCCTTTGCCTGCGATGATCTGAATCATTCGACAATGGAAACCGGTTTTCTTGGTAGCTTGCGCCCCTTTCGCGGTAACCTGAATGAAGAAAATTTTCATGAACTTATGGAAATTTTGCATGTTTTGGCTCCTGAACTAAAGCAATCTACCCTGGATCGTGAAATTATGGCTTCACTATGGGGAATTACCCACCTTGGACGTGCTTGGGCCGTCGAGCCTGAAGGAATGTTGCGTAGTAATCAATTGATATCAGATGCACAGGTCGCGTTGATGGAACGTTGACTGGATCTGTTTTCCTACGCTGTTATGGTTCTGATCGAAGACGGAGGGGAAGAAGAGGCGTTCTGGGGATATCAGGAATATGTGCGGGAACGGGTTGAAAAGAGTTGAAAAGGGAGGGGTGTGTATGACACCTGAGGCTAATGCAAAATGGAATGATTTGTTTGATGCGTTGAATGAGCTCCTGAACGAAAAAATCCATGATGATGAAATTCGGCAGTTATACGAGGAATACCAGCATCGGGAGGGTGTCTCTGAGGAAAGTCTAAATGCATTTGAAACGGAGTATGGCGTCCGGCTGCCGGAGGATTTCCGTTCCTTCTATAAGCGTAAAGACGGCAGTGGTTATGCATTTCATATCTTGTATCCGGGTGATGCGGAAGCAGAGGAATGTAATCCGTTTTATCTGATGTCATTGAAGGAAATTCGGGAAACCAAACAATATTTCTGTGAAGTAGATGAGAAACTGGACGAGTACTATTCTGACGAAGAGATCAGCAAACTAGACCCGGAGATTAAGCCCTACTTATTCCATAAAGAGTGGATTCCTTTTGCAACGATGGCGGGAGGCTCGCTGTATTTGATGCTTGATTTTGATCCGACAGAGAAAGGAACCTACGGGCAAGTGATTATGTATGTGCATGATCCGGACTTTGTTTATTATGTGTCTGAGACATTTACAGACTTGCTGGAAGTGTCCAACCGTAATCTGAAGATTATGGATGAGATTGAGTATTGAGCAGGTAGAATCTGTTCAACAGAAGGGCATTGGATATTTTAAAGAAAGTTGAACAAAGACAGGAGCTGCCGACAGCAGCTCCTGCATTGCTATTTTACCATTAGAAACGATGGCCGTGGAAACCTCCGCCAGGTCCTCCGCCATGTGGTCCGCCCGGATAGCCGCCTCCAGGGAATGGACCGTGCGGACCACCCGGGTAACCGCCATGCCATCCTGGGCCTCCGATATGTCCGATGGGAAAGGGCAGCGGAAACGGTACGATGGGTGGATAGGGATATGGATAAGGGTAGGGGTATGGATAGGGTGGCGGTGGATAATAAGGGTAAGGATAACCCGCAGTTGGCGGGATAGGAACTGAACCAGGTCCGTATGCCATGATGCATGCCTCCAGTGTTTGATTGATGATATTAGCCTATGCTGCGATGCAATGGAGTGACACAGAGGGGTTAATAGAACGTGGTATGGTGAAGGGGGATATGATTTGGTAGCTGTGTCGTTTCATACTGATCCAAGAGGCTCTGCTTATGAACAGTTAATTGATGAGTTGATTGAGAAAACAGATCGTTTTTTGCTGGTGGACAGACGAAGGTACGATGTCGACGAAGTACCAGGGGTTTCAAGAGTATTGCGGAAACTGAAGCCTTACTTTATTGAAAGCTGTACGATGGAAGAAATGATGATGCAAAGTGGTGCCATGTATTCAGAGGGGATTTATTACATATATCGCTGCACATCGGAATCAGGGCAGATACTTAAAGAAGAAGCAAACCGTTTTCATGACTGGTTGTATCCATCATTGCCGGATGATCTTTGTTTTTTGAAAGAGGATGGAAGTGATTATTTTTTTAGTGTTGCTCATGAGAACATATATGGTATGCGGATTACACAAGAAGAAGCAAGTGAGTTAATGGAGCGGATCACGGGATTATTCTTCGATTTGCAGCGGCATCAGGACGTTCAATGTCTGCTGGATGATGCGATCAAGCATGAGACCGACATTCTAAATATCAGTTCACATGGCCTAACCGAGATTCCTAAAAGGATTAGGGAATTGAAACAGTTGAAACAGCTGACGATTTTTGAGCAGGATCTGTACACGCTTCCTCCAGCTCTTTTTGAACTAACTTCTTTGGAGAGATTGGAGATCATGACATTGGACCTGGAGTGTTTTCCTGGAGATATCGGGAAACTGAAAGAACTTCGAGAGCTGAGAATATATTGTGGCAGCCCTTTTGCTTCTGTACCTGGATGGAGGCCCAAGCCACAATCGGAGCTGGGATTGAAGTGTATTCCTCCCGAGATCGGTGAACTGAGTAATCTCAAATATCTGGAGATTGTTTATTCCGGTATACGAGAATTTCCTTCCGAACTGGAGAAACTTAAAAACCTCAGGGCATTGCTGGTTACGAATTCATTAATTGAGGGGACACCAGATATCGTTACACGAATGAACTGGTTGGAGTATGTGGACTTGATGAATATTCCGTTCGGTACCAGTTGGCAAGAGGTTTGGGATATGAAAAAAAACCAATAACCAAAAGAAACCTGATCAGGCTTCCTGAGTCAAGGTTCTTTTGGTTAAATGTTGCCTACCTCAGAAATGGGCTCACGCATAGAAGCCCAGAGCATAAGCTGGCGTTATAGGTTATCACCTAAACCGAGAGCGAAGGGCAGGCGTTTTATTTTGGCAACCTCTTATATGGACTTCACCTCACCTACCACCCAATTTACAGCTGACGTGAACCAGAATTCTTTCTTCCAAAAAGACGGAAATAACTATATTAATGTTCTCTCCATTCAGCAATTAAACACATTGGGTAACGTATCCTTGCTGGACATTTTTCTTAGCACGGGCAATGTGGTTGATCCTCATATTCATCAGAATGCATCCGAGCTGGTGTATTGTATCAGTGGTTCAGCGGTCGTTTCCCTTATTAACCCGTTTACCAAAGAGTTGTTGAATTTTACGATCACACCGGGTCAAGTAGCGAATGTTCCGCAAGGCTGGTGGCACTATGAAATTGCAACGGTAGATCAGACTCATCTGCTGGCTATCTTCGATGCCCCGGTTCCTGAAGCCATATTTGGCTCGGATATTTTACGGCTGACACCTGCGAGTGTTCTGGCTCATACGTATTGTTTGGATGAGAACAAGGTGAAGGAAACGCTTGCTCCAATTCAAAAAACGGTAATTGTTGGTCCGCCAGTGGACTGTGTTACTCAAGTTTCCCCGAGCACCAACATGCCTAACTCGAATAGCCATCCCAACGTGCAGCCTTATGTGAATCGCCTTCCATATTGGGGAACATGGGTTGATCCCCGCATTATTCACGAACCAGGCTGTCCGTATTATACAGAACCTCCTGTGAACACGAATAATCAAGGGTAAGTGAACGATATAAGGCATTTAAATGGGGGAAAACCCAGTACATTATCACGAGTGAAAGTGTAGCAATTATACAAAAAAGAAGCGTTCGTAGAAACGCTTCTTTTTTTGTCCATTTGTTTTCAATTTATGATGTGTAATTTCGTCCCAAACCAAGCTCTGTCAATAACTGACGATAAGCGATAGAGGTACGGTCTGCGGGAATATGCGCTTCTGCATGCAGATCCAGTGGCAAATCCTCTGGCTTCTGTGATTCCACCATTTCCCGATCTTCCTCAAATACTTGCAAGTTAAACTTAATTGTATCTTCAATCGGAGCATCCTTGTCAAAGTTACGGGTAATCGGACAGAACAACCGCGTAAAACGTGCTGAGATGGGAGAGGCACAGTTAAGAATGTTAAGTTTGTCGTTCTCCGGGAAGTGAACCGTAAGTGATGCGGCAAATGGCGGAAATACCCGGAATTCACGCAGCCACTGAAAACCTTCGGGTGCGACATTATCCTGACCTTTGCCATAGTTGCTGACAGAACTCCAGTATTCGGCAAGCAGTTCATTGCCTTCGCGTTTTACTTTGTATTGGGGCACTTCGGTGTTGTTCCGGTCGCCGAACGTTTCGGTATGCACGTATGCAAAATGGGATACATCCAGAAACCCTTCCATTTGACGTCCAGCAGAACCTGCGATATCAAAGTTCGGGGGCAAGATGTTGATATAATCTGGATCATCCCATCCCGGGAATGCGGGAATCTGCTCGTCGGTACCGGCGAGTGAAGTCCAAATCAGGCCATAACGTTCGACTGCAGGATATACGATAAGCTTCAATTTGGGAGAAATTTTGGAGCTGGGGTGTGCAGGTACAGCGGTACATTTACCCTCACAGTTGTAACGGAAACCATGATATGGGCAGACAATTTCCCCATTTTCTACCCAGCCTTTACTGAGCGGAGCACCACGGTGAAAACAAAGATCCTTGGCAACTACAACTTTGTCGTTGCTGCGATACAGGACCAAACGGACATCAAGCAATTGAGCGGCAAGTGGTTTATCTGTCACTTCGCTTGCCTGGGCAATGGGATACCAATATTGAGATAATACATGCCAGTCTTCTGCGGAGAACGTGCAACCGCGAGGCAGTTCAGATGTAAGTTGAGGATTGGAATTGGAAGTTATCATGGAAATCACTCCTTGCTAGGATAATGAATCGTTCTTTTTCATGTCAGGAAAGTTTACTTTTTAGCCGTATGTTACTACTCTTTTGTTTCGTGTATCAATATGTATAATGATTATTTGTTCAAAATCACAAACAAAACATCAAACAGCTAACATAAATACGGAAACTCCTGTTTATACATAACGCTTTACGTGAACTATATTCATGTCGGTTATGCTCCACGCAGATTAATTACTTAATTGTTAATCGAGCTATATTCTGTGCCTGAGTATGCTGAAGAAATTTTTTATAGAAAAATGTCACAAATGTGAGCCTTGGTTTGTCTTAAGATTGTAGACCAAAATACGGAGGCGAATGCAATGAGTTTAAGAGTGAATTATAGAGTGGCTAACCCGGGTGCTTTCAAAGCAATGATGGCATTGGAGCAGCACATTTCAGGTCAGTTTGAAGACAAACCGTTATATGAGCTACTGAAAATCCGTGTATCCCAAATCAATAGTTGTGCGTTCTGTCTTGATATGCATGCTAAAGATCTGTTGAAGCTTGGAGATTATGCCGATCACATTTTGTTGCTGAGCGTGTGGCGCGAGGTGCCTTTGTTTACAGAAAAAGAACGTGTTATGCTGGAGCTGGCTGAAGCCGTAACACTAATTTCGGAACAAGGCGTACCACTTGAATTGTATGAAAAAGTTAGAGAACATTTCAGTGAGGCCGAACTGGTGGATCTGATCATGGCGATCAACACGATTAATAGCTGGAACCGGATTGCCATTACAACAGGGATGTATCCAGGCTGCTTTAATTAAGTAAACATTCTACCATCTGCCAGAGGAGGCCATTCTCATGAAATTCAATTCCCTCACCAATGAGCCAGAAGTGTCTTCTCTGGAAGTTGGTGAATTGTATATTCGTTACAAAGCCTATGCCTTTTCCATTGCTTACCGCATGCTTGGCAGTGTTGTGGAGGCTGAAGATATTGTGCAGGATTGTTTTGCAGAGCTTCAGAGCAAGTCTCTTGATGATATCCGTAATGCCAAGTCCTATATTGCTAAACTAATCGTAAACCGAAGTCTGAATCTGCTAAACTCTGCCCGCAATCAAAGGGAAAGTTATGTTGGAGAATGGCTTCCCGAGCCGATGAGTGACGGTAAAATGGGTAACATCCCGGAAGAAACCGTGCAGCAGAAGGAGATGATCTCTTACGCTTATCTGGTTATGCTGGAACAGCTTTCCCCAATGGAGCGCGCCGTTTTTGTACTTCGTGAGGCATTCCAGTATGAATATACGGAAATAGCGGATTGGCTGGGCAAATCAGAGAGCAACTGCCGTCAGATCTTTAGCCGGGCGAGACGCAAGCTTCCCGATAGACTTCCGCCGATGGAACAGAGTTCTGCAGATTATGCTGCAAAAGAGCAATTGCTGGCTCGTTTTACAACGGCTTTTCTGAATTATGATGTCTCCGAGATGCTGGAGCTGCTTGCTGAACAACCGGTATTTACGGCAGATGGCGGTGGACGTGTGCATACGGTCATGAGAACGATGAGGGTTCGTAAGGGTGTACTCGCCTTGTTGACCTCTCGCCGGGTGCTTACCCGATTGCGAAAACGAGAGTGGGTGCCTACATTTATCAACGGAGAGCAGCACCTTGTGTTACTGGAAAACGGACAGTTGTCCGAAGTTCTGTGTTTGGAACTGGACTCTCTTGGAGAGCGAATTGAGGGGTTCTATCTCGTTGTGAATCCAGACAAACTTACATCGGTATCGAGATAATACTTTTCTGGAATGGAATAAGAAGGGCTCAAGGCATGTTAAAGCGGCACATCCTGTAAAGAGGAGTGCCGCTTCTTTTTAGCTTTGAGATTGTAGCTAATTTTATTGTGAACTAACAACATCCATTTTGGACCGGTTATTATTTATTAATTATTGGCAAACAGGCTTTCAACATGGTCAGTAATCTCTCTGATTTCTGGGGTAAGTTCGTCGTTACTCTTATCGAGAAGATGCAAAATCTTCTCCACTGTATCCAGAAGTACACTCTTCGTGTTAGTCTCCCTATTTGCCACAGCCTTTTCATATGCTTTTTTCACTTCTGGATCGATAGTACGAATTTCTTCTTCCGTGTACCAGTCATAGGCGGGAGAGTTATCACTTCCATAAAACAGGTAACCAACGTACAGTGAATTTTTAACTGCTGACGTACGATTAGAGCTTGGGAAGTTGTTCAGGAAAGCTTCCTTTTCTAGAGTACGCCGGATGAGTTCATCCCAGGTTATGATAAAGGCCGCATCGGAAGTTGTGGGCTGGTTGGATTCCGCAGCCATAATATCAATGTAAGCAACAATGTCAGGTTTCACGTAGGGCTGAAACTTTTTGTACATCTCATAATTGAGGATGGGATAGTATAGACCTTCACTAGTTTCCAGTTTGAATCCCAGATCGGAAGCTTCCTGCAAGAGCTTGCGAACGGACGGATCTTTAATCACTTTGAGCAGACTGCTATATGTAAGCCTTTGTTCATAACCTATGTTGGAATGGGCTTCATAGAGAACGCTTTGAAACAGTTCCGTATACATTTTTTGATCCAAGTCAGCCAGTCTGATCTTTTGCAAATTCTCCAGTTGAAGGGTCATCAAGGTAGCCTGCCAAGGTCCGACTTCATCGATATGATTCAATAGATATTTACGTGCCTGAACCAGGCTGGGCGTGGATTTCACTGCATTTTTTGAATACATTTGAAATTGATGATATACCGCTTTGGAAGCTGGGACAGGTGCAGCCAATGTAGTTTGGGATGTTATCAGAGTTGCAAAGATGGCCGTAAAGCTTAATGTAATGGCTAGAAAACCAAGTTTAATCGATGGATTCAATCGCATTCAAAAACCTCCCATGTTACATAATGAGTAATTGTGACCACATTCTGATTAAACCAGTTTCTGGTAATCGAATCAAGGGAGAATTCTTTTAAAATAAAATGTGTTATTCAAGACATGCTGCAAACATTAGTTGATTCTGGAAATAACAAAGAACAGCATCTTTCAACCTTGAGTGGGTTGAAGATACTGTTCTTTGTTGATTAAGCTTATTTTAAATTAATGGAGAGGTGGTTTATTGTTGATTGGCATCTGAGGTGTGCCGTTTGCTGGAACGTAGGCCTGAAGCATCTGTGTGGTATCATTTGTACTGAGTTGAGGCACTTGATAGTAGGCATGTTGATTTTGATACGTGAAAATTTCGTAAGCCATCTCGATAAACTGTTGAACCTGCGAAGCGATGACCCGGCGTACGGCGCCATTCGTAATTTCAGGTGCAGACATAGCCAGCAAAGAGGCGTGAGACTTGATTAATCCCAGCATATGACCGCTGATGCCTGCATCTTTGACATCCGAAAGGGATTGATTTGGCTTTTTCGGAGCGGACGGCTTGAGGCCATACACAGGTTGCACGATGTTCGGAATCATGTAGGTTGCAGTCTCGTGATGAGGCTTGTGCCCGGTTGAGAAACATTCTGCAGTCAGATTATATTGGGATAACATGAAGTTGTATTGACGATCAAGAATATGAAGAAGTTCAGTATCTTGTACAAACGTCCTGAAGATCATGTATTGATCCAATACGTTGATGGCTCCTGACAGAATTTCATGCATATCGAACATTTCATGCCCGCCATGGTTCAAGTGGGGTGTGAAGTCTGAATTTGTGTTGTTAGCTGGTTGTATTCGGTCTGGAGGCTGCATTGAATTTGGATTCATTGTGAATTTGATTCTCCTTTGGGAAATGGTATGATCCTAGTATGGTCTTCAACAGTAAATTTATGTAATGTGTGCTGGTTATAAGCGAAAATAGAGACAGGTATGGTGGTGGTTGGATGGAAACCGATTGGAGTGTTCCCAAAGCGTTATTCGTTAAACATTATGGGAGCGCTGTTCAGATGCATCGTGGTGGTGTTTATGCAGAATATAAACAATGGGATGTGCCGCAAGAGCTGGAGCAGACATGGATGGAAGAAAGAATAGGTCAGTTAACCTCTGAATTATCCATCATGAACTGGGACGCGGTTGATGAGCTTACGTCGATTGCCAGATATCATGCAAATCCGCTGATTATTGCCGCAGTCACAGCATTCGCATCAAGACAACTGACGAGTGCGGACAGTATGGTGCGTCTAGTGTATGCGGAACGTCTGATTGAGTTGATCAAGCGATATGAATCGATTATTCCGGTGGATAAGCTGCGTGAAGCCTATCAACTGACAATGAACTTGTTGGAGGATGTAGTAACAAAACCGTTGGTGCTTGATCCGGGACATGAACTACAGCAATATGGGTTAAAGGATAAACGTGGACTGAATCTGCGTGTGGAAAAGAACAAGGAAGAGATTATCCGTTATTTTCGGAACTGAATGTATTTCATTGGATCAAGTGAGGTAAATATCATTGAGAAAACTGAATTATATCAAAGTATTTATTTTCCTTAGTGTGGTCACAGTGGTGACTCTAGGTTTGTATTACGCAGCTGCGGATTGGCTGGATCAGCGCTATTTTCGCTTCCTTATCTGGAATCTGTTTTTGGGCTGGATTCCTTTTGTGTTTTCATATGTGGCCTATGGCTTTAGCCATGTTAAATGGAAAGGGGCAACATGGTTTGTCGTTGCAAGCGGACTGCTCTGGCTATTGTTCTTCCCGAACTCTTCCTACATTGTAACGGATCTTGTCCACCTGACGGCACGCAGTTCCCGCTATTATGGCGGAGGCAATGGATTGGACTACAAGTACTGGTATGACTTAATTGTGGTTTTGATGTTCGTTTGGACGGGTTTATTGCTCGGATTTCTTTCGATGTATCAGCTTCAGGAAGTGATCCATCACAAACTGGGACGATGGTTTTCATGGATATTTGTGCTAGCGGGTTGTGCACTGGGGAGTTACGGTGTTCTGCTGGGACGTGTATATCGCTTGAACAGCTGGGATGCGTTAACCAATCGAGAGACGCTGGTTGAACTTATGCATGAGAGTGTAAGTCGTCCATCGCTGGCTTTCTGTATGTTCTTTGGCACGTTTATTCTTACGATCTACGCAACGTTATACTATCTAATTAATACCAGATCTTACCGTGATAGAAAGACGGAGGTAGGAAGTTCAGAGGCTGAACTGCAAGGCTTGCGATAATCGAGAGCCTGGCATGTCTAGTTCTAATAAAGCCGTAATAAATAACCCTCAACTATTCGGGAAAACTCCCTAACGGTTGGGGGTTATTTATTACCCATTAAATGAAAACGAAGAAAGCTACAAGCATTTTAACAGTTCAGGAGCAATCCGCTTGGGGAACACATCCAGTGGAGGTTTTTCCTTCTTTCGTTTGTCATTGGTGAGCACGGCAACGAGTTCCAGGGACGGGACGATATATACAAATTGACCACCAAATCCACGGGCGTAATAATAGTGGAGTATGGAAGTGGGCTGTTCCGCAACCTTAGCTTCCGAAGTTTCGTTGGTATAAGCATCTACCCACCAATGCCAAGCGTAACTACCATGATTGGGTGGAGTAACCGAAATGGCAGGTTTTGTAGAGCGGCTAACAAGATCACTCGAAATCAGCGACTGCCCGTTCCACATGCCTTGTTGCAAAAACAGTTGTCCGAATTTTAGTAAATCTTGCGGCAACATTTTTAAACCGAACCCCCCGGTATGTACACCTTGTGGGTCACTTTCCCATTCATACTGTTGAATCCCCAACGGGCCAAATAAGTAACGTTCCGCGAACCCAGCTACGGACATACCTGTACTTTGCATGAGGATGGCAGACAATATCTGCGATACCCCTGAATTGTATTCCATATATGTACCTGGCACATGACTTAAGTGTTGCTCCAACGCAAACTTCACCCAGTAATCCGTACGCGTCATACGCGGAAATGAATTCTGTCCTCCGAATTCGTCCCAGTTGAATCCGGCTGTCATGGTTAATAACTGCTCTAACGTTATTTCAGGTTTGCGGGGGTCAGAGTCTGATACCAGCTGTGGGAAAAAGGTGGAGATCGGCGTGTCAGCCTCAGGCAGCACCCCTTGATCCATAGCAATACAGATGAGCGCGGACAACACACTTTTGGTGCAGGAATTGATTTTTGCAATATGGGTAGCTGCTTCTTGATTACGGTAGTGTTCGTAAATGATTTCACCACGTACGCTGACTAAGCAACTGCGCAGATCCAGCGGCGGGATGATTTGATGCAACATGGATGGTATGGATGAAGGATTCATAGTGTCCTTTCTTATTTGGGACTTACCCCATAAATTGAGTATTCATTAGAAAAAGGTTTGAATCATTATCATAGCATAGGAATAAATAAGTTCTCAATTCATCCACCTCACTCAGACTCAGGGATTAGTAAGAACTGGACCGCAGACTGATTCAGTTGTTCATATTTATTGATACAATCGGGTCACATAATAAATGGGGTTATTTTACAGGAAAAGAGGAACATGAGCTTTGGTCTGTAGGGTTGGACATATCGGCAAAAATTAATTACATAAAGTGTACCTGATTATTCCAAAGTAGTGTTCCATACAAAGGAGCTAGTGTTATTCATGCTATTACGTATGTTGAGAAATGATCTTTTTAGGAAAAAAGGAATCAACATCGCTCTATTTGTTTTTATTTTACTAGCGGCTTTACTTGTTTCTTCAGGTACACGAATGATTATGGAGTTAACCAATTCAATTCACTATTTATTTACAGAATCCAAGACGCCTCATGTTGTGCAAATGCATGCAGGTAAACTGGATATAATGAAGGTGAATACATGGGCACAGACAAATGAAATGGTAGATAAACACCAGATCGTAGAAATGATTAACATTGACGGTTCTCATTTGTTTTTTGGAGCGGAGGCCGAGAAAAACAGTATCATGGATCTTGATTTTGTTGTACAAAATCAGGATTTTGATTTTCTGCTGAATCTGGATAGTGAGATTGTGCAGGTGAATGATGGAGAAATCGCGGTTCCCGTTTACTACTTGCAGCAGAAGAAATTGAGCATTGGTGACCGTATTCATATTAAAGACGGTTCTTTCAGCAGAACATACAAGATTGTGGAATTTGTACGTGATGCTCAAATGAATCCATCGATCATTCACTCCAAACGTTTTGTCATCAGTCAGAGTGAATTCCAAACCTTGAAACAAAATACGGGAGAGTCGGAGTATCTGATTGAATTTCGACTTAGAGATTCCAAGATGATTAGCGACTTTACCCAAGCCTATCAAAATACGAGTTTGCCGAACGCTGGTCCTATTGTGAACTACAATCTGTTTCAGTTGTTGAATGCGTTGACGGATGGGGTAGTCGCAGCTATAGTCATTCTGGTCAGTTTGATCTTGATTGTGATCGCTTTACTCTGCATTCGTTTCACTATGCTCGCAACTATTGAAGAAGATTATCGAGAGATTAGCGTCATGAAAGCTATCGGCATATCCGAGCATAATATTAAGAAACTCTACTTGAGTAAATATGTTGTTATGGCAGGATTGGGCTCTATCCTAGGATTTCTAGCATCACTATGGGTTAACCGTTTGTTCATGTCCAATATGTTGCTCTACATGGGGGCAGCTCCCAAGACATGGTTGCACTACGGCATAACATTGTTTGCGGCTGTCTTCATATTTGCCATCGTTGTATTTTTCTGCAACCGTGTGCTTCGGCGTTTTAATCACATTTCAGCTGTTGAGGCATTACGTTCGGGCAGTATGGGTGAGACGAGAATAAGTCAAAACAGACTAAATTTGTCCCAAAATCGGTGGTTATCAGTTCCGGTTTTTCTGAGCTTAAAAGAAGTCATCCAACGAATTAAAATGTTCCGTTTGCTGTTGTTTGTGTTTATTATAAGTTCATTTATTATGATCGTACCTATAAATTTCCTCCATACGTTACAAGCTCCTAGCTTCATTTCTTACATGGGTGTAGGTCAAAGCGATATGCGTATTGATCTGAGGCATTCTGAAGATATCGAACAGCGTTACGCTGAATTAATTGATTATGTTCAAAAGGATAAGAACGTACTTCGATACTCACCCCTTGTCACAAGCCAATTCAAAGTGTTTAACAGTGAAGGTAGCTATGATCATTTAAGCGTAGAGACAGGTGACTTTGACGTTTTTCCTTTGTCTTACGTGAATGGCGCAGCACCGAAAAATGAAAATGAAATTGCTTTGTCTGATGCGAACAGTAAAGACATGGAGAAGAAGACAGGAGATTCCTTGGTACTGATCGTAAATGGACAGGAAAAAACAATGACCGTCAGTGGTGTATATCAGGATGTGACCAATGGTGGAAAGACTGCCAAAGCACGGCTGCCCTATAACAAGGATCGTGTGCTCTGGTATGTCGTAAGTTTGGATTTGAAAGATGACGGTAGTAAGATTTCAGATAAAATTGCGGAATATGAGCAAGCGTTCTCACCTGCAAAGGTGACCGATTTAAAAGGCTACTTAGATCAAACACTTGGAGGAACGATTCATCAGCTTAAGCTGGTTACGGTGTTGGCGCTTGTTATAGCAGTATTGGTTACGATCCTGATCACATCATTATTCCTGAAAATGCTTGTCGCAAAGGACAGCGGTGATATCGCAATTTTCAGAAGTTTGGGATTTGCCATCTCCACAATTAAATTCAAATATGTATCAATGTCCCTTATTGTCTTGGGTGTTGGCGTCCTTGTAGGAACCGTGCTATCGAATACTGCAGGCGAGTGGTTGATCAGTGCAATAATGGCTTCTTTCGGAGCGTCCAATATCGTTTTTGTCATTGACCCGCTACAGGCGTACTTACTTTGTCCGCTCCTGCTGGCTGCAACGATTATCTGTACCGCTCTAATCAGTATTCAATCCATCAAAGAATCCAGCATTTCCAAAATGATTATCGAATAGGGGGACAACCATGGCTATAATCCTGGAAGCCAAAAACGTGAACAAATCGTACAGTACTGGTGAGCGTGAGAAGCATCCTATTTTGAAGGATATTAATTTTCAATTGAAGAAGGGCGAATTTGTCTCGATTATGGGTCCGTCGGGATCAGGAAAATCAACCTTGCTATACAATGTCAGCGGCATGGATCAGGTAAGTAGCGGGAGTGTTTATTTTGCTGGCAAGATAATTTCGGATTTCTCGGAAAAAGAATTGGCACAGCTTCGCTTGAACAAGATGGGATTTATATTTCAGAACATCCATCTGTTGAAAAATCTGAATCTACTCGATAATATCATTCTGTCTGCTTATCTGGCCAAAAAAAGCAGTAGAGATTCCATTAATACACGAGCACTCAATTTGATGAAAAAAATGGGGATTAATGAACTGGCCAACCACAATATCACTCAGGCATCGGGTGGGCAATTGCAACGGATTGCTATCTGTAGGGCGTTGATCAATCAGCCTGATATTCTGTTTGGCGACGAACCCACGGGAGCACTGAATTCACGTTCAACCAATGAAATCATGGATATTCTTGGAGACATTAATGCTTCTGGAACAACGATATTAATCGTTACCCATGATGTCAAAGTCGCAGCTCGATCTGAACGGGTTTTATTCATGATGGACGGCAAACTGGTGGCAGATCGTAACATGGGCAAGTTTAACAAACAGCATGACCTTAAAGCGAGAGAGAGTAGCTTAGGTAAATGGCTAACGGATCACGGGTTCTAACACGGTTAATTGGAGAGGGGTTTATCCAATGAAACAGATGGAGAACAAGTCATTTGGCAAATTTCTGATGGTATGGTTCGGACAGCTCATATCTACAATGGGGATCGGAATGACGGCATTCTCCCTTGGAGTGTACGCATTTGAGAAAACCCATATGGCGACAGCTGTTGCGCTGATTACACTGTTTACCTTTTTGCCTAATATCTTGTTGCGTCCTATAGGTGGAGTCCTTGCAGATCGTTTTGACCGGCGCATGATGATGGTCATCGGTGATCTTGGTTCTGCCGGTGGTCTCGTTTTTATCTGGATCATGATCCTGATCGGAAATATTGAACTATGGTATCTCTATGTTGGCGTCACTTTCAGTTCCGTGTTCTCGGCTATTCAAAGTCCAGCCTATAAGGCTTCAGCCACCGATTTACTCGATAAAGATCAATATTCAAAGGGCAGCGGGCTGATGCAGCTCGCCGAATCATCCAAGTTTCTATTTTCGCCCATTCTAGCGGGAATTCTGCTCAGTATAACAACCATTGAAGTCATTCTGGTCATTAATATGTTGACGTATCTGGTTGCCATTCTAGCGGTGCTTGCCATCCGGAAAAGCATTAAAGCAGCGCGAAGCGAGGATGAGAGGAAGCCTTGGCTTGCTGAGCTTAACGAAGGCTGGATTGAAGTCACGACGAATAAAGGCGTGCTTCTGCTCGTCATTATTATTTCAATCATCACGTTTTATCTTGGATTTCTTGAGACACTCATTGGTCCTATGATCTTATCATTTTCGGATTCAAGGATGCTTGGCACGTTTCTATCTGTGAGCGCGATCGGTATGCTGATTAGCAGCCTGTGCATTGGCATGTTCACCATGAGTAAAAAATATTCAAAAATACTTGTTCTGGGTCTGGTTATGTCCGGAATATCATTCTCCCTCTTGGGATTTTCCACCAATATTTTTATCATTATTTTTGCAGGTTTCCTGTTTTTGGCCTCCCTGCCTTTTGTCAATATGAGTGCAGATGTATTAGTGCGTAATAACATATCCAACGAGAAGCAAGGCAGGGTGTGGGGAATCATCGGCATATTATCGCAATTGGGTTTTATTGTATCCTATAGTCTCGCAGGTTTTTTGGCAGACCGTGTCTTCAACCCGCTTTTGGTGGAAGGTGGAGCACTAGCTTCGACCGTAGGATCATATATCGGCGTTGGTCCGGGAAGAGGCATTGCGTTGTTGTTTATTATTGCAGGGGTGTTTGTTATCGTTATTGCAGTCATCACTTCTCAACTTAAATCCATTAAGGGGTTAGAGAAGGGGATTGATATTGTGCCATCAGACCCAACGAATTTAGCGCATGATTGATTGAGTTGGTGTGATGTAGTTTAAAGGATGATATTGGCCCCGGAACTTTATGTTTCGGGGTTGGTTTGTTTGAAAGGCTTTGGACTGGAATCATGATTTTGGTAGAGGTTTGTACAAATGAAAAGGATAGCAGGTATACTAATTATAATGAGCATCACAGGACTAGTAATCATGAGATATTTAACCAGAAGGAGGTTACATCTTTTGTTCAAAATCGGAAATCAAGGTACGTTTGAAACGTTGCCTGATCACGCCATAGCGATTTACAAGGGAGATGTTATTGCTGTAGAAGAATTTATTAAACAGGGCATGGATCTCGAAAGAGAGATTACGCTGAGTAAATACATAGCGTTGACGCCATTGGATATTGCTCTAATTACCAATCAACAGGCAGTGGTCAAGCTTTTGGTAGATAACGGAGTAAACCTAAATGTGAAGGATAATCCAGCAATCCTCAAGGCGGTCAGATATGGCGGGGAAGAGATCATCCGATATTTGCATCAGAAGGGTGCCAAATTGAACGGTTTGAGCAAGGTGAAGTCGAATGCGTATGATGAAGCCTATTACAGTAACAAAAAGAACATCACAGTGCTGAAGGGCCTCGGACTGGATATTCGAAAATATGGTGGAAAAACATTAAGAAAAGCCGTTTCAAATCACGATATGAAGATGGTTCAGTATTTGCTAGACGAGGGCGTGGACATCAATTACAACGAGTCCGATATGGTGTATCCATACAAGGCTACACCACTTACGGTAGCGGCTCGCAACAACAATATGAAGATGGTTCAATTTCTGGTGGAACAGGGGGCGGATGTGACCATTCAGGAGAAGGACGGGGAACGAGCATACACGATTGCGATCAGTCAGAAGAATGCGGAAATGGCAGAGTATTTGAAAGCTCATGAGCCGCAAGACTTTCACAATCTGAGCAATAAATTGCATGTGCTCAAATCGTACAAGCTGCCGGATGCATTAATCCGTTTTCTAACGGAAGGTCCGCGAAGAATCGACTTGCCGAACAAATCGTCCGGCGTGGGATACATCGAATTCTTCCATCTGGTCGATACGGTTGAAATGAAGATGGGCAGACAGAAACTGCTGCGTATATCCTCTGACGTGGATCAGTACTCCCATATCCTGATCGTCTGGAATCCAAGCAAAAAAATGATTGGCTACGCAGATATTGAACATCAGGTGATTGGAACGATTTCGACGTTCGAAGCGTTCATGGCCGATCCCGCATCATATATGGATAATCTCCTGAATTAACCAGAGGGACTCCACTATCACAAGAACCTCTTGTATATTGTCGATATACAGGAGGTTTTTTAGTGTCTATACCATTCATCTATAGGAAAAATATCTCATGAAATATGAACTATACTAGTGCGAAAGGAGG
This sequence comes from Paenibacillus marchantiae, assembly GCF_028771845.1. NCBI lineage: Bacteria > Bacillati > Bacillota > Bacilli > Caryophanales > Paenibacillaceae > Paenibacillus > Paenibacillus marchantiae. The sequence continues at coordinate 5,534,844 of NZ_CP118270.1, read as the reverse complement.
TTATAAATGGTAAAATAGCAATGCCTAAACATGAAAAAACATTTTTGTTGAAAGATTAGCAGATAAATTAGATTTAAAATGGTTTAACTTTAGATTGTTAGAAATCGATTGTTAGTACAATTGTTTCAATGAAATTATAGTATTCTACTACTGGAGTGAGGAAGAGAAATGGCCATTATTGATGTAATCAAGTATGACGGTTCACCAGATGTATTTGCTTGGAAACATCCTGAGAATGAATTGGGAACATGGACCCAGTTGATTGTGAATCAATCCCAACAGGCGATCCTCTTTAAGGATGGAAGGGCGCTTGATATGTTCGGGCCAGGAAGACATACGCTAAGTACAGCGAATATCCCGATCTTAAACCGGCTCGTTAACCTTCCGTTCGGAGGTAAATCACCTTTTGCAGCAGAAGTGTGGTACGTCAACCAAGTAAGCGCACTAGACGTGAAATGGGGAACAGCAAATCCAATTCAGATACAGGACCCAAAATATAATATTATCGTTCCCGTGAGAGCATTTGGACAGATGGGAATAAAAATAGCAGACTCTCGCAAATTTCTGGTCAAACTTGTGGGAACACTGCCTGAATTTAACCAGGCTAATATGGTCAATTACTTTCGCGGGCTAATTATTATGAACATTAACTCCATGCTGTCTTCCTATCTAATACATAGAAAAGTAAGTGTACTGGAAATCAATGCTTATATCGCAGAAATATCACGACATTTTGCTGATACGATTGCATCTGCTTTCGAAGAATTTGGTATTGAGTTAATCAACCTGTATATCCACAATGTCAATCTGCCTGAAGAGGACCCTTCGGTCATTCGTTTGAGAGAAGCGTTGGCACGCAAAGCCGAAATGGATATTATCGGGTACACCTATCAACAGGAGCGTTCATTCGATACGCTTGAAGGTGCAGCCAAAAATGAAGGAAGCATGCAATCGGATATAATGGGTGCAGGGCTTGGTATGGGGATGGGTGTTGGACTGGGAGGATCATTCAGCAGCGAGATGTCCCAGATGTCCAAAGTGATGGCTACAACGGAAACACCTGCTGTACGCATATGCAAACATTGCAGTCATCCGAACCAGGAGCATAGTTCTTTTTGCAGCAAGTGTGGGAATTCAATTGCCGAAAAATCAGCAATGACCGGTTGTAACAACTGTGGACATGCCTTGCAAAAAGGGACCAAATTTTGTCCTAATTGTGGTGACAAATATTATGCCTGCCCATCCTGCGGGGCAGATAATGCGGAGAATGCTTTGGAATGTGTTCAGTGTCACGAACCGATGCCTAGCCCATGCCCTAAGTGCAATCATATGAATTCGGGTCAAACTAAATTTTGCGGCAATTGCGGCTCCAGTCTGTCCTTGAAATGCAGTCAATGCCAACACGAAGTGAAGCCCGGTCAGAAATTCTGTCTGGATTGCGGAAACAATCTGCAAGATGGAGGGCAGGGATAGTGATAATTAAACGGAGCAACCTTTTCATTTTGGATGCCATCTATCTGATCAGCATGCTTGTAGCCTCAGTCGTTTCTTTTACAGTGTTTAATCATGCCATTGTATCGTTTTCTTTCTGGATGAATCTTGTGGCTTCTTATGTCGCGATTACGGCGATTTGGATTTATATAAGGTATGTCATGCTACATATGGATCGCTTTAAACAATTGGTTCCTGGTTACACAGCGTTAGGCATCGTGTTGGTGATGTATCTGATTTGTGTAATGATATATTCTCTGTTTACAGGTTTAGCAGATCATGGTCTACGCTGGTTCGTTTTGTTACATACGGTAACTTTAGCTATCGCCCTCATTCTGTGTGGCATCATTTTGATCTTTATTCAAAGTACACGTCGTAATGAAGCCGTTGAGCAAACGAAATTGGTCAATCTACATTTGATTGAAAACGCTTTGCAGCAGCTGCTTCACACGATGGAGCGCCATTCCGTTCTGACTGCGGAAGAAGAGAGGAAGACCGTTCAAACATTAATAGAACTTGTGAAATATAGTGACCCGATCACTCCACATTCACTTGAATATAATGACCGCCAGATTTTGATGGATATTGAAAAGATAAATAGTGAGCTTTCAGCTCATTACGAAGCAGGGGAACTGGTGAATAGCGAGCATCTTGCTTCACAACTATCCCGATTAAAGTCCCGTTTGAAAGAGCGGAATCAACAGATCGTGACAAGCAAATCATAAATTCATAGGAGGAAAAGCTGTGAAGAAATTTTTTGGAATTATATTCATTATACTTTCATCTCTGACCATCTTATTATCTATATTATTAATATCCCAGGGAACCGAAATGGCTATTATTAGTACGATTATTCTTTTTATACCTGGCGTTATCGTACTTGTTACAGGAATTAAAATGTGTAGTCGACCTAAATTCCATCCCAAGGCTGATCATTATCACTACCATTATGACAATGAAGAGGAATATGATGATGAAGGGTATTATGAAGATGAGTACCACGATCATGAATACGAGAAACCGCAAGAACCTGTATCTGTGAATTGTTCGGGGTGTGGAGCCAAGGTAAAGGTATATCCGAATTTGTCTGCGGACTGTGAGTATTGTGGAACAACGATGAGGATCTCCTAGCTAACATAATAGACACCATGACCATTTTGTTGATTCCCGATGTGATAGAAGCCGGTTATAAAGATTTGTTTTTGAAGGAATCTTGATGTTGAGAAAGTTTTTTGGATCATTTTTATGATTTATGCAATTGGCATACCCTTTGCCTTATTCAAGTTACAATAGCAATACCGTTAGTTACACCAGTCACAATACAATCCACTATACAGAGATTAATATATCCGATGAAAAAGACGCTGAAGAAAAGGTCGAGGAACCACAAAGGAAGGTTTCGGTGAGTTGTCCGGGATGTGGTGCGAAGGCGAAGGTATATCGGAAGTAAACCACGGATTGTGAATATTGTGGAACAACTGTTGAAGCTCCGTAAAATAGTTCTGAATGGACACGAAAAAGATAAAAGCCTGATTCCTATGGAGTCAGGCTTTTATCTTAAGCTCGTTTTGCGGATAAAAGTAAGAGAAAGAACCTCTTATCTCACACATCCTGAATCTAAAAATCTCTCCTGTGTTCAAACACTTCATCCAGCTCCTTGCGATTAACTTTAATAGCACTTGTCAGGTCAATTTCCGGTTGTGATTCCAATTGATCCAACAATTCAACAAGGGCGTTATAAATTTCTTCACGTTCGATTGTTTCAATAAAGTTGGCTTTGGCCTCCATTTGGTTAAACGTCTCGGTGTACTTCTCCACTAATAACATCAGTTGTTTCTGTATAAGGTCCAAATCGCTCATATTTTGACTTAATCTTCGAATTTCTTTGAGGTGTTGTTTGTAGGTTTGAGCTGCTTTTTTGGCATACGCTGCTTTGATGTGATCCCTCCCGTCCCAATCCCGAAAAGGATTGTTGAGATTTTCGGCAAGCCATTCCGGTTTGCGTGGTTTGCCAATCTCCAGAGCGATTCGGGTTTGAGCTGCCTTTTTATAGTTTGCCTTAATGGATTTGGCGGCGTCTGAGGGAAGGCTGGTCAGCCTGAGTGTACTTAGTTCGGGAAGCTGCTCGGGGCCTGGGAAATCTTTTCCTTTAAATCCAAAAAGATCGTTCATGGATAAGGTCTGCAAAGAGGTCAATTGCTGAATTGACTGTATATTGCTTACGTTGCCGGGTTTTCCCCACAATCTTAATTCTGAAAGCTCAGGATAAGTATGTACAACAGGTTGCAAATCAAGCTCCGTAATCTCTCGAACATACAAACCTCCAAGCCGAGATAACGCTGTAATCTGAGGTACGGTCGCTGCTACATTCAACGTCATTTGGTGACCTTCTTCATAAGCATTCACATGCAAGTCAGGGGACACGTCTCCCATAAAGCTTAAAAACTCGATCCTGGAATGAAGAGTCAAGCTGTTCACACGGTTCATATCCAGCACAAGTTTGGTTAGATGTGTTTTGCTTAAATCCAGCGCGGTTTGTCCATGTTCATGAATATGAAGTTCATATATAAAGGGATTCTGCTCCAAAAAAGGAATAATGTCTTCCGTATATCCACGCATTTCGATATGTGTAAGACAAGGAAACTGGGCAAGTGCGACGACATCCTCGGCAGAGGTTGGTCTGAAGTTGCGCAGGATACTGGTGTTTTTTCTCACCATTGCATCACCTAGTGGAATTTCACTATAGTCTTCGGCAGCTTGTTTGAAGTGTTCCCTTCGTGATTCATCGATGGCATCCCATTGATGTTGCCGATACAGACTCTCTCCGATCTGCCATCCTGCGCTATAACTTCGGGTTTCTTCCGTTATGAGTGGAGCCCGATTACCTGCAAGAACATAATGCGGTGGAACCTCAGCATTCACGAAGCTGTGATTCCAAGTGCCTTTCCAAAAATAGTAATTGCAGCTCAACGGTTTCATATCCAGAAGTTCCGTTTCATCGGGCGGCTGATCTCCTGTCCAGTCCAATTGCAGGATTGCGGCAAGCTGGCGGGACCCCTTACTCCCGGTTTCTTTCAGATCAGTTACCTGGCAGGCAGCATATTGTTGTAAACTTTCGACGTATACACAGTAAATGTCTCCGATCGTTGGGACCATGTTGTGCTCCTTTCGTTCTGTATAAATCAATGCTAAGCTTTTTGTAAACTAAGGATCTTGCAAAATGATGATAAAAGAATTATATCAAAGGCGTTCAATCACATCCATTTTGGATAGAGCCGTATTTGAATTCATAGAAATCTGAATATCTAAGGGGGGTTATTTATGATTACAGGTATTAGCCGAAGTAAAACACTTGGTGAATTTTTGAAATCTCGGAGGAGCCGAATTCAGCCAGAGCAAGCCGGGATCACCGGATCGTATGGACAACGGAGAACGCCGGGATTAAGACGTGAGGAAGTTGCCGTGCTTGCGGGTGTCAGTGCAACTTATTATACGTGGCTTGAGCAGGGGAGAGAGGTTAACTCGTCTCGAGAGGTGATGGAAAGTATAGCGGGTGCACTCCAGTTAAGTGAGGAAGAGAAGGGACACCTATTTCGTTTATGGGACCCCAATGCAGAGCATGAATTCCCTGCCTCCTATTCACATCTCGAAGCGGGATGGCAGAGTATCATTAGTCAACTTGCATACCCTTCATTTATTACGAATGAAAGGTCTGAAGTACTTGCATGGAATGAGGCAGCGAATGAGAAGCTTTTTGACTTTTCCTCGATGAACGTGAACGACCGTGTCATGATGCGAATGTTATTTCTAGATGCAACGCTCCGGGAACGTATGCATAATTGGGATGAATTTGCACGGCATTCGGTAGCGGTGTTTCGTACGTACTATGACAAGTACCCGGGTGAACCTGAGTTTTACCAGATAGTGCAACAATTGATCGAAGACAGCACGGATTTTCAAAATATTTGGAGCCTGCACCAGATTAAACAGAAAAAAGTCAACCGGATCTTTCTCGAGACAACAGATCGGACGGATGGTATTGCCCATGCCTATGATATCTTTTCCATGAGCAATCTTAACGAACAGTCAGGTATTCATTGTTGTGTGTACATCCCCGTTGTGGAGTGACAAAAACGATCAGGGTGGTAATTCTAGTACTAGCATAAACAGACTGTGGTTGGGTCTTTGTTCGTGAAATAGAATGAATACAAGTTCAATATCTTTCTATTTATTAACGAAAAGAGGGAACCACATGATTAAGACAAGAACGTTGGGAAGCGATAAATTGCAGGTATCCGGGCTTGGGCTGGGCGTGATGATGATGCCAGACAACCAAGAATCCGTTCATACAATCCAGGGTGCACTGGATGCGGGAGTAACGATGTTCGATACAGCTGATCTGTACGGTGAATATGAAAAGCAGCGATTTGGAGGCAACGAAAAATTGCTTGGGCGCGCGCTCAAAGGGCGAAGAGCCGATGCTATTGTAGCGACCAAGTTCGGTATAACACATACCCAGGGGCCCAAGGGAGATCCGGCGTATATCAAAAAATCAGTAGATGCCAGTCTGTACAACCTGGGCATGGATTATATAGATCTCTATTATCAACATCGCCCTGATCCCAATACTCCCATTGAGGAAACGGTGGGAACACTTGCCGATCTGGTACAGCAGGGAAAGATCCATTATATAGGTCTGTCTGAAGCGTCTGCAGTGACTATTCGTCGTGCGAATGTCGTTCACCCCATCACAGCACTCCAAACGGAGTATTCATTGTGGAGTCGTGAGCTCGAAGATGAGATATTGCCATTGCTCGGCGAGTTGAACATTGGGCTCGTACCCTATAGTCCATTAGGGCGCGGCTTCTTAACTGGTCAGATCCGATCGATAGACGATCTGCCAGAGGACGATTATCGTCGTCATTATCCACGTTTCCAGGGTGAGAATTTCGAGAAAAATCTGGAGGTGGTGCGCCTGATCCAAGAACTGGCTATGCAAAAAGAATGCACTGCTTCTCAGCTTGCACTCGCCTGGTTACTCGAAAAGGGAGAACATATCGTTCCGATTCCTGGTACTCGCAGTTTGGAGAGAGTTCATGAGAATCTTGGTGCCTTGCACGTTTCTTTCACCAATGATGAATGGGCTGAGATTGAACGGATATCTCCCAAAGGATTTGCCGCAGGGGGAAGATACCCTGGCCTTGCTTAATATAAGCCAAGCCTATAGATAAAACACTTAACGCCCCAGACCTGTTTTAACAGGAAAAGGGTGTTTTTGTGTTCTACTTACGAGTGGATGATCTTCACCTAATTGACAAATGAAGTTACACGGTCGGATAAAAATTGCATTGGAACCGTGTCCTCGGTATTATCTCCGCTAATTAGCGCATACAGTACAACAATGAGATGTACGCCTACAAGGAGGAAACAGCGGTATGACTAATCCGATTCTACAAGCCCCGAATGTTCAGTTGGCGGCCGATTCGACAGCGGTGTTGAATTATCAGCGTGATTCGCGCAATTATATTACCCAGTTATTTGGACCGCAGCTGCCTACGATCAAAAATGGTTTCTTCAATGTACACATGAGCAAAGGAATTATTGTGCAGCCACACTGGCATACAAATGTCACCGAGATGGTCGTTCTGATCAACGGGGAAATTACCACCTCTGTCTACGATCCGTTCAAGCGGGAGCGGATAAGTTATCACTTGAAGCCAGGTCAGGTTTCGATATTCCCTCAAGGATGGTTTCACTGGTTTGTGGCGGAGACCGATGATGTGCACTTGTTGACGATTTTTGACCAACCTACACCGGACATTGTGCTGGGGGCTGACTTCCTGGCTGCAACACCGCCTGAAGTTGCCCATCGTGCATACTGTATTGATGAGGAGGCGTACAGGACGGCGGTGGCATCCATCAAAAATGACGCGATTTTGGGACCGCCGATTGGATGTGTGGATTCTGTTTCCGATCAGGCGATCAAAGCTACTAAATCATCCAAAAACTCAAAGGGATAACGTTATCTCGTTCTCCTATCAAATGACCGATTTTAGGCCCGTGACCGGAAAATTTTCCAGTTACGGGCTTAAATTTTGTTCCAATTAACACATTCCGGATTCTCTGTTAAGATAGGCATAACATTGGCTTGTTACAGTAGTAGCACTCAAAGAATGTGGAGGGACGATCCATGACTATGACTGAGCAGGAAATGCTGGAAACCGCGATGAGCTATGCACCTGTATTGATGTTTGATCGAAATGAACCCTTTTACCCGGATTTTGTAGGCGTTTCCATTCTGGATCAATCAGGACCTTCACCGTCATTTCAACGGGAGATTCATTTTCCGGTTGAGGCGGTCCAATATGTGATTGAATTTTCGATTTGGTGGGATTATGAAATTGGGCATTTGTACGAAATGGAGCATGTGTGGATATATGTGGGCCATGACGGTGAAGTCGTGGACTGTGAAGCCAGCTTCCATGGGAGAGTACTTCGGGGATTGTTGAAGGATCGAGTTAATGTGGTTGGACGCCATGTGTGTCTATACTCGCAGCCAGGCAAACATGCTTTTTCTCCAATCCCTGTGGTGTTTGAATTGTTGCCGGATTTGTATAGTGCAGCAGGCGCCAATGCGGGTTGTGACGGACTGCTCGTGAACGAGATGTTCAAAGGTTATTTCCAGACCAATGAAGAAATTGACGCCAGCGTGCGGAGTTTTCTGCAGACCAAGGCGTTTGTTCCCTCTATGGAGTTTGAGGAGTTTTTGCTTGAGCCGAGTCTATTCATGCCTTGGCAGCAACTGTTTACTATGATTCCTGAGAGAATTGAGAGCAGATTGAGAGAACTTGAATTAAGATGAGAATTGGTAGGTTGTCTACTTAGAAAAATGAATATAGCAAAAAAAGTGCTTCATCATCCTTTTGGGGTGACGAGGCACTTTTTTTGTAGACCAGTAGACCGACGAATCTTAATCCGCCTTGAAAATCAGATCCATAAACCGGTTGGCTGCCAGTGAAATTGGCATATTACGCTTTGTCATGATGCCAACATGTGAAGGGGGCAGGGCTACATCCAGCTGAATTTCGAAGAGAGAGCCTTCTTCCAGCTCTTTGGAAATAAATTCACGGGTGACATACGATATGCCCAATCCCCTACGTGCAAATTCGATTAACAAATCCACACTGCCGACCTCAATCTCAGGTTTGAGCGTGTAGCCATAGCTGTTAAAAAGCTCCGTAATTGCCATTCGAACCCGGCTGTTTCTGGAGAAAAGAATCAGTTGATGCTCCAGCAGCATTTCCAATGTCATAACTTTATCCTTCAGTTGAGCATAACGTTCGCCCGCGACAAAGCAGTCTTTGAGCTGGATACTTTCCCTGACCTCAAGTTGCGGATCAACGATGGGCATCCGTACAACACCCAAATCAATTTTGCCTTCTTTCAAAAACGTGATGACTTCCGGCGTTGTCCCATGACTTAGATGCAGCTTGATGTTAGGGTAGAGCACATGGAATTCTTCCAGATAGGAAAGCATGTAATGCTTGAACAGCGAATCACTGCCACCAATCCTTAGCTCTCCGTTGTCTAAACTCTTCAATGCAGCCATTTTCTCCTCGGCCAGCGAGATCAGAATCTGGGATTGTTCAATATAGGAATACAAACTCACACCTTCCTGTGTTAACGCAACTCCCTTGGAATTCCGGTAAAACAACGTGAGACCAAAGCTTTCTTCCAGCTGTTTGATGGCGTGGCTGACACTTGGTTGAGTAATATATAGCGCTTTGGCGGCTTGGGTCAAACTTCCTGTTTTGGCAGCCCAATAAAATACCTTATATAATTCATAATTTGTTGTCATAGATATCGTCTATAGCTCCTGTGAAATATATTAATTACTTGTATGGCTATGAAACGTATTATAGTGTAACTACAGCAAAGAAACCAGAGTTACTTGGAAGGAGAATAGTGAGATGGAACCAACGAGCATTATTTTATTTGGTGCGACTGGCGATTTAGCCAAAAGAAAAATATATCCAGCCTTATATAATTTATACATTGAGCAGAAACTTCCGGAATCCTTCTCGCTGATTGGCTTAGGACGCAGAGAATGGTCTGATGAATTCTTTCAGGCACAAGTTGAAAAATCATTAAATGAATTTTCCAGACGCCCTGCTGATCCTGAAGTTGTGAAATCATTTGTGCAGGCTTTCCGTTATAGTGTATTGAATATAAGCCATAAGGAAGATTATATAGAGCTGTTAAATTTAGTGGAACAAAGAGAGGCTGAACTTGGCATTCCATCCAATCGTCTGTTCTACCTTTCGGTTGGTCCAGAATTCTTCGAACCCATTGCAGAGAACATTCAGGGTAGTGGACTTGGATCAACTGAGGGCTGGAAACGCCTTGTGATCGAAAAGCCATTTGGACATGATCTACAATCGGCTCGTGATCTCAATCGCAAATTAAGCGAGGCGTTCACAGAAGAAGAAATTTATCGGATTGACCACTATTTGGGAAAACCGATGGTGCAGCGTCTTGAAACCTTGCATCAAAGCAATCCGATCATGAAGGCTTTGTGGAACAACCGTTATATCTCCAATGTGCAGATCACCGCTAATGAGACTGTTGGCGTGGAAGAACGGGCATCCTATTATGATCATGTAGGCGCCGTGCGTGACATGTTCCAGAATCATATGCTGCAATTGCTTATGATGATGGCGATCCAGCTTCCATATAACAGCACCACGGAAAAAGTCGGTTTGAAGAAAAAACACATTATGGAATCGATTCAGCCACTGCAAAAGCAAAACGTGGGTGCAAGTGTCATTCGCGGACAGTATGCTGCAGGAAACATTCAAGGTAAATCCGTTAGCGGTTATGCAGCTGAACCGGGTGTTGCCGAGAATACGATGAATGATACCTTTATTGCTGCCAAATTGCAGATTGATGACTTCTTCTGGCGCGGAGTACCTTTCTATATCCGTACCGGTAAACGAATGAAGGAAAAATCAACTCGCATCGTCATCGAATTCAAGGAACCATCTGGACAGGCTAACGTGGTTAACGGTTCCAAACCGAACCTGCTTGTGATTGAGATGAGTCCTGACCAGAGCATGACGCTGCAGCTGAATGCCAGCGACCCGCAAAACAAAGGGGAGTTCAAACCTGTTCATATCGATCTGTCACCAGATCGTGAGGATCTGGCCGAGGCTTATGAGAACTTGATTCATGACGCATTGCATGGTGATCCAACGTTCTTTGCCCATTGGGATGAAGTAGAACTGTCTTGGGCTTGGGTACAACCTATTCTGGATGCATTCCAGGAGAATTTGCTCCCACTTCATCTGTACCCTGCGGGAAGTTATGGACCAGCAGAGTCGGATGAGATGCTCGCTGCGGAAGGGCACCACTGGTGGTTTGACCAACCTGCCGATCAGCAGGCTGAAGTTGATATTGAAGTTCCTTTGGCTGTTAATGCAAATCTGTAACATAAAAAAACAATAAAACATATCCCTTGGAGGTAATTGAATATGAAATTTTTCATCGATACAGCAAACTTGGTAGACATCAAAAAAGCATACAAAATCGGCGTCCTGTCTGGTGTAACAACGAATCCTTCTCTGGTAGCCAAAGAAGGCGTGAAATTCGAAGACCGTATTGAAGAGATTTTGCGTGAAGTACCTGAAGTTGAATCCGTATCTGCGGAAGTAACACCAGATGCGATCACAGCTGAAGAGATGATTGCTCAAGCAGACGAACTGATCAAAATCAATAACAACGACAAAAACATCACAATCAAGCTGCCAATGACACTTGCAGGACTGGAAGCTTGCCGATACCTGACTAAAAAAGGTGTGAAAACCAACGTAACGTTGATCTTCACAGTGAACCAGGCGCTGCTAGCTGCTCGTGCTGGTGCAACATATGTATCCCCGTTCCTGGGACGTCTTGATGACATCTCCGAAGATGGTGTGCAATTGGTTGCCAAAGTTGCTGAGCTGTTCCGTACACATAACCTGGATGCACAGATTATTGCGGCTTCTGTAAGACATCCGGACCACGTTACACGTGTAGCAATGGCAGGAGCACATATTGCTACTGTTCCATTCTCCGTCATTGAACAAATCTCCAAACACCCGCTGACAGATCAAGGCATGGAGAAATTCGCAGCAGACTGGAAAAAAACAGTTCAGTAATAACGGATTGTTGATCTGGAATTTTAACCTACTATATATAAAGAGTATTGGGAGGACATAATGAGTAAACAACAGATCGGTGTCATCGGACTTGCAGTAATGGGTAAAAACCTTGCCCTTAATATTGAAAGCAAAGGATTCTCGGTATCGGTATTTAACCGTTCCCCGGAGAAAACGAACGATCTTCTCAAAGAAGCCGAAGGTAAAAACCTGACAGGCGCATTTACGATTGAAGAGTTCGTAGCTTCCCTGGAATCTCCGCGCAAAATCCTGATCATGGTTCAAGCGGGTAAAGCAACGGACGCAACCATTGAACAACTGCTGCCACACTTGGACGAAGGCGACATCATCATTGATGGCGGTAACGCATACTTCCCTGACACCCAACGCCGCAGCAAAGATCTGGAAGCCAAAGGCTTCCGCTTCATCGGTGCAGGTGTATCCGGTGGGGAAGAAGGCGCTCTGAAAGGTCCGGCAATCATGCCAGGCGGACAAGAAAGTGCGTATGCGCTCGTTGAACCCATTCTGACAGCCATTTCCGCTAAAGTAGGCGACGATGCTTGCAGCACATATATCGGACCAGATGGTGCCGGACACTATGTGAAAATGGTGCACAATGGTATCGAATACGGTGATATGCAGTTGATCGGAGAAGCGTATCATTTGCTCAAATCCGTGCTGAATGTTTCCGTTGAAGAATTGCATGCAATCTTCTCTGAATGGAACCAAGGCGAGCTGGATAGCTACCTGATTGAAATCACGGCAGACATCTTCTCCAAATACGATCCGGAAACCGGCAAACCAATGGTTGATGTCATTCTGGATGCAGCTGGACAAAAAGGAACAGGCAAATGGACGAGCCAAAGCGCGCTGGATCTCGGCGTACCATTGTCCATGATTACGGAATCCGTATTCTCCCGTTTCCTGTCTGCAATGAAAGACGAACGCGTAGCAGCAAGCAAAATTTTGAACGGACCAGCAACTGAAGCATTCTCTGGCGACAAAAAAGCGTTCATCGAAAATGTGCGCAAAGCGCTGTTTGCAAGTAAAATCGTATCTTACGCACAAGGTTTTGCTCAAATGCGTGCAGCTTCAGACGAATATGGCTGGGATCTGAAATACGGCAACATCGCCATGATCTTCCGCGGTGGCTGTATCATCCGTTCACAGTTCCTGCAAAACATCAAAGAAGCATATGACAAGGATGCAGAATTGAAAAACCTGCTTCTGGACCCATACTTCCAAAACATTGTTGAATCCTACCAAGGTGCATGGCGTGAAGTCGTGGCAGCTGCGGTAACTCAAGGAATTCCAGTTCCTGGATTCTCCAGCGCGTTGTCTTACTATGACAGCTACCGCACTGAACGTTTGCCTGCGAACCTGTTGCAAGCACAACGTGACTACTTTGGCGCTCACACATTCAAACGTGTGGACAAAGAAGGTTCATTCCACTTCCAATGGATGGACACCAACGAGTAATATGTAATTCGAGATCATTCAGCATTCCTGTGCTCGTTCATGATGTTAGTTAGTCATGAGCGGACGCAGGAATGCTTTTTTATTCAGATGACAGGCTATGGGTCGATGTATCGCCTAATATATGATTGAAATTTAAGTATTCCAAATTGTAATAAATTGTACGCATCTGAGGAATGGAAACAGATGTCCTCACCCCTTTAACTACGTTATACTTGTGCAGATGGACTGGAATTTGGTTAAGAGAAAATTCAGCAATCAACTTATTGACGTGGAGGTTAACGGAGGCATGTTCGTACTTGCAGGCATCTTGTTTTTGGTAGTGTACGGTTTATTAGTGTTTTACATAGGACGGAGCGGATGGAGCTGGATGAAGCCGGTTGTATCTGCGAGATTTCGTTGGTTTTACATCGTTGCGCTCGTATTCCTTTCAATTTCTTTCATACTGGCAAGGTTGTTTGGAAGTATTTCCTTCCTGAGTGTTATTGGTTCATACTGGCTTGCAATCTTTTCTCTGCTGTTATTAATTCTGCCCGTGGTTCATCTAACGCTATGGTTGCTTAGACTAACCCGTATTCCAAGACATTACGCTCATAAATGGGCAGGGGTGGTCACTCTCGTGCTCTTGCTGTCCACGTTGGGCTACGGTATCTATAACGCCTATAGTCCAGTCGTAAGACAATACAGCATTCAGATTGACAAAAAAGTGGAAGGTGTCAACAGCCTCAACATTGTGATGGCTGCGGATATGCACTTTGGCCTGCTGTCCGGCCCTGCTCACGCTAAACGCATGGTGGAAGAAATTAACGCACTGAAGCCGGATTTGGTGCTGTATCCTGGTGATATTATCGATGATAACCTGGATATGTATCTCAAGAGTGGGATTGCGGATATTATTAGCGACATTCAGGCTCCTTACGGGGTGTACGCCTCACTGGGCAATCACGACAAGTATAATGGTCCGATCGAGGATTTGATTGCTGCTCTGGAGAAGAGTAATATGCAAGTTCTGTATGATGATAAAATTACATTGGACGATAAGATTACGCTGATTGGACGGAAAGACCGGACAGAGAAGGATCGTGCAGAAGTAGAGACATTGATGGAGGATACCGACTTGAGTAAGCCTGTGATCATGATGGATCACCAGCCTTATGATTTGGATATTGCGGAGCAAAACCATGTAGATTTGGTTGTGTCTGGTCACACCCATCGTGGTCAGATCGCACCCGCTCAGTTTATTACTAAGGCCATCTACGAGAATGATTGGGGTTATCTGCAAAAAGGGTCCATGCACTCTATCGTGACCTCTGGATTTGGCTTCTGGGGACCTCCGATTCGTACAAGCAGTCGTTCGGAGATTGTACAGATTAATGTGACGTTTCAATAATAATTATCGATATAAATAACAGTGAGCCCTTCGGAAGAAGGGCTCCTATTTGTGCTCAAGGCAGATGAGTTTACCCCAAACGGAAAATATTTCCATTTTGAGTAGAAGACTTCTCCAGTTTGTTTCTGTATTAACATGTACATATTAAGACTGCATACCCTCCAACGTGGAACTGTAGGGAAATATTTCTTGAAAGCAAGACGAAGTAAAATAGCAGTGGTAGCATTTTGGGTTGACACCGTTTTCAGGTTGTGATAGATTATACCCGAGGCTTGTTACCGGTAATGCGGGCAAAACCACTATGGAAATGATTTTATTATTTCTATTTTGGTTTTGCCCTTTTTTAATCCTCAAAAAAAACAGGTGGGTCCATAATGATTATTAAACAGATATTTAATAACAATATTGTCAGTACCGTGGATGACAAAAACCAGGAACTGCTGATCCTCGGCCGGGGTATCGGGTTTAAGTTCAAGGCAGGCGATGAGATTGATGAAGAACGGATTGAGAAAGTATTCCGGCTTCAGGATGCATCGATCTATGAGAAGTTCAAGTCCATCGTCACGGAAGTGCCGATTGAAATTCTGCAGGCGACAGATGATATTGTGACACTGGCACGTACGCAATTGAACAAAACCATCAGTGACGGGATTTATGTCTCACTGTCGGATCACATTCATTTTGCTGTCCAGCGCCTGGAAAAGGGAATGATTACACGCAATCCGCTCTCCTGGGAAGTGCAGCATTTCTACAAGGCCGAGTTCGACGTGGCCCGGGAAGCGCTCACCCTGCTGAAGGAAAGACTGGATGTGGAGTTTCCGAAGGATGAAATATGCAACATAGCGCTGCATTTCATCAATGCGGAAGTCAATGATTCCATGAACGATGTGACTCATTTGATGCAGCTGCTTCAAGAGATCATGAACATTATCAAATATCACTTCAATGTCGAATTGGATGAAGATAGCGTCAACTATTTCCGTTTCATTACTCATTTGAAGTATTTCTGCCAACGGGTAATTACTCACTCGTCACATGACGATGCGGAGGAGTATTTATACGAGGTTGTACGGAAAAACTATCCCGAAACCTTCAAATGTATCGGCAAGATTGAGACTTTTATCCATAAGAACTATCAGTATGATATGACGCATTCGGAACAGTTGTATCTGACCCTTCATCTGGAGCGGTTAATGAAACCGAAGCGTGACCAATGAAATATCAGCACATGAACCAGAACCTAACTAAATATCAAATGGGCTTGTTACTGTTCAGTCAGGCAATACCCGAATGAATGGCACGTAGAAGACGTGGCTATTTGTTCGGGTATTTTTTATTGGAAAAATGAGGAGGGAATGATCATGAAACATCAGGAAACGGCACAGGAAATCATCAAAGCCGTTGGGGGAACAAACAATATCAACTCAGTGTATCATTGCGTCACACGACTGAGATTTGATCTGAAAAATAACGATAAAGTGGATAATAATTCACTTAAGAAACTGGATAAAGTCATGGGAACAAATATCTCAGGAGATCAATTCCAGGTGATTATCGGGAATGATGTGTCCAAAGTATTTGATGCTATGGTGAAGGAACATCCGGCAATACAGCAAAGTACAGAAAATAAACAGCCTAAACCGGAAAAAAGTAAAAATGTAATTCTTAATATTTTTGAGACGATTGCGGGTGTCTTTGCACCAATGCTTCCAGCGATTACAGCTGCGGGTATGCTCAAGGGATTGCTTGCATTATTCGTATCCCTGGAGTGGATGTCAGCAGGCACTGACACGTACCGTATCCTTTCCGCCATTGGGGATGGCGTATTCTACTTCCTTCCGCTGCTAATCGCAGTTAGTGCCGCTCGTAAATTCGGCAGTAATCCGTTTGTAGCCATTGCGCTAAGTACTGCGCTGATGTATCCCGATATGGGCGCATTGCTATCCAGCGGTGAATCGGTTGCGTTTATTGGTATTCCGGTAACGGCTGTCAGCTATGCCTCATCGGTTATTCCGATTTTGCTTGCCGTATGGCTGATGTCTTATGTTGAGAAATGGGTTGACCGCGTTATTCCAGCAGCATTGAAGTTGCTGCTTGTGCCACTGATTACCTTGCTTGTTATGGTTCCGGTAACACTGATTGCGATCGGTCCACTGGGAACATTTGTAGGTAGCGGCTTGTCCGGTGGTATTAACTGGCTGCTGAACGAAGGCGGATTAATTGCAGGGATTGTTCTGGGCGGCGCGATGGCGCTCATTATTATGACAGGTATGCACTATGCGCTCGTACCGATCATCCTGAGCAATATTGCTACATTAGGCTTCGATAAATTCTTGCCACTGACGTTCATCTCCAATATGGGACAGGCAGGAGCGACGTTAGGCGTATTCTTCCGTGCAAAAGACAAAAAGCTTAAAACCGTTGCATTGTCCACCAGCTTCACAGCTCTGATGGGTGTAACCGAGCCAGCCATGTACGGCGTAAACATGAAATATAAAAAACCGTTTGCCGCTGCGATGATTGGTAGTGCAGTGGGTGGCGGATTCGCGCTTGCTTTTGGAGCCAAAGCTTATGTGCTTGCAGGTAACGGTGGTCTCCCGGGTCTGCCATCCCTGATCGGACAAACCTTCTGGTACTCCTTTGGCGGTATGATTCTTGCCTTTGTCGTGGGTGCAATTATGTCAACTGTGTTCGGGATCAAGGAAGAAGAGGGCGATGCCGAGGCATTGGCTCAATTCTCACCAGGCGCTTCTACGACACCAGCGGCAGCACCTTCCAACAATGCTGCAACTGTGAACGTGGACGATATGGGGGCTCCAACACCAACAAGTGATGCGGTAGCCATCGCACCGATGACGGGTAAAGCGATTGCACTCAAAGAAGTTAATGATCCAACGTTTGGCGATGAATTGATGGGTAAAGGTGTGGCATTTGTTCCAACGGTTGGCGAACTGGTGTCACCAGTTACAGGTACCATCATGAATGTGTTCAAAACGAAACATGCGATCGTGGTCCGCAGTGATAACGGAATGGAGCTTCTGATCCATGTGGGGATCAACACTGTGAAACTGCGCGGTCAGTATTTTGAGGCCCATGTCGCTACGGGAGCACGTGTACAGGCCGGAGATAAGTTACTCACGTTTGAACTTGATCAAATCTCCAAGGAATATGACATTACAACGGCGATGGTCGTTACGAATACAGCAGATTACAAGCAGGTTCTGCCTGTGAAATTGGGTGCAATTACAATCGGTGAAGAAGTATTGAAAGCTGAAATTTAAAGTCTAAAGACGAACTTAAGAAGAAATAGACGACATCAATAAGAAGAGGAGAGATACGCATGATCAATCGACAAGGGTTTCCAGAAGGTTTTTTGTGGGGCGGCGCAATTGCTGCCAACCAGGCTGAAGGTGGATTTGATGCAGGGGGCAAAGGTTGGTCCACAGCGGATATGGTTCCTTATTTTGAGAAAAAGGATTACACCAACCTTAGAGAACTGATGCACGTGACCAGTGCAACGGTTGAGAAAGCGATGGCTCACCACAGTGCGAAGGGATACCCGAAGCGTTACGGTATTGATTTCTATCACCGCTTCAAAGAGGACATTGCGTTATTCGCCGAGCTGGGCTTCAAGACATTCCGTCTTTCCATCAACTGGCCGCGTATTTTCCCGAACGGGTACGACGCAGAGCCGAATGAAGAAGGATTGCGTTTCTATGATGAAGTATTCGACGAATTGCGTAAACACAATATCGAACCTCTCGTGACGCTCTCTCACTATGAAATGCCGATGTCATTGGTATTGAATTACAACGGCTGGGCAGGTCGGGAAGTTATCGGACATTTTGTAAAATACGCCGAGACCGTAATGAATCGCTACAAAGACAAGGTGAAATACTGGCTGACGTTTAATGAGATCAACACAACCATTATTGAGCCATTCACGGGTGGAGGCATCATTGAAGATCGTGTCGATAATGTGATGCAAGCTTCCTATCAAGCACTTCACCATCAGTTTGTTGCCAGCAGTCTGGTAACGCAGAAGGCGCGTCAGATTAACCCGGACTTCCAGATTGGCTGTATGCTTGCGCGCATGATTCACTACCCGGCCACGTCGAAGCCGGAGGATGTATTGCAAGCTCAGATCGATAATCAGCTGAACCTGCTGCATACTGATGTACAAGTGCGAGGAAGTTATCCAACCTTTATGGCTCGTTATTGGGCTGAACATGACATTTCCATTGCGATGGAAGCAGGAGACGAAGCGATCATGAAAGAGCATACGGTTGATTTCATCTCGTTCAGCTATTACACATCGCTGGTATCCGCAGTGAATCCGGAGGAATATGGGGTAACTGGAGGCAACCTGTACAGCACGATTAAGAACCCGAACCTGGAGCGTACAGAATGGGGCTGGCAGCTTGATCCGATCGGACTTCGTGTGGCGCTAAAAGAGCTGTATGATCGTTATCAATTGCCATTGTTTGTCGTGGAAAACGGACTTGGGGCCAAGGATACCGTAGAGGCCGATGGTTCCATTAATGATGATTATCGGATAGATTATCTGAGAAAACATATTACACAAATGAAAGAAGCAGTCATGGATGGGGTAGACCTTATGGGTTATACCAACTGGGGTGCGATTGATATCATCAGTGCGTCCACTTCGGAAATGTCCAAGCGTTATGGCGTAATCTACGTCGATCAGGACGACAACGGACAAGGCACATTGAATCGCTATAAGAAAAAGAGCTTTGGTTGGTATCAGAACGTCATCGCTACGAATGGCGAAGATTTGGGTTGATTTCGGGGGCAGTCCTTGCGCAGCAGTTATTGCGGCGCAGGGGCCGCTTTTTATTTTGAGCTCAAAAAGGATAGCGCTGTTACAACGATGATGATATACTGTGATCCTATTGGAGGGGATAAAGATGAAGAAACCTATTATTGCTGTAGATATGGATGACACCATATGTCATCTGGTCAAGCGAGCCATCTATCATAACAACATCAACTTCCCAACCCATCCGCTGCGATATGAGGATATGATACATTGGGACACATCCCATATGCGCCATCCGGAATGTACACATGATGTATTTTACGGTCGGCCAGGGCTGTTTGAGGAACTGGAGATTTACGATGAATATGTAGTAGAAGAGGTGGAAAAGCTCCATCAAGCCTATGATCTGCTAATCCTAACGGCGGCTGAGCCCAAAACGGTTGTGGAGAAGTGGAATTGGCTTCAGAAGCACATGCCATACATATCTCCAGAACAGTTTATAACCTGTAAACGGAAAAACTTGATTAACTTCGATCTGTTAATTGATGATGGAGCACATAATCTGATACCCGCGATGAATGACGGAAAAAAAGTCATCTGTATCCCTCATCCTTGGAATATAAACGAACGGGAGCAGCATCAGTTTCCGTTAATGACCTCTTGGAAAGGTGCAAAGGCTTATGTAGATCGTCTGCTTGAAACAGAACATGCAGATAGCAAGCTTGATTCGCTACAGAGATGATTCCTGGAAAAGGAACGGAAGGCAGGAACACTTAATTCAATGGTTCAGTTCTGAAGTTCCTGCGATAGCTCTGCGGGGTTTCTCCCGTAATTCGTTTAAAGACAGCGTAAAATGAATCTACATCCCGGTAACCTACAAGTTCAGCAATTAAACTGACTTTATGTTGTGAATTCTTCAGCAATTCACAGCTTTTTTGTATGCGCAAATGTTGTAGATAAGCACCAAATGTCCGCCCGGTATGGGTCACGAACATGCGCCCAATATGTCTTTCGCTCCAACCAGAAATACTCACCAGTTCGCTTAGACGGATTCGTTCGTTAACATGTTGGTCCAGGTAATGAAGGATATGTTCCATATCAGTCGCATTTTCCTTCTCTTTGCAGGTAGCTTGATGGATCTGTCTGTAAGTCGTCACGACGAGTTGGCTAACAAGCGTATACAGGATCGTGGAAGAGCCGATTCCCGGAACGGCAGATTCGCGGTACAGTTTTACCATTAATTCTTCCATCCGTTGGCTGTAATCTGTGATGGATACATAAGGAACCCGATTCTTTTCCAGGTCTGTCAGATGGTTTCGAATCTCCTGCTCCTGAATAATAATGGACAGGGTGTGGATCAGTTCGGAATTGAACAGACAGTTATAGATAATGAGTGGATGCTCTGATACATTCGCAGTAGCTGGGCGGAATACATGAGGAACGCCGACTGGAATGACAAATAACATCCCTTTGTGTACCGGAATAATATCGTCACCAATGTGATGAAAGCCCTTTCCTTCTGCCACATAACTATACTCAACAAACTCGTGTGCGTGAAAGGGAACCATAAAATCCTCGGAACATCGGTTCACGAACAGCTTCAGATTATTCTGGAAAAAGGATTCACTCTTGAACAGCTGTATGGTTGGATTCACGGAATAGCCTCCTTAGTTGGAATGACCAGATTACCGGGTTAAACTGTCCTCATTACCGGGTATTTCCGATCACAGAATCGATATAATTATATCGTAACCTTGAATTGGAAAACACGATGGAAAGGGATGTTTCTCTGATGTTGACCGTAAGTCATCTGCGTTGTGAGTATAGAGTAAATCCGATTGGACTAGATATCACGT
This sequence comes from Paenibacillus marchantiae, assembly GCF_028771845.1. Classification (NCBI taxonomy): domain Bacteria; kingdom Bacillati; phylum Bacillota; class Bacilli; order Caryophanales; family Paenibacillaceae; genus Paenibacillus; species Paenibacillus marchantiae. The sequence continues at coordinate 5,513,655 of NZ_CP118270.1, read as the reverse complement.
CACCCAGATTAAGCTGGCATTTGCAATCCGATCACAGAAATTGTGTACAGTCAGATTATCAAATTCAGTTGTCACGGACGGAAGATTTTGCTCAGATGGAGTGGGATTCCGGCAAAAAAAGCTCTGATCAGTCCATTCATGTTGAACTGGAGCACTGGGTGCCCGAAGCACGAACCCGCTACTATTATCGCATTCGTGCCTGGGAACGTGCAGGAGATGAATCAGACTGGTCGGAGACAGCGTATTTCGAGACGGGATTCATGGGTAGTGAAGATGCCTGGCAGGCGGAGTGGATCACAGTCGATCCTTCCTCTCAGCAGGATGAGTCTTGCCCACGACTGCGTACCTCGTTTGAATTGAAAAAGCCTGTAGCTTCGGCCAGAATATATGTGACTGCACTTGGATTGTACGAACTTCATCTGAATAATCAGCGAGTGGGCGAAGCGTACTTCACCCCGGGCTGGACCAGTTATAGTAAGCGGTTGCAATATCAGGTTTATGATGTTACCGATCGGCTTCAGAATGGACAGAATATACTCGGTGCTTATCTGGGAGATGGCTGGTACAAAGGACATTTGGGATGGGAGAAAAAGCAGAAGATATACGGAACGAATGCAGGTTTGCTGCTGGAACTTCATATTCATTATACCGATGGTTCAGAAGAACGTATTATTTCGGATCGAAACTGGAAGAGTTCCCCCAGCGCTATTCGCAGTTCGGACATTTATATGGGGGAAACGTATGATGCACGTATGGAATCCGAATGGCAAGATTCATCCTCAGTCCAATGGTCGCCAGTACGTGTGCTGGATTACTCGAAGGAGATTATTGTTGCACAAGAGAACGTTCCCGTAACGCCAATAGAGCAAATTAAACCTATCGCTTTGCTTACAACTCCACTGGGGGAACGTGTGCTGGATATGGGACAGAATATGGTCGGTTGGGTGAGATTCAGAATTCAGGGTGAAACGGGGCATACGGTTGAGTTGCTACATGCCGAGATATTGGATCATCAGGGTAATTTCTACACTGAAAACCTGCGTGGGGCAACTCAGTGCATTCGTTATACCCTAAAAGGCGGTGCAGTAGAGACGTACGAGCCACGTTTCACATTTCAGGGATTCCGTTATGTGAAGTTGATTGGATTCCCGGATGAGATTCGGCATGAGGATTTCACAGGTGTAGTTCTGCATTCCAATATGGAGCGAACCGGTGATTTCAAAAGCTCCAGTCCACTCGTGAATCAGCTTCATCACAATATATTGTGGGGGCAAAAAGGGAATTTCGTTGACGTACCGACAGATTGTCCGCAGCGTGATGAGCGGCTGGGCTGGACGGGAGACGCGCAGATGTTTATACGAACATCCTCATACCTGATGAATACGGCGCCTTTTTTCACCAAATGGCTGAGGGATCTGCAGGCGGATCAGGGGGAGGATGGAGGCATTCCTTTCTACGTTCCTGATTTGAGAAGTTCCACGTCAGACGGATGGGGGGATACGAATCATTCTTCCGCTGCCTGGGGGGATGCCGCGGTGATCTGTCCATGGACGATCTACGAGATGTACGGTGATGTCAGGCTGTTGGCCGAGCAATATGACAGCATGAAGCGCTGGATTAATTACATTCATGCTCAAGGAGAGAATCCTTACTTGTGGAATACTGGCTTCCACTTCGGGGATTGGCTCGGGCTGGATTCCAAGCCGGACAGCTATATTGGGGCTACAGATAAGGATTTCGTAGCAACTGCATTCTACGCCTATTCTGTTTCTCTAACACGGAAGGCGGCTGAGGTGTTAGGGCAAGCGGAAGATGTAACTTATTTTGATAATCTGCATGACAACATTGTTGCTGCCTTTCAAGATGAATTTGTGACACCTGCGGGCAAACTTGCAGTTCCCACTCAGACTGCCCATGTACTTGCTTTGCATTTTGACCTATTGGATTCTGCAGCTCGGAAACGTACCATTGATCAGTTGGGAAAACTGGTTGCGGACGCTGGAAACCACTTAACCACCGGATTTGTTGGAACACCTTATCTGAATCCGGTATTGAGTGATACGGGAAATCATGATCTGGCCTATACGCTGCTCTTTCAGGAAGACTATCCATCCTGGTTATATCAAGTGACACAAGGTGCAACTACGGTTTGGGAGCATTGGGACGGAATCAGGGAGGATGGCAGTCTGTGGAGTGCAGACATGAATTCCTTCAACCATTATGCATACGGCGCCATAGGGGAGTGGTTATATCGTTATGTTGCCGGAATTAACACAGATGAGCAACAGCCCGGGTTCCGCATCGTACACATCGAGCCCAAACCAGGACCAGGACTGGAGTGGGTCGAAGCGAGTTTCGAGACCATGTACGGTTCTGTCACATCCAACTGGTATCGCCGCGATAATAACGAGATGGAGGTTCGTGTGACCATTCCTGCCAATACGACAGGCACGCTCCTTCTTCCTGGAGCAGATGTACAGACAGTTCTGGAGAACGGAAAAGCTGTGGACCAAGTAGCGGACATTCACGAAATTCAAACGCAGGGATCAGATGTACGAATTGCTCTGGGATCAGGAAGCTATCAATTCACATACAAGGTAATTAAAGCAGATCAGGAAGTGCACGCACAACAGGTGGAATCAGTATAACTGGTGTGCATTAGAGGAATAAGCAAGCAGGATCGTGAACTAATATAATAGCGAAAGCTGGACCGAGTAGAGGATCTGCACACGCAGGTTCTCTTTTTTTTACTTGGACAGAGACATTATGAGTAAGGAGGACGTATTTAGAATGAGCAAAGAAAAAGTTAGACTAGTCAAACCTTCAGCTGAATATAAAGAAACGTATGCAGCATTTTATGAAGACTGGGTTGCAAGCGGAGAATCAATGGTACCGTGGGTCATTTCGAAAGAGCCCTATCCTTTTGAAGAGATGTTAGCTTTTTTGGAACGCAGTGAACAAGGCATCGATATTCCTGAGGGCTGGGTTAGGGACAGTACATACTGGCTCGTGACGGAGAGTGATCGAGTTGTTGGAGTCGTAAATATACGACATGAATTGAATGAGAAGCTGTTCCATAGCGGAGGGCATATTGGTTATGGAATTCGTCCAGGCGAGAGGCAAAACGGATACGGTGCAGAGATCCTCAAGCTTTCCTTGGAAATTACCAAAGATCTTGGGATTCCCAAAGTATTAGTCGTATGTGACGCACATAATGAGGCATCCAGAAGAGTTATTCTTCGTAACGGGGGCATCCAGGATCAAGACTATGTAGAACCTGACGGGAATATCGTTGAGCGGTTCTGGATAAGTAAATAGCTAATGTCGAATAATGCTGAATCTTGTTGTAATTTAACAAAAATAATATAGATCATGATTGTAATACCCACGTCTGCTGATTAAAATAAAGGTTAGAATCTGGATTGCGGCCGGAAACTATCATCCTATCAGGCATAAGTGAGGTTTTATTATGAATCAACCGGTTAATCGGCCCCGGCGTATTGAGTATCTGGATCTCTATCGTGCTTTTGCAATTATGGCAGTGGTCGCCATTCATGCGACTTCAACAGCAGTTGCACATTATCCCAAGCACACGTTGGATCATAACTTTTATTATTTTTGGAACAGCTTTCTGCAATTCGCCGTACCTGCATTCCTGTTTCTGTCCTCATTGGTGTTGTTCTACAATTACAGCTCCAAGATAAAGGAAAAGGGCTGGATGCCCGCTTTTTATAAAAAGCGATTATTTTATGTTTTTGTGCCTTATCTGGCCTGGTCACTCATTTATTTTATCGTCAAACAATGGCTAGCAGGCAAAGAACCTCTGGCACATGTGAAGCAGTTCTCGGAGCAATTGTTAACCGGTACTGCACACACGCATTTATATTTTTTTCTGATTATTTTGCAATTTTATGTGGTGTTTCCAATACTTCTATCGTTAACACGTTATCGTTTGTTTAATCGATATTTACCTTTGTTCTTTATTGCTACGCAGGCTGTTTTTTACGCGTTGCATTTGCAGTTTCATTTCTCACGGATGGGGAGTTTGCTGCCCAGTTACCTAATTGTTATTGGATTCGGTGCATGGATTGGGTTGAACTTCGATGCGGCTTTGAAGAAATTGTTCTCGTACCGTTATGTGCTGATTGCTGCATTGTTGAGCGGAGGAGCAGTGTTTATTTACGGTAATACTTATATAAAAACGGCTTTCGCCGCAACTCCGGCGCTAACCTATACGTTGCTATTTCTATTCCGTAATCTGTTTACTCTCTCAGCCTGCTTACTCTTACTGATCGTATGTGAACGAATAGGTGCATGGAAACAGAATGGATCTAATCGGACAACTCGCATTCTGAACTCTTTGGGTACGGTGGCGTTTGGTGTATTCTTAATACACCCATTAGTGCTCTTGTTCTGGAGAAGAGAACTCACCGTGGAACTCGCCCCACACTTCAGTCTTGGTATTATGCTGTCTTATGTTGTGGCGATTTTGCTCTCATGGATTATTGCCATGGGACTTCGTCGAATGAAGTGGGGATGGGTTCTGATCGGACGTTAACGTTTGGCAGACTGTGTAACGATGAATATAAAGTAAAACCGAAAAAGAGATTTCAAGCCCTGAACATTCAGCGGGTGACTTGAAATCTCTTTTTTATTTGTCGAAGAGGCGTTATTATGGACTAATGTCCATAAAATTCAAGTAATGGAATACATGTTGTTAATGTCAGGAGTGGTGGAATGAAGTTCATCATTATTTTTGGTCCACAGGCTGTAGGGAAAATGACGGTGGGTCAGGAATTGGAGAAGATCACCGATCTGAAATTGTTTCACAATCATATGACGATTGAATTGGTGTCACCTTATTTCAGTTATGGTACACCTCAAGGAAAGAGACTTGTTAATCTGTTCCGTCAGGAGATTTTTGAAGAAGTGGCGAAGAGCGAGCTGCCCGGTTTGATTTTTACATTTGTGTGGGCATTCGATATGAAAGAGGATTGGGAGTACATTCGCAAAGTCTGTGCGTTGTTTGAGTCCAGAGGTGCAGAGGTATGTTATGTTGAACTGGAGGCTGATCTGGCGGAACGATTGGAGCGTAACAAGAGCCCATATCGGCTGCTGCACAAAGCAACGAAGCGTAATGTCGAATGGTCAGAGCAGGATCTGCTTTCGAGTATGGAGAAATATCGATTGAACTCCGAGCCTGGAGAAATTACGCATGAGCATTATATTCGGATTAATAACACTGACAAGAGCCCGAAAGACGTGGCACAGCTAATCCAAGAACGATTCAAACTGTAATTGAAAGTGGAGGGGAAAAGCATGTATATCATTTTGGCTTTAATAGTAGGATTTGTTCTGTGTCTTCTGATGCCATATGGTACGATTCTGGCAGGCGCGATTATATTTGCACTTGTTGCAGACAATTATCGTCAGACCATGAGTATGCGCGAGGATATTCGATCCATCAAGCATCATCTAGGATTGATGCACAAGGGCGAAGCGGAAGAGTACCAGATCGATAAACAGTTAACGGATATCGAACACTTGGATTCGGACCAGTTGAAGATCATTAATCGAAGAATCGAAGCAGAACTGGAGAAGGAAAGCAAAAAGAATAAATCATGATGAACCGACTACACGAAAAATGAAGAAATAGAGTGCCAATGGATTCGAGAGATGATATATGTCTGCAAAAAAGTGAGAAAAGCGTGACGAAATAATGATAATTAATTTTTTTTGTATGCAATTTTTCATCATTCGGACACATTAAGTCCTCCTCTAAGGAGGGCTTTTTTGTTTATTTATGATCCGAATTCAACAGAATTTCAAGAAGCATATTAGCCAAAATATAGTGAATAAGTGCAAGCACTTTTTATCTGAACTGGCGCGAAAATGTTCATGAACGTATCTATAAATTTTGGTTTATTAATGGACGAAGTGGAAGGCGAGGAGTAGGCTGAATGATACAGATCTAATACAGACAGGTATTGAAATTCTGGATCTGGAGCTCTGGGTGCAAGTATAATTCCCTGGATAAGGCGTCATGCTAAGGGAGTGCTTATAATGGGAAGGTAGATAGATACAGAATGATTATTCGCAAACAGAAAAAAATACAAAGCAGATAAACAGATTCATTTATGCAATCAGAAAGTGTTTTTTTAGGTGGAAAGCATCATCGATTTTTTTGTTGCACAATGTAGAAAAATGTAATACCATGAACGCACATATAGTTAACATTGAAGTGAAATGGGCAAGGCCAGTGACCTCATGGAAGGCACGGTTTGCCTTTTTCTGTATATTGGAGTGGATAAAGTGAAGATCGAGAAGGTGTTAAACAATAATGCTGTAGTTGCGATTAAAGATGAACGTGAAGTCATCGTTATTGGCCGGGGAATTGCTTTTCAGAAGCGAGCCGGCGATGAGGTGTCGGAGCAGCATATTGATAAGATATTTACTTTACAGAATGAAAATATTCAGGAAAATTTCAAGGCATTAATCGCGAGCATACCACTGGAATACATGAAAGTGTCTGAAGAGATTATTGCCTATGCCAAGCTGAAGCTTGGGAAAAAGCTAAACGAGAGTATCTATCTGCATCTGACGGATCATATTCATTTTGCCATTGAACGTTATCGTAACAATCTGCCCATCCGTAATGGACTGCTGTGGGAGACCAAGCAACTCTACAAGGACGAATATGAGGTAGGGCTGGAAGCGTTAAATATGATTTGTGATCAGTTTGGTGTGCTTTTGCCGGAAGATGAGGCGGGGTTTATGGCACTTCATTTTGTAAATGCAGCACTTAACGAAGAGATGCCTAACATCCGAAGCATGACTCAGGTCATGCAGGAGATTTTGACGATCATCAAATATCATTTCAAAATGGACTTTGACGAGAACTCATTGAATTATTATCGATTTGTGACTCATCTGAAGTTTTTCGCCCAACGGCTGGTAAAAGGCAATCATTATAAGAGCAACAACGACGATGAGTTATTCGAGATGATTCAGAAAAAGTATCCTGAAGCGCACAAGTGCTCGGAGAAGATTAGAAAATTCATTGAAAATAACTACACGTATCAACTGACTAACGAAGAAATGATGTATTTAACCATTCATATTGAGCGTGTGGTGCATGCCACTTCAGAGTAACGATATTACAAAATAAAGATTCTTAAAAAAACGCTTGCAAAAGATTAGAAGTTATTATATTATGAATCCATAAAGTAAGCGCATACATCAATCGGATTGTAACTGTTCAATCAGGCAATTCCGATACTTCCGACCACTCTGGGTCCGTAAAGATGGGTTGCAACTTACTTTAAGATGAAGTTGTTAATGCTACAACTGAATATCGCTGTGTACAGCCTTACAGGGTTGCAACCGTTAAGGGCAAAACCTGAATTGCTGAATATCACGACTTGTTTCCGGATTTTTCGGTGCGTTGTGTATGTTCAGTAGTTCAGGTTTTCTTTGTTTCACAAGCATCGGGAGTCTACTTAGAGAGGGAGAATTACTATGAACTACGATCAACTGGCCAAAGACATCTTGTCTGGTGTAGGCGGAGCTAAAAACGTAAACAGTGTATTCCATTGCGTAACGAGATTGCGCTTTAAACTCAAAGATGAAAGCGTTGCTAAAACGGAAGAACTTAAAAATCTGCCGGGTGTCATTACCGTCATGCAGAGTGGTGGACAATATCAGGTCGTAATCGGCAATGAAGTGCCGGATGTATATAAAGCTGTTGTAAAAGCTGGTAATCTGCCTGCTGAGGGCCAGGTTCCAGAAGAACAGGAAAGTTCTGGTAACAAGGGGAGTTTGTTTAGTCGCTTTATTGATATGATTTCTGGTGTCTTCACTCCGCTGCTTGGACTGCTGGCTGCGACGGGGATGATCAAAGGTTTTACAGCCATGTTTTTGTCCTTCGGATGGATAGCGGACACATCAGGTACGTACCATCTGCTGAATGCAACGGGCGACTGTCTGTTCTACTTCTTCCCGGTATTCCTGGGTTATACGGCCATCAAAAAATTTGGCGGCTCACCGTTCCTCGGTATGGCGATTGGAGCTACACTCGTATATCCTACGCTGTCCGGTTTGACTGCGGGTGATCCACTGTATACGTTGTTCGCAGGTACATTATTTGAATCACCAATTCACATTACGTTCTTGGGTATTCCTGTAATCCTGATGAATTACTCATCATCAGTTATTCCGATCATTATCGCTACATTCTTTGCAGTGAAAATAGAGAAATTCTTCAAAAATGTTATTCCTAAAGTGGTTAGTACGTTCCTGGTTCCATTCTTCACACTGCTGGTTATCGTTCCTGCAACATTCCTTGTAATTGGTCCAATATCCACATGGGCAGGTCAATTGATTGGTGCGGGAGCAACAGGAATCTATGAATTAAGCCCACTCGTTACAGGTTTGGTCATTGGCGGTTTGTGGCAAGTGTTTGTATTGTTTGGTCTTCACTGGGGACTCGTACCAGTCATGCTTCTGAACCTGAGTACGTCCGGTTCTGACCCAGTGGTTGCGATGTCTTTCGCCGCTTCCTTTGCCCAAATTGGTGCAGTACTCGCCGTTATGTTAAAAACCAAAAATGCCAAATTGAAATCATTAAGTATTCCAGCTTTCATCTCGGGGATCTTCGGTGTAACTGAGCCAGCCATCTATGGTGTGACACTTCCACTGAAAAAACCATTTATCATGAGCTGTATCGCAGGTGGTATTGGAGGCGGAATTCTAGGATTATTCGGATCGAAAATGTACATGTTTGGCGGACTTGGCGTATTCGGCTATCCGACCTTCATCAACTCAAAAACAGGCGTTGATTCCGGGTTCTACATGGCTCTTGTAGCTACAGCGGTTGCGTTCATCCTTGGTTTTGTTCTTACGTATGTTGTTGGTTTCAAAGACAAAGCAGACGCAGTTCCAGCGCCAACACCTGTACTTGATCCAAACCCGAACAACAGATATGAAATTTTCAGCCCAATGGCTGGTGAAGTGGTTGAACTGAAAGAGATCAATGATGTTACCTTTGCAGGAGAGCATATGGGTAAAGGGATTGCGATTCGTCCAACCAGCGGCAGAGTCGTATCTCCAATCATGGGTGTCGTACAAACGGTATATCGCACCAAACACGCCATTGGACTTGTCACTGATGATGGTGTTGAGATGCTGATTCATATCGGACAGGATACTGTGCAATTGAAAGGTCAGCATTTCACAGCTCATGTAAAAGATGGCGACCGCGTTAATGTGGGCGATCTGATCATGGAATTTGATCTGCAAGCGATCAAGGATGCCGGATATGAGACGGTTACACCGATTATTATTACGAACACGTCCAATTATCTGGATGTAGTAGGCACGAAGGATGCATCTGTGAAAGAGAAAGACAAATTGCTTACAGTGCTCGGTTAAATGAACGTTCATTATGGATAGGAGGTAGACGTGAATGTATGAAAAATTAACAGCCTTCCCGGAGAATTTTCTCTGGGGAGGAGCAACGGCCGCGAACCAGCTTGAAGGAGCCTATCTTGAAGGTGGCAAAGGGTTAACTACGGTTGACCTGATCCCCACGGGGGCTAATCGCTTCCCGATTGCTTTGGGAAATCTCAATTCATATGAGCCCAAAGATGGCGAGTTTTATCCTTCGCATGAAGCGATTGATTTCTATCATCGATACAAAGAAGATATCGCACTATTTGCGGAAATGGGATTCAAGTGCTTCAGGCTCTCTGTAGCCTGGGCACGGATTTTCCCTAATGGCGATGACGCTGAGCCGAACGAGGCGGGATTGCAGTTTTACGATGATGTCTTCGACGAATTATTGAAGTACAATATTGAACCTGTGGTCACAATCTGTCACTTTGATGTCCCTGTACATCTGGTCGAAACGTATGGCGGGTGGAAGAACCGTAAGATGATTGGTTTCTTTGAGACTTATGCCAAGACATTGTTCGATCGATACAAGGACAAGGTGAAATACTGGATGACGTTTAATGAAATCAATATGCTGCTGCATCTTCCGTACATTGGAGCGGGTATTGTTCTCCAGGAAGGTGAGAATAAAGAGCAGGTTCTCTATCAGGCAGCGCATCATGAATTGGTTGCTAGTGCTTTGGCTGTGAAAGCCTGTCACGAGATCATTTCAGGTGCACAGATTGGTTGCATGCTAGCAGCAGGCATGGTCTATCCGTACACTTCCAATCCAGACGATGTATGGAAAGCCATGGAGCAGGATCGGGAGTCGTTCTTCTTTATCGATGTTCAGTCCAAAGGAGCGTATCCTGGGTATACGAAGCGTTTCTTCAGAGAACACGAAATTGTGATTGATATGCAGCCGGAAGATGCAGATATTCTCATGCAGAATACAGTCGATTATATCGGATTCAGTTATTACGCCAGCCGCTGTACAAGTACCGATCCGGAGATTTTGAAGGATTCGACCGAAGGTAATGTGTTTGGTTCAGTGAAGAACCCGTATCTTCAAGCTTCCGAATGGGGCTGGACGATTGATCCGAAGGGTCTTCGAATTACCTGTAACCAGCTGTATGATCGCTATGGCAAACCATTGTTTATTGTGGAAAATGGGCTTGGTGCAACGGATGTTTTACTAGACAATGACATCGTTGAAGACGATTACCGCATTGATTATCTGAATCGTCATTTTGCCGAGATGGCTGAAGCCATTCAGGATGGGGTTGAGCTTCTGGGTTACACGAGCTGGGGACCAATTGATCTGGTCAGCGCGGGTACAGGGGAGATGAAAAAACGTTACGGTTACATTTATGTAGACCGGAACAATGATGGAAGCGGCTCACTTCGCAGAGTGAAAAAGAAAAGTTTCCATTGGTACAAAGAGGTTATTGCCAATAATGGAGCGCAATATTTTTAACTCCAGGTGTAGTCCCTTTCGAATATTACAAAGAGCAGTCTCGTTGACACGGGATTGCTCTTTGCTTATGAGGGATGAATTTGACTCATAATTTGTTTCATATATATAATGAAAAGATCAAGAGAATCTTGTCACTTAAGAAGGGAGGAGCATCCAATCATGAAGAAAAAATCACTTGCGTTTATATCTCCGGGATATGGATACTCCACTGCTGTCTTTTTCTAGAATCTATTCCAAGGGAGAAGTGTGCCCAAATGAGGAAGAAAACTAGGGAATATCGCAGAAAAATCTTAAGAATGACGAGGTAATCAACATGAAAACCGACAAAATTACTAGAAAAAATCCAGCTAATATGCCAGCTCCTGTAGGACAGTACACGCATATTACAAGAATTCCGAGGAATGCAGAGTTATTCGTGACATCGGGTCAAATTGGAGCAGATCGTAGCGGACACTTTCCGGACGGTCTGAATGAGCAAGTCACGAATACATTCAATAATATTAAAACAGTACTCGAATCCGAGCATTTAGATGCTGAACATATTATCAAAGTTAACGTATGGGCAACGGAGAAGATCGATTGGGATTTCTTATACGCTGAGTGGGGACAATTATTTAGTCAGGATTATCCTGCGATGACAATTGGATATATTACGGAGTTAGGTCTACCCGAAATTAAAATTGAAATCGAAATATGGGCAGCAAAAGTGTAGAACCAAATAAACTTCTTTAAACCATGGAGCTTCGATAGAAGCCCCATGGTTTTTTTGATTTCTTTATACGTGAGAAACGGAAATGGCGATGATCCATGCCATCAAGAGTGAATGTAATTGTGTTATGGCACTTGCAGACTCTGATAGGCATTCAGTCGCCCATATGTCCAGTAGACACCAGAGCCGGATACGGGATCGGATGCGAAGCATAAGGCATCACGAATCTGCGCATTAGTTTTCCCACGGGAAGCCAGCAATGCAGCTACTCCCGCTACATGGGGAGCGGCCATGGACGTTCCGCTTAGATAGGCATATGAGCCACCCAGGTATGTGGACAGAATGGTATCACCCGGTGCAGCCATATCTACCCACGATCCGTAGTTTGAGAAATTCGATTTGAGGTCGGAAGGATTGGTTGAAGCTACCGCAATGACATTGGGATAAGATGCAGGTACAATCGGATACGAAGTATTATCATTACCTGCTGCCGCGATAATGACAGCGCCCCGATCCCATGCATATTGCACGGCAGCCTGAAGAAAGGCTTCTCCCGTTGGTCCACCGAGACTCAGGTTAACGACTTGAATACCGTTGTTGGCTGCATAAACAAGTCCGTTTCCGACGTTACCCGTTGTACCTTGTCCATTGTTATCCAACACACGCAGCGGGACAATCGAAGCGAGTGGTGCCACACCTGCAATGCCAACTCCGTTATTGGTTATAGAAGCCGCAATTCCAGCTACATGGGTACCGTGTCCGTTACCGTCTTCGGGAATATTATCATAATCAACGTAATCGTATCCGGGAAGGAGCTTGCCAGCGAGCTCTGGATGGTTTAACTGCACACCAGTGTCAATGATCGCGATTTTCACCGAACTGTTACTTTGGGAAATATCCCAGGCAGCAGGAGCATTGATTTTTTGCAAGTTGTATTGGTAAGGGAAAAACGGGTCACTTGGTGTAAACGATGCCTGAAGGTAGTAGTTAGGTTCAGCGTGCTCAATGAGCACATGATCCTTGTAGTGTTTTAACATACGTTGCATTTTCTTTCTTGATTCAAGGCGATACCAGCCCAGATCTTCATACGTTTCGGCTACGTTGCATTTTGCTTTTTTATGCAGAGTGTGCATCTCGTCAGCTGTCGTACCTTCCTTGAACTTGATTAACAGCTGCTTGGGTGCGTGGGGATAAAACTTTTTGGCGGCAAGTTTATCTTCCACATAACGATAGACGAACCCAATTGCCAGCAGAGCTGCAGCAGACATTCCAAGCGATAACCACATATGTTCTTCCCCCTCGAATTTGATTGATGACACGCCTTATCGTATGCGAACCCTATCAAATCGCGCGGGCTTTCTGCTATTTTGGTTAGGAGTTTAGATAGATTGATAGGAAGAGTTTATTTCGGTAGAATTGTAAGCAGAGAGCGAACTTGCGTTTCGTTGGGTTCGTATACGGAGCTGAAACGGGCTCGAATCTAAGAATAAGGAATGTGGATTTTGTGACACAGCTTCAGGCGGTCCCGAGAGTGATAGCTATTCAAGAGCACCAAATGAAAGATGCAATTGATTTTGCCATGCGTGTACGCAAAGAAGTATTTCCAATGCTGGATCATGAGGAATTACCTGTAGATCTGGAGCAATTCAAAGAACATTATCTGGATTCAGCCGTTACTGTCTTTCTAGTTGCGGTCACGGAAGATAATGAGATCGTGGGTTCCATCGGTATCCTGCCTTATGATGGGCGTATCGAAGCTGTGAATGGACAATATCCTGAGCAGTCTGCCGCCGAAATTGTAAAATGTTATGTGGATTCTAAATATCGCAGATACGGTATCGGTTCACTCCTCGTAAGAGAACTGGAGAAAGTGGTGGCAGAGCTGCACTACACAACCTTGTATTTGCATACACATCGCTTTTTGCCTGGTGCCGTGGATTTCTGGAAACGTCAGGGATATGTGGTTGTAGTGGAGCAGGACGATGATTGGCAGACGGTGCATATGGACAAATTGCTATAAAATAAGTGATTATGACTATGATTACTTTGATGTACGAACTGCGGATACCGAAGGGGAATATAGGGTGATGCGTTTGGATTACTTTAATGGGGGATACGAGATGAGTACAACGAATCGAAAGATTGTTTTTATAGATATTGATGGCACATTGGTAGATGATGACGGCAACATTCCGGTTTCCGCACAACAGGCATGCAAACAGGCACGTGAAAATGGACATCTGCTTTATTTATGTACAGGACGATCGAAGGCGGAAATCTATGATTCTATTTGGGACGTAGGATTTGACGGTCTGGTCGGTGCTGGTGGTGGATATGTTGAATTCGGTCAGGATGTGCTGTATCACAAAAGGGTAACGGCAGAAGATGTACGACATATGGTCGATTTTTTCAATGAACACCAGATTGACTTCTACCTCGAATCCAATTCGGCTTTGTACGCCAGCGCCAATCTTCAATCTCATCTGGAACGTCGCATTTATGGGGATGTAGAGAATGATCCCGGTGCCAGAGCGAAAAAAGAACAAAAGCCACATCCGTTTATTGCTGGTTTGACATATGGTGAAGCCGATTTATACAAGGACGACGTAAACAAAGTTTGTTTTCTGGAAAGCTCTACGATTCCGTTCAATCGAATCAAGCAGGAGTTCGAAGGCAAATTTGAAGTCATTCAGTGCACAGTGCCCATCTTCGGTGAAGGAAGCGGTGAACTGATGATCCCGGGCATTCATAAAGCCATTGCTATTGCAGATTTATTGGAGCATCTGGGTATGTCACGTGAAGATACACTTGCCATTGGGGATGGCATGAATGATGCGGAGATGCTGGAGTATTGTGCTGTAGGGATTGCGATGGGCAATGCCAAGCCAGGTCTCAAAGCCATTGCAGATGATATAACAGGAACTATTGAAGAAGATGGCTTGTACCACAGTTTTGTGAAATATGGATTGATTGAGTCCTAATCAACTTCAAACGAGTGGGAAGAGGTGAAACCAATGTCGGAAGGAATAAAAGTTGAGCTAGAAATAAGTGCATTCGGTCAGGAAACAGTTCCATCGTACGATGATTCGTTTCGTAAACATGAGATCGCAAGAACTCGTACTTTACCTAAAGAGACTACACTAGCGCAACTGGAAGAGATGTTGAAGGAAATGATGGCAGAGATCAAAGAGGATTTTCAGCAGCCGGAACAGTTATTAGCCAAAGTAACCCTGAGAGCGAAGGAAACGGAGGGGGTATTAAAATACTTGGGTTAGGGACTCTTTTTCATAGAAATGTTCTAGACTCCGGACAAGGCCCAGTAGATAAATCCACCAAATAATCCGATGCAAAGTCCGGCGATGACTGATAAAAGGATAACAAATTTTTTCCCGTTCATAAACAACCCTCCCCCATGATTTTAACATATACGTATTGGTTGATGTTTTGTATTGCTATAGCATCTTCGGGGGGATTTAGGGTGGGGCGAATGTTAAGCTGATGGACATGAAGGAGAGAATTACATATTTCCTCCCACCTGACCGATATAAAATAGGTATGCCTATTGACCAGAAAACGAAAGGAGTGCAGAACATGGATATTGCAGCATTATCAATGGCTATGAGTCAAGTCTCAGTGGCGCAGTCGGCGAGCTTGCAAGTTATGTCAATGTCGAAAGACATGGCAGAGCAGCAAGGTCAACAACTAACAGAAATGTTAAAGTCGGTTCCGGCTCCTCATCCTAATTTGGGTGGAAGTCTGGATATTTCGGTCTAGACGATATTTGAGTTTGCGTTCTCGCGTTAAATTTGCAGCAAGCAAAACCCAAACGGCTCCAATTCCATTGAATTGAAGCCGTTTGGGTTATTTATTTTCGTCTTAGTTTATTTCCGACAAGCTTGGCGATCTGCCTTCCAACGGAAGTGTATCCTTGAGCGTCCATAACTCATCGTAACTGGAAATCTGAAGATCGGCTTTGGATAAGTCCTGGTCACCTGATCCCGGATTACGGTATCCGATGCAGCGCATGCCTGCACTTTTGGCGGCCTGAACACCATTGCGCGAATCCTCAATGACAAGACAGTTCGAAGGCGATGCTCCAATCATTTCAGCTGTAGTCAGGAAAATATCTGGAGCCGGTTTGCCGTTCGTGACTTCCTCACCTGTCATTCGGACCTCAAAGTATTTTCCAAGTCCGGTCTTGTCCATGATCAGATCGATCAGTGCACGTGGAGATGAAGAAGCAACGGCTATCGGAATGTGCTGCTCATGCAGCCAGCTTAACCAGCGTTCCACAGAAGGCATGGCTGTCAGCTTCGGGTGAGCCAGCATCGTCTGCATCACATTATGTTGATGGTAGGCGAGGGCTTCTTCCACGGTAGCCGTCAACTGGTGCTTGTCCAACACTTGCCGCCACATCGATTCCAGCGTAACTCCAACATAGGTGTGATGTTCTTCCTCCGTCATTTTTGCGCCAAAATGGGCAAAAGAGCTGCGTTCAATCTCGAAATAAATCGGTTCGCTGTCAATCAGTACGCCATCCATGTCAAAAATGACCGCCTGAATGCTGTCATCCTTCGACTCTCCCAGCCCGTCAAACTCCTTGTTTGCTACCATGTTGTATTCCTCCTCCAGGATTCTGTAAGCAATTATCTCTAATTTATCTCAATCATGATTAACTTGCTACATTAGATACTGGAGCCGCTGGATTGCAGCACCACTTTGATGGCATGTGAAGAAGCTTGAAGTGTGCGCCCCTGAATATCGCAGCCGAGTGTGCGGAATGCCTCTTCGTAATCCTCCAATGGGAACGAATGGGTGATAATTTTTTTCGCCGGGATAATCTGTTGCTCAATCATGTAATGTGCTGTTGCGAATGTACCCAGGGAGTCGATGGAGCCAATGATTTTCAGACTGCGGTCCACAACTTCCTTGGGATTGAACGATGTGTTTCCATCTCTCAGACCGACCAGCATGAGATAACCGCCGCTGGCGAGTTGCGAGAGCACTTGTGTGCCCACAACGCCTGTCGTATCCACAATCATATCAACCTGATTAGTTGTTGGTGCCAGCGACTCTATCGCATTTTCAAAGGATGAATGAACCTCCCAGCGATCCGGTGCAATCGAACCTGCAATAGCCAGGCGTTCTTCGGAGATGTCGACGAGACAGCCAGTGACACCTTTGGAAGCGAGGGCGTAGCTGTATAGAATACCAATCGGCCCTGCGCCGAGGATAATCGTTCTAAAATTCGGCAGCAGATGGATCTGATTAATGCCTGTAAGCATGCAGCTCAGTGGTTCAGTCAAGGTCGCTTCCTCATAGCTCACATGGTCCTTCAATTTATACAAAAAGCGATCCTCGGTTACATAATAATCCGTAAATGTACCGTCAGCACTCACACCTGTCTCTGTAACCGACTTATGTGTGCAGTGATTTTGTCTGCCTGTTCTGCACATGTCGCATTGCCCGCAATAATAGGTAGGATCGATGACAACCCGGTCGCCCGGTTGCAGTGTCGTTACAGCAGAGCCCACGGCAATGACTTCCCCGGCAGACTCATGACCCAGAATAACGGAAGGAACCGCATGATATTTACCGCTAACAATACCAAGGTCGGTACCGCACACACCCGTTGCCCGGATTCGAACCAGCACCTGATTGTCTCTTGCGATTTCTGGAACAGGCCGTTCCTCAAGCACTACATCCCAAGCCGATTTGTATACCAATGCTAACATGTTAAAACCTCCTTATAATAATATGAAATGTAACTATAGCGATTCATTTTAAAAACAGTTTCTGACAAGATACGTAAGTAGTGAAGGAGACGAAATCGATTCTGGAGAAGCGGAGCGTTCGCCTTAAAGCTTTCTGAAAGAAAGCTGCTTCGGAAGCATACGCTATCAACGGATTTTTCCCTCGGAAAAGGGAAATCAAATAAAAATCCGGGGATAACAGCGATCAGAAGAACGATTCGTAACCGAAACTACCACTTCGAGCAATGGCATTGAAATGTTTTAATGGACGCTGGCAAGTACTGAATCGAGTCGCTCTACAATTTCAACCAACTCATCTTCTGTTGTGGTAAGCGATGGTCTGACCTTAACTACGTTCCCGAAGCCGTAACGTGATCCTCTTAAAATCAGATGCTCATCCGTGAAGGCACGGTCGATAATGGCGTTGGTTTTATCCGTATCCGGTTCGTTATTGTCACCCACCATTTCCAATCCCCACATCAGGCCGACTCCGCGAGCTTCACCAATGCTTGGATATTTCATGGCCAAATCTTGCAGTAATCCACCTAAAATTTCACCTTTGCGTTTCACGTCATCCAGGAATCCGGGTTCGGATACAACCTCCAGGGTAGATTTGGCTGCGGTTACAGAGATCAGATTGCTTCCTGAGGTGAAGGAATGTTCATGCTTTTCCAGTACATTTAATCGGGACTGCATCAATACCGCAGCAACAGGCACACCGATACCACCGAGACCTTTGGCAAGGGTAATCATGTCAGGCTGGATATCGAACAGTTCGCTGGCAAACATATACCCGGTACGTCCGATTCCCGTCTGTACTTCGTCGGCAATAAGAATGATATTGTACTCATCACACAGTTTACGCAGGCGCTTGAAATAACCAGCAGGAGGAATGATATTGCCGCCATTGCCGAGGATCGGTTCAATAATCATGCAGGCGACTGAGCCGGAACTCGCATATTCTATGGCATCGGAGATAGCTTCAACGCATTGATATCCGCAGTCTCCGCTTGAGGATTTGAATGGGCAACGATAGCAGTATGGTGCAGGCACATGAACGGAGTTGGCAACAGCCGAATTTGGAAACCGTTTCCGCCGGAAGGCATTTCCCGAAATCCCTGTTGCAAACTGGGTCTGACCATGATGGGACAGGTACAGGCTGATAATGTCTGTGGATTGCGTGTATTTCTGTGCAATTTTGGTGGCACATTCATTGGCGGTTGAGCCCGTAATATCCCGCATCCATCCGGCATTAATGTCGTTTGGAGCATATTCAATCAGATGATCGAGCACTTCATCCACATACGGTTCTGTGAAGGAGGAAGACATATGCGTCAGATTGCCGACTTGTTCCTGAATTTTGCTCACGACATGCGGGTGATTGTAGCCCAGTGACAGGTTGAACGTACCGGACACACCATCCAGATATTCAACGCCTGCATCGTCAATCAACTTAATCCCTTGTCCGGTTCTGAAACGGTTTTTGGTTAAGGTTTGCATACGATTCCCTCCATAAATGTAATGTACTAGCCTGAACGAAGATCAATAATTCCGGATTACGCGGGCATCACCCCTCTCAAGAAGCAACGTTTAAATCTCTTTACTCTGATGTGCGAGAGTTCCACTTACGGCGCTGTTCCTTACATTCCAGAGATGAGAGAGTACGAGAGTGAGTAGCAAAATCAGACAAAATCCGGCCAAAATCCAGATCGTGTTCACTACAGGCCACGCACTCATGCTCCATCCGGTTACATACTGCAGAATGGCGCCACCGATACCCCCTGATGCAATCAGGATGCTAGTTGTGCGCTCAGTCATGCCCGGAATCAAAATGTTGGCATAGACCAGTGCAATACAGAACAGCCCTGACATGAACAATCCGGTTCCGAAGATTAGCAGGTATGTAGCCCATTGGCCCGTAACGAACACCATGGCAACGGCGAACAGAAGTGTACCTACCGTACTCCAGATCAGGAAAGGCATGTAGTTGACAGCTTCAGCAATTTTTCCGGAAAAAAGACGACCGATAATCATGGCAATCCATAGGATGGATACGCTGAGTGAAGCGACAGACTCCTGTAACTGCAATCGTTCGACCAGGATGGAAGGCAGGAAGTTCATCAGGCCTAACTCCAGACCCATGTAAACGAAGAAAAAGATGACGAAGATGGTGAGCAGCCCCATATGTTTTCTGGAATACTGGGCCCTGCCCGTTGCATGTCCAACGGTGTTTTCACCAGCTTGTTTCAGATAAGAAGCGGCGGAGGTGGGCATGGTCACCCATAACAGCATGAGAATAAGGGATAACGCGGAAACGGTATAAAACGTAAGATGCCAAAGATCCAGCCAAATGTATAAGGCAGCGACTGCCGGAATGAGAAGTGCTCCGAGGGCAAAGTACACATCAAGCTTGGACATTGCGACTGCTTTCTGATTTTCCGTGAATTCTATCGTAAACGCACCAACGGAGGGCTCAATGATACCAGACCCAAACCCGACAATAATGGTTAGAAGAAGAACAACTGTCCAGGATGGCAAGAATCCGAGAACGGCATAGGCGGCCACAATACAGATCAGTGCGATGGTTAACATGGATTTTCTGCCGATGCGGGCAGTCATGGAAGGAGCAACGAGCACCCCGACAAGAAAACCAAGGAACTGCAGAAACAACAAAAATCCGCCATCACTATAACCACGCTCATAATGTGTCAATAAAACGGGTAGAAGTGCACCGAGTACAACGCTGGTTATGCCGATTAACAGATAAAAACCGCAGCTTAAAGCGAAAATTCTTCTCATAAGTTGTCCTCCTAAGATGGATATAAATTTTATATTATGTAAATAATGTTTCTTTCGTATATAACTTATACCATAATTATGCAATTGTACATGCTTTTTATTGTAAAATAATGTTAAATTTTGACGAATGAATGATCTTTCTCACACAATGTTCAACCTAAAACGATTTCGTGTCGTAGCAAAAAAAAGTTTCCTTGTCTGTAATAGACAGGAAACTTCTTGACGTTCGGGAACATTAATCCGAATATGATTTAACTTAAGCTGTCGTCCTACTAAGCAGTCTGCACAAAGAAAATTCCATCCAAGGGTGCCTGAGCAGATGCGGGGCCAGTTCGTAATAACAAATATCCGTTTGCATCGGAAAGTCCCAGTATATCCTGATAGGGATGGGGGAAATCCCCGGAATAAATCTGACCAACGAATTGATAGTCCTCTAACAAATGGCTAATTCCGTTCACACCGTTTGGTAGCATGGAAGAGAAAAATGAAAAGGCAGGGAAATCCTGTTCCTCTATCTCTACTTCCGTCAATCCTACTCCGCATAAAGGAATGGATTGAATGGGACATACGGAAGTTAGTGGCTCTGAAGATACGGATACATATGTACATCCAGCGAGAATATTCTCCTTCCATTCCAGCTCATCCCCCGTATAGGTTACCTGGTCCAAAAAGTATTCCGAAGCGGAATAGGTGGAGAAGACCGAAATGTACTTCCCGGGTGGCAACGAAGGGACATGCATCTGTTGGAAAAGTGTATTGCAATCAATGGAGAACAGATGCAACAAGGGTTGGCTCTCCTGATTAAGCGGCCAATCTGTAACATATGCGATTTCTCCGCCAATCCATATGCCAGTATTCTGGTTCAGAACATCAGGGTCAATTGAAAGCTGGTTAACTTTGTGCATGGTAAACTCCTCTTTGTGTCTGGATTAAGCTGTTTAAACGGACAACACATTAATTATGACGGGCTGACCGTTCAGTCTTTGACTTGAATCGCATTTCCAAACAGCTTGCGTGCTTTGTCCCAATCGACGCCTAGTTTACCTTGCCAGCCAGCCCAAGGCATCTCCATATCAGAGCGGCCTTTGGTATTATTAAGCAGCAACTCACCGTTCAGGATATGCTCGTTGTTGGTCCAATGGTCTGTACTGAGGGAGAGAACCTGATTGGGCAGTACACCTACTCTGGACAGCGCTTGAAGAATACTTCGGCGAATCCCGGCGTGTCCTTTGACTAATTTCTCTGCAGTGAGTCGTTTCTCAAATTTCCCCGGAGACTCTTCGTCTTCAGCCTGATCCAGCATGCGAAGCAGTTGATTGAATGTGGTGATATCCTCGGGAGTCGGTTTAATTGGTCCTTGCTCAAGTATGGTGACAAACTCTGTCAGATCGGCGTATGCACCTACGCTTGTGCCACTGTAATCATAACCCTGGTGAAGGGCGTAACGGATATTGGATAAATTCTTCCAGCTCTCATCGCTATGACTGAAACCGCAAACTCTGCAAGCCAGGAACTGTTCAGTCTCTTCGTAAGCATGTGGCTCTGAGTGAATCATCATATGGTAGCTTGCGAGCGTAGATATGCCTCGAGGATAACTGCCCCCGACACCTGCAATAAATGCTTGGGTAATCGTTGACCAGGATAGACGTTCATTCTGCTGGAAAGCGATTAGTCGTTGAATGATATCATCATGGTGGACCATCTCCAGATCATTAGCCACCCAGCCCACTGAAGTCAGTATATCTTGTTCGGCAGGAGTTAGTGTATCCGTTTGATAGATCATTACTTCACGTGCTCTGTCATAATCACCATTGGCGTGAAAATATAACTTTTTAAGGACTCTCATACACTTTTTGTCCATGGTTAACTCCTTTCCATAGTTTATTTTGGATTACCTATGTACCTCCGAATAACAATTTATTTGCTTCGTTTCATTATAAGTGAGATGATGTGTGATGAAAATCAGTACAAGGTACTAACCTATTGAACAAAGTGGTGGTGGAGCATGCGAATTAACAAATACATAAGTGAAACGGGATACTGTTCCCGCAGGGAAACGAACCGATTAATTGCAGCCGGGCGCATTACGATTAATGGTAAAGTATGTGAAAAAGGAGCGGACGTGGAGCCTGAGGATATTGTGCTCATTGATGGCCAGGAGATTCCTTACAATGATCGCGAGCCTGTTTACCTTGCTCTGAATAAACCCATCGGCATTGTCTGCACCGCAGCCGAACAGGTGGAGGGAAACATCATTCAGTATGTGA
The DNA here is from genome assembly GCF_028771845.1 of Paenibacillus marchantiae. Taxonomy (NCBI): domain Bacteria; kingdom Bacillati; phylum Bacillota; class Bacilli; order Caryophanales; family Paenibacillaceae; genus Paenibacillus; species Paenibacillus marchantiae. The sequence continues at coordinate 5,491,221 of NZ_CP118270.1, read as the reverse complement.
ATTATCCCTCGCGTATCTTTGCGATTGGCAGGCTGGATAAGGCGTCCGAGGGATTGATTTTTCTGACGAACGACGGGGACATTGTGAACAAGATGATGCGTTCGGAGCATAACCACGACAAGGAATACGTAGTAACCGTAGATAAACCAGTGACAGACGAATTCGTACGGGCGATGTCGCAAGGGGTTGAGATTATGAATGTGGTGACGAAACCGTGTGAGGTATATAAGCATAGTGAGAACGTATTTCGTATCATTTTGACTCAGGGGCTTAATCTGCAAATCCGCAGAATGTGCAAAGCCTTGGGATACAGAGTGCTCAAGCTGGAGCGCATCCGAATTATGAATGTTACGCTGGATGGACTGGAACGTGGACAATGGAGACATCTGGAGAAGCAGGAGCTGGTGAATCTTCTGTCCATGTTGAATTAGAAGTTGCATCTGCTCAATGTCCTGGCAAAATGAAGAGGCACTAATCCGTAATGGATTAATGCCTTTCTTTGAGTTTTGGACGATGAAACCATATACTATTCAAGTTCTGGCAACGTACTACGGTGGTCTTTTCTGTGCACTTTCTTCTCTGAAATAAATGATCCGAGCAACGTTAATAGAGCGCCAAGCAGCGTTATCCAGGTAATCCGTTCATGTAGAATCAGTGCAGAAGCGACGACAGTAATGACAGGCACCAAATATATGTACACACTTGTTTTGACGGCTCCCAGCAGACTCACTGCCCGGTTCCAGGTTACAAAACATAAGGCCGAGGCACCCAGTCCGAGAAAGAGAAGGTTCGAGAGGTTGGTCATGTTGGCGAAGCGCCCGAGATCGAAGTGGAATTCGAACAGGAACAAAGCCGGCAGCATGAATAATAGTCCATAAAAAAATACTTTGCGTGTAGCACCGATGGTGTGATAGGGAAGTTCACCTATTTTGCGCATGAGAACAGAGTAGATCGCCCACACAGCAGGTGCCACGAAAGCGAGCAGATCCCCCAGGGGATTCAGTTGCAGAATGAAACTGCCGTTGAATCCAATAAGGATAATGCCAGACAAGGCAATGGCGAAGCCCAAGATAAACCGCTTTTGCAATCTCTCTCCATCCAGAAAGAAATGTGCAAGGACTGCGGTAAAGAAAGGGGCAATCGATACAATAACACCTACATTAGAAGCTAAGGTGTACACCAGGGCAATATTTTCAATGAGAAAATATAACGTAACCCCGCATAATCCAGCACCGATAAACAGCATTTCTTCTCGGAGTGAGGTAATTCGCATTAACCGCGGATAGATCAGGAAGAGCACCACATAGCCAATCACGAAACGGAAAAAGAGAATCTCCACCGGCGTGAAATCGATCAGTAGCACCTTGGTGGAGATAAACGTTGTTCCCCAGATCAGGATCGTAAGTAAGGCTAGCAGGTGTCCAGTGGAAATTTTGTTCTGACCTGTCATGACAGATCATCCGCTGTGCGCTTTGGATCCACTTCATGGTTGAAGATGCGTCTGTATTGCTTGGGGGTCAAGCCAATTAGCTTTTTGAAAAAATTCGTAAAGTGACTCTGGTCACTGAAACCGGTCTGCGCTGCAACCTCAATCGGGAGCTGGCCTTGTTCCAATAGCCGTTTGGCCTGATTGATGCGAATCGTTTCCAGGTAGCGGTAGGGAGATATCCCTTTTTGACGAGTGAACAAACGCAATAGATGGTACTTGCTCAGCCCTGTTAACTCGACTAATTGGTTCAACATAATGCTCTCCATATAATGAGTCTCTATGTACTCGCATATGAGTCTAATCTCGATGGTGACGTCCTGGGCGGAAATGGGCGGTTCGGCATCGGCATATTCTCTCATCAGCTGTTCCAGCAGAAAGAGCAGCAGTTCTTCTTTGTGAAAGTCAGCTTGCTCTTCCAAGATCATCTGATGCAGCTCATGCAAAGAAGTAACATGTTCGCTCTGATAGAGAACAGGGGAAGTAAACCGTGGCAAATAATCTTGTCCGGTAATTTCCAGCACATATTGGCGCATGACCTCAGGTTGAATGTTGATGCAGCGATAATCCAGAGTTCTGCCGTCCACCTGTTCGCAGGCATGGGGATCATGCGGATTAAAAATAATCATGTCTCCAGTGTTTAGGATATATTCTTCGTTATTACATACGAGATGTCGCTTGCCTTGCTCAATAAATCCAATGACGTAATAGTCATGAAAATGATTGGGGAATTTCTGCATAATACCTTCAAATTGATAGGCTTCGAGCTGTAAATCGGTATCGAACACGACGGTTCGCACTTCGCGAGTCACCTGCTGCACCTTCTTTCTGGTAAGTTAAATGTCATTATAATATGAAAAGAAGGAACTTTCTTGGACGATATTGCTCGCTCTGTTTTGTCAAACATGTAAAAAACCAAAATACCCGCTGTCCCTAACTAGATGGATGACGAGTATTTTGGTTCAATTATAGCTCATTTAACGGATAACAATATTAATTTGAACCTAAATTATTGTTATAGCAACGTAGCAAGTGCTTCTGGCGAAAAAGCCTGAATTTCATTCACACGGCCATCACGGATTTTCACAGCCCACGCCGGATCAGCCAGTAGTGCGCGTCCAACGGCAACCAGATCAAATTCCTGCTGGTCCAAACGAAGGAGAAGATCATCTAAATCCTTGTGTCCTGCACCTTTACCTTCCGTATAGAGACTTGTAAATTCATCATCCAGACCGACAGAACCCACGGCTATCGTTGGTTTGCCTGTCAGTTTTTTCACCCAGCCGGCAAATCCAAGTTCCGAACCTTCATATTCCGGCTCCCAGAAACGTCGTGTTGAGCAATGGAATATATCGACGCCGGCCTCTACCAACACATTCAGGAATAACTCCAGCTTATCTGGTGTGTCCAGCGGTTTGACGTAATAATCACTCATTTTCCATTGCGACAAACGAATGGCAATCGGGTAATCGGGACCCACGGCAGAACGGATTGCTTGAATAAGTTCGGTAGCGAATTGCGTACGCTTGATAAGATCACCGCCGTAGCGGTCTGTCCGTGTATTTGTTCTGTCCCAGAAGAATTGGTCAACCAGGTAACCATGTGCTCCTTGAATTTCAATGCCGTCAAACCCAAGCTGTTTGGCATGAACTGCTGCGTCCACAAAAGCCTGAATGATGTTGGCGATTTCTTCGTCTGTCATCGGTTCACCCGTCAGATTTCCCTCGAGATCAATACCCGACGGTCCAATGGATGGAGCTTCCTGATGAGGCTGCGATCCCGCTGGACGAGCCATACCCATATGCCAGAGCTGAGGAAAAATCTTGCCCCCTGCTTCATGAACTTGTCTGACGACTTCTGCCCAGCCGTTCAATGCTTCTTCACCATGAAAACGGGGAACACGCGGTTCGCTGGTTGCCGCCGGATGATCAATGGTTACACCTTCGGTAATAATAAGTCCGACGCCATTTTCGGCACGTCTGCGATAATAAGCCGCTACATCGGTACCCGGTACACCATCGGGTGAGAAAGCCCGACCCATAGCGGGCATAACGATGCGAGACTGCAGGGTTAAGTTATGAATCGTATAAGGTTGAAACAGATTTTCCGTGGATTGAACTTGTTGTTGATGATTACTCAAGTCAAACACCTCCATAATAGTGCACCTCCAAGCGGGGTACGAGTGCAATATTATCAATGGAGAGTGGCTGCATCAACCGACGATTTATCCAATGTGTTGCTTAAGCGAAGCGACCATAATAATGTTGGTTTAACCCCGGATTACTTGTTGAGCTAACAGGAGCTATTTATAATAGGAGCAGAGCATTAAGAAGTTTGATTACAAGATCGATTAGAAGGGACACTTTGTATATGTCAGGTGAGTTTTCTCCAAATCCCAATGATCCACGGGTGATCCGAACCCGTCAATTAATTCAGGATGCGTTTTTTTATCATTTGAATAAAAAGGATTTCTCAGCCATCACAGTTCAGGATATTACACAAAAGGCGACGATTAACCGGGCCACATTCTATGCCCATTTTGCAGACAAATATGAACTGCTTGAATCCGTTTTGTCCTATGCTTTCCAAGAATATGTGCTCAAACAGATTGATGCAGAGGCACATTTGACAGAAGAGACCCTGAAGCAACTGGTGATCTCGTTATGTAATTATCATGATTCAAGTAACCAATGTATTAAGAAATATGAGTCCGTAGCGCCAATCTTTGAAGAAAATATTAAGGCCCAGTTAGAGAAGCTCGTTCTGGAGCTTGCCATGAGTCAAACAGATGGAGCAGAGCCACCCAAAACATTGGCGTATTTGGCAACGATGCTGAGCTGGTCCATCTATGGGGTGACGTATCGCTGGAATTTGGAGGAGAGACAGGAATCCCCGGCTGAATTGGCCGAGCGAGTGGTGCCATATATGATGAATGGAACAGGTTTACTGAATTAACGAATGTAGAAAGAAAGAGCAGATGAGATCTGCTCTTTTTGTTTTGATTTTATCCATCGAAAATATAGTGAAGATTATCAATTCATAAATGAATTTACGTCAGATGAATTTACGTATATAGCTTCAGCGGAAGGGTCGTTAAAGATTGTCCGGCCGCAGAGGCAGTCAGGTTTTCCTCCAGATTGAATCCTTCCACGGGTTCAATGCTGGTGAAGGTTTTTAAAAATGTGGTCAGTACAATTTTGGCCTCCAGACGCGCCAGTGGTGCCCCCAGACAGAAGTGAGTACCAAAACCAAATGCAAGCTGTTTATTATTGTTCGATCGATGAATATTTAAGGTGAACGGGTCTTCGAACATGTTCTCATCCATATTGGCTGCACTCATCCACGCTACGATAGCGTCTCCCTTTTTCAGTTTAACACCAAGCAGATCGTTATCCTCTTTGACCATCCGGTCCATTTTGCTGATGTGAAAGCGATATCTCAGCATTTCCTCTACCGCGGCTGGAACAAGCTCAAGGTTATCCCTGAGTTCGGCATACAATTCCGGTTGATCATACAGAAGGGCATAGAACGAGTTGGCCAGCAGGTTGCTTGTTGTTTCTATGCCAGCACCCAGAATAAACATGGTGGTTCGCACAATCTCTTCATCCGTAAAGTGCTCGCCATCCACTTCCACCTGGATCAGGTCGGATATGATATCTTCTCCCAGATTGGATCTTTTGGACACAACGAAGGGATACAAGTATTTAAAATATTCTTCGCCGGCAATCTTTTTCATTTCGTTAATTTGATCAAAGGTGGCATCGGTAGTGGGCATAAACATGGTGTCCACCCAACCCTTGAACAAATGACGATCTTTGGAAGGAACGCCAAGCAGGTCAGACATGATAATGACAGGAAACATGCTCGTATAAGCTTCAACAATGTCCACTTCTGATTGATGCTCAAACTCTTTAATTAGCTCTTCGGCCACTGCCTGTATTCTCGGTTCCCAAAGCTTGAGACTTCTCGGTGTAAACGCACTTGCCAGCAATGATCTCCGCTTGCGATGATCCGGCGGATCTACATTGTGAATATCCAGCTTGTCCGGCATGTGATGCTCGCTGTCCGCACCTTTTTCTTCACTTGAATATCCGACGTTCACAATTGATCTTTTTCTCACACTGGAGAAGTGCTCGTGATCATTAAGCACGGTTTTGACAAGATCATACTTGAATATATGCCAGGAATCGGTCTCTTCATTGTAGATGACAGGTTCCTGATTCAACATGCTGCGATACCAACGGTAGGGACTGAATTCTTCTTCTTTCGATTGGAAATTCGTGATTTCTGACAGAGAAATAATAGAGCTCTTCGTCATTCGTTTCGCCTCCTTGGTTGGTCTCATTGACAAATATAACAAATAAGAGTACTTTAATTCAAGTAGTTTAAATTAAAACAACAAGGTGGAGTAAAGAGTGAAGAACATACTGAAGCACGGCGGAGTCAAGGCAGGCATATTCATGATCGTTTTTTATCAGATTGTAATGTTGACCGTTTTTATGTCGGGATATAGTGCAATCCCCAAAAATGTAACCAATCTTACGGTGGCCATTGTCAACGAGGACCAGCAATCCGGTACTGAGTTTGTACAAAAATTGCAAGAACAATTGCCATTTAAGGTAGTAACCAACGAATCATTGCAACAGGCAAAGACAGGGCTTGAAGATCGGGATATTCATATGATCATACGTATACCGGGTGATTTTACGGAGAAACTGTCTGAACAAGGCGGTAAAGCTCAGCTCCAGTACCTGATTAATGAATCGAACCCAACAACGATCACCAGTTCAATGAAAAATGTAGCTGCTCAAATCACTGCGCAGATCGGTGCTCAGGTTCAGGCACAGAGCTTTGAGGGTGTGCTGAGCAGTATGCAGGTTCCTGCGGAGCAATCGAAACAGATTGTGGAATCGACCATGGACAAAGTATCATCCGACATCGTTCTGAGCAACCCGCAACCAGCAGGCATGCAAAATCAGATGGCACCGATGTTTATCACCATGGCGCTCTATGTTGGAGCCATGATCTATGCGATGCAAAGCATTGGCGGCATGAAACAACTGCAAGGACAGATGGGGAAATGGAAAGCATTCTTTGCAATGCGAGGAGTCAACCTGCTTGTTTCCATCCTTGCTCCACTTGTAGGGATAGGCATTTATTTTATGGTGCAAGGGTATGGCGTGGAAGCGTTTTTGAAACTGTGGATGGTGCATAGTTTGCAGTTGTTTGTGTCGATTGAGTTTACAAGTATCTTTATCATGCTTCTGGGTCAAGGCGGAATGCTGATCAATATGATATTCGTACTCAGCCAATCCATTGCAAACGGGACGTCCATGTCACCGGAGATGATGCCAGGATATTTCAAATTCGTAAGTCAAATCACACCGATGTTCTATTCAACGCATCTGGATTACAATATTCTCTTCGGTGGGGGACGAACGGTGCATTATGCTGTTGGGCTGGCATTGGTTGGTGTGGGAGCCTTTGTTATCAATACAGCCATTCATCATTTCAAAAAAGCCAAGCAAACTAGTACCACACAGGAGTCTGTACAACAGCCCGTTATGATATAAAATAGAAGATATGAGGGTAGGCGATGAAGAAGAAGCTATGCCCTTCGATTAGCAGAATGGGGGCAGTCACATGTCGATTCAAATATTTATACTCGGTGCACTAAGTGAAGGGAATTATTATCCCTATGATATTAAGAAGCGAATTGGGAAACATCTGGATCAAACGGATGCCAAGATTACCGAAGGTACCATTTATTATAATTTTGAAGTGTTGCTGAAGAAGGGTCTTATTGAGAAGGTAGAAACAATTCAGAGTGAAAATCGACCAGACAAAACGACATATGGAATTACCGAAAAAGGACGTCAGTCCCTTGAACAGAGCATATATAAGGTGTTCCAGAAGTTTACGAATGTACAGTCCTTATACGCTGCGTTGGTCCATTTGGATAAGGTGGATAATCAGAAGATCGCGTATTTGATTGAGGATATTATTGAGAAGATGAATAAGAGGCTGGAATATATTGAATCTCATACACCTCAGGAGATTGATGTGGAGGAGGATCTGAAAGATGCACTGTTGTTGATGCGAGATCACGCGTACCACTCCATTCAGAGTGATATGATCTGGCTTCAGAAACTTCTGCATCATGTTCAGAGCAGAGTATTAAAAAGCTAAATCACTACTCGTTAAAGGAATGAGGTGAAAAGATAATGTATGAACATTTGGTCGCATTCAAATTGAACGATAAAATCACTACGGTCAAACAGCAAGAATTGGTAGCTCAATTACTCGCGTTACAGGAACAGATTCCTGGAATTGTGGATCTCACCGCAGGTATTAATGTAACAGAGGAGACGGATCATATTCAGGGCTTCACACTTGGCCTGAGAGTGACATTTGAAGATCAGGAAGCGCTGCGTGCTTATGGCCCGCATCCTGCACATCAGGCATTTGTAGCCTCCCTGAATGAGTGGCTGGAGAATGTAATTGTGGTCGATTATTCGATTTGAGTCTGCATATTGTCCATATTATATTATGCATAAGAAGTCGCCATGGCGGTGGCTCTGAAATGATTAGGTTAGCCAGAATTTTCTGGCTGGCCTTTTTACGTTTTTCGATGGGGATGATCGGGAGAAGTAAAGGTGTTTCGGGATTTCATGTGAGGTAATATAACGTTAAAAGAAGCTGTGCTCATCCCTTTTTTGTACAAAATGCCCAATATAATGAGGTCTCTTTATAACCTGCAACAATTCTATGTTATGGATAATGGAACTTCCCGCAATTGTTTATATAATGTGAATCAACATAACATGATTTTTGCAGCGGTAAAGTGATTCTAAATTACAGGGGGCAGGTAGGGATGAGAGAAACCAAGAGAATGAGGATTTTTTCACTGGGAATTCAGCACGTATTGGCGATGTATGCCGGGGCCATTTTGGTTCCGCTGCTTGTGGGAAGAGCGTTAAACCTGACTGCGGAACAATTGGCGTATCTGGTATCGATTGACCTGTTAACCTGTGGTATCGCGACATGGCTTCAAGCACGTAAAGGGAAGTATTTGGGGATTGGCTTGCCAGCGGTTCTTGGAAGCTCATTTGTTGCTGTGACTCCCATGATTGCGATTGGATCACAATATGGAATTCCGGCCATTTACGGTTCCATCATAGCAGCAGGGATATTCATCGTTATATGTGCTGTTTTCTTTAGTAAAATCGTCAAACTGTTTCCTCCCGTTGTGATTGGAACAGTCGTAACCATTATTGGTCTGGCGTTAATTCCAACGGGCATCAAGAACATGGCAGGTGGAGCAAACAGTGAGAATTTCGGAAGTCTGGACAATCTGGCGCTCTCATTCGGGGTATTGCTCTTCATTCTGGTGCTGAATCGATATGCTCGCGGCTTTGTCAAATCCCTCGCAGTTCTCCTCGGTATTATTGTGGGTACCCTCGTCGCTGCCATCATGGGGAAAGTGAATTTCAGCTCTGTACAGGAAGCCTCTTGGTTTCATTTGCCCCAGCCCTTTTACTTTGGATGGCCTACCTTCGAAATCGGTCCGATCATTACCATGATTATTGTCGGCACAGTTGTCATTATCGAATCTACAGGTGTGTTTATGGCCTTGAGCAAAATCTGTGATCAACCGATTAACGAAAAGGATTTGGCACGAGGATACCGCGCAGAAGGTCTGGCATTTGTACTTGGTGGTATCTTCAATGCTTTTCCGTATAACACATTTGCTCAGAATGTCGGTTTGGTTCAGCTCTCCAAAGTGAAAACGACCAATGTGGTTGTTGCAGCCGGAGGTATTCTGATTTTTCTTGGACTGATCCCCAAAGTTGCGGCATTCGCAACGATTATTCCCAGCGCGGTACTCGGCGGGGCAACGGTTGTTCTGTTCGGCATGGTAGTCTCATCCGGGATTAAAATGCTGCAACATGTGGATTTCAGCAAGCAATCCAATCTGTTAATCGTTGCTTGTTCGGTTTCACTCGGTCTTGGCGTCACGGCTGTGCCGGATCTGTTTGCCCAGCTGCCTCAAAGTATCCGCATTATTGTTGGTGATGGTATTATCACAGGCAGTCTGTGTGCCATCCTGCTCAATGTTTTCTTTAACCTCGGATTTAAAAAAGAGAGTCTGCCCGTACAGCCTGTACAAGCTCAAGAAGCACATACTTAAGATTGTCTTGTAACAGGTATGCGATCTGAATAAATGGAACAGACCCAAGATGTATTGGTTGAGGTGGAATGATCGGAATGACTCCCCTTGCCAATGAACCTCTTGGGTCTTTATTTTGGGTAAACTGCAGAGTACAATTGGATATTTTTACTCAACATACCCCGGAAGCTTTTCACCTGTGATGAGTTCGAAAAGTTTTGCAGATTTCTTCTTAGTTAATTGAACATAAGTAGGTTTACTTTCAATGATGATTTCAACCTGATCCTGATGGGGACTGATCCAGAGGTTATAGATGACACTTTTATCTGAGGAATCTGTGTTCTTTTTCTCGAAAAAGAATTTATAATCCGGAGGTCGCACCATATCCGCTATAGTATTGTTCGACGGGATAGAGGCGGTGATGTTCCTGATGGCTTGCACCTGTGCTGGATCGGTAATTTTTCTATACAGGGTATATTGATTGGAGCTCTCAACCGGTTGTTGAACGATAACCTGATTTCCCTTTGATTGTATGTTGTCCGCTGAACAACCCGTAAGGCACATAAACAAAAGTGTTATAGACCCAATCCAATAGATGTATTTTCTCAATTTGATCACCCCTTGATCTCTAAACGGTGTCCCGGGTATGAAAGTTACAGCAGGATGAATGCAAAAGGGATATAAATATGCTAAAGTTTCATCATGAACATGCTACATGTTCTTTCCGTTGAATTTCCATGCGACTACATAAATGAGCATTGGTTCACAAGGCTAAAATAAAACGAAGGGATATCATGATATCGCTTGGTTACAGAAAAGGAGTTGTGATCACATGCAACAAGAAACGCTGAAAAAAGGGTGGCACTTCGACAACAGTTATGGACGTTTGCCACAGACCTTTTTTACAAATCAGGGTGCGGTACCTGTTCAATCACCGAAGTTGATCATCTTCAATACATCGCTTGCAGCCAGCCTGGGGCTGAATGCTGAGGCTCTTAACAGTGATGAAGGAGCGGAGGTGTTTGCAGGTAACCTGATTCCGGAAGGTGCCGAGCCTCTCGCTCAGGCCTATGCGGGTCATCAATTCGGTAATTTTAACATGCTTGGTGATGGACGGGCTTTGCTGCTGGGAGAACAAATCACGCCACAAGGCGAGCGAGTGGATATCCAGCTGAAAGGTTCGGGAAGAACCCCATACTCTCGCGGAGGCGATGGACGTGCTGCCGTTGGGCCAATGCTGCGTGAGTATATTATTAGTGAAGCGATGTATGCACTCGGCATTCCAACAACGCGAAGTCTGGCGGTTGTATCTACTGGAGAAAACATTACACGCGAAACAGAGCGACCTGGTGCAATCCTGACTCGGGTGGCTTCAAGTCATTTACGTGTAGCAACCTTCCAATACGCAGCCAGATGGGGATCGATTGATGAGCTCAGAGCATTGGCTGACTATACACTGAAACGGCATTTTCCCGATATTGCCGAAGCCGATAATCGCTATCTCCAGTTACTTCAGGAAGTCATTCGTCGACAGGCTTCACTTATCGCCAAGTGGCAACAGGTTGGTTTCATTCATGGCGTAATGAATACAGATAATATGGCCATCAGTGGTGAAACCATCGATTATGGGCCGTGTGCGTTTATGGATGCCTACAATCCAGCGACGGTATTTAGCTCCATTGACACGCAAGGTCGGTATGCATATGGAAATCAACCGTATATTGGCGGCTGGAATCTGGCTCGGTTTGCCGAGACGCTTCTGCCACTGCTGCATGAGGATGAAGAACAGGCTGTACAAATCGCTCAGGATGCGATTGCACAATTCTCTGAATTGTATCACCACCACTGGCTCTCGGGAATGCGGAGCAAGCTGGGCTTGTTTAATGAAGAGGCTGAGGATGAAGCGCTAATCAGGGATCTTCTTGAATTGATGGAGAAGCATAGTGCAGATTACACAAATACGTTTCTCGCACTGACCTTTGATACGCTCAACGGAGCTCCTTTATTCGATACTTCAGAGTTTGCGGAGTGGAATGAGCGTCGCCAGGCAAGATTAGGCAGACAGCAGGAAGGGAAAGAAGAATCGCAGCAATTGATGAGAACTAGCAACCCAGCGGTGATTCCTCGTAATCATCGGGTGGAAGAAGCACTGGACCGAGCGGAGAATCACGGAGATCTTAGTGTGATGGAGAAACTTCTTGCTGTTCTTTCAAACCCGTTTGCACATTCTACCGAACAAGCTGAGTACGCGGAACTGCCTACGCAGTGCGATACCTCCTACCGGACTTTTTGTGGAACCTGATTGAAAACTTGTTATGAAGAGGCTGCCATTGGCAGCTTTTTCATTATCATGTCAAAAGGAGATTTTATTTCCAACATACTAAGCAAAACAGAGATTGCAAAAACTCTTTTTCAGTTGCTTGAGCGGACATCCTTCCGCAGGCAGCAGATTGAGGACTATGTTAACCGCTTGTTTGAGAGCTTTAAAGGGGAAGGAGTTCCATATGTAGAGATTGAAAATGATGCATATATAGTTCGTATATACGAGCGTGGCATGGTTATGTTGGAAAAAAGAATGGAACAGACGGAAGAAGTAATCTACTGGCTGCTGGAGGATATCATTTTTACGGCAGCGCATGTGGAATTGCTGAAACGATATGGTGTGGATAATAAACAGACACACTTGAATTACACAAACGCAGTGACGCAAGAATTGACCCAAAGTGTTGAGAAGGCTTTCCAACAGCTTGGAGATCCTTACTTGTATTGGCATCAGACGGGTAAACGGCAAGATCTGGAGAGGCTGGAACCAAGAAAAGAGAGGTGATTGACATGAGTGAACAGGATATTAATGATGTGTGGTATGAGTATGCGTTCACCTTTGTGGGGAAAAAGAATGAATCCGCTCAGGGCTGGGCTGCGTTAACAACGAATGAACAGGAAATTGCTGCTTTATGGCTGCTAGAGATGGACGTCTTTAACGGTGGTTTTGTTCAATTTTTCTGCAACTGGGGCGAAGAGGTATACCTATACGCGTTGCAGGCATTACATACCATTGGTGCGACTCAAGTAATGGACATCATAAAGTCAGCATATGTCTGCATTAAGCATTTGGGAGAGGATGAAAGACTTGCTGAACTGTGGGATATTCCTACGTTTCTAACAGTAGAGGAGGAGCAACATCTTGATGTGCTGGATCAGCAATTTTGGAACAATGAAGATCAGATTGCAGAAAAGGCTTATGCATATTACCACGAGAAGTTGAACAAGATGTCTTTATAAACTTTGGCGTAGGCATTCATCTGTTGCTCTATATAAAGATTAAATACTTGGCCTTGCAATGATATTAACGTTCGGCTATACTGGCTATAAATTGAATACATGAATTACGTTGATAGAGCGCAGTAGCGGCTTTGTCCCTGTTACAGAAAGTCAGGGGTTGATGGAACCTGATACATACAAGGGCTGCGAATTACACTCTGGAGTACTTGGGTAATGCCAAGCGGAATGGCAAACGATATTTTGCTGAAAGCGGTATGGACAGCGTGTGAGTTGTTGTCTGTGCAAGTTGGGTGGTACCACGGTTATGATAATCGTCCCTATGTCTATTGAAGACAAGGCGGCGATTTTTTTGTGTCCAAAAAAGCCTCGCCCGGCTTAGCTCCTTGTGAATTAACGTAGATCATGGCCTAATACCAATGCATAGAGAAGGGGTTGTTTGTTTTGAATATTATTGATGAACTGGAATGGCGCGACGCCATTAATCAACAGACAGATGCGGAGGGTCTGCGTGAGCTGACAGAGACCACGTCGGTTTCATTGTATTGCGGAGTTGACCCTACAGGAGACAGCATGCACATCGGACATTTGATTCCGTTCATGATGCTGAAACGTTTCCAACTCGCTGGGCACCGTCCAGTCATTCTGATTGGTGGGGCAACAGGAACGATTGGTGATCCAAGTGGTCGTCAATCGGAACGTTCCCTGCAAACGTTGGAAGAGGTACAAGCCAATGTAGATGCTCTGACTGCACAAATGAAAAAGCTTTTCGTAACGGATGGCGACAATCAGGTACGTATGGTCAATAACTACGACTGGACACACAAAATCAATGTGATTGAATTTTTGCGTGACTACGGTAAGAACTTTAACCTCAACACGATGCTAGCCAAAGATGTGGTTGCGAGCAGACTGGAAGATGGAATTTCGTTTACCGAGTTCTCCTACCAGATTCTCCAATCGCTCGATTACCTGCACCTGTTCCAACATGAGGATGTACAGCTGCAAATCGGCGGTTCCGATCAATGGGGCAACATTACAAGCGGTCTGGACCTGATCCGTAAAAAAGAAGGGCCAGAAGCTAAAGCTTACGGTCTGACGATCCCGCTGATGCTCAAATCCGACGGAACGAAATTCGGTAAATCCGCAGGCGGGTCCATCTGGCTTGATGCGAATAAGACGACTCCATTCGAATTCTACCAGTTCTGGGCGAACACGGATGACCGTGATGTAATCAAATACCTGAAATACTTCACATTCCTAAGCAAAGAAGAAATTGAAGCTTTGGCTGAAAAGGTAGAAACGGAGCCCCACAAGCGTGAAGCACAAAAGGCACTCGCTGAAGAAATGACGAAATTTGTTCACGGCGACGACATGCTGGAGCAGGCGAAACGCATTACCGCAGCACTCTTCAGCGGAGACATTCGTTCCCTTACAGCTGACGAAATCGAGCAGGGCTTTAAAGAAATGCCGACCTTCGAAACCGATGGTGAAGCAAAAAATATTGTAGACTGGCTCGTGGATCTTGGCCTGGAGCCATCCAAACGTCAGGCGCGTGAGGATGTCACCAAAGGGGCCATTTCCATGAATGGTGAGAAAGTTACGGAACTGGAATTCACGGTCTCTGCAGAGCACGCAATCGGTGGTAAATTCATCATTATCCGTAAAGGCAAGAAAAACTACAGTCTGGTGAAATTGAAGTAGCCATAAGATTACATTATGAATCTTGGGAAGGTAGATGCAAAGGTTTCATCTTCCCAAGGAACACAAAAAAGGACCGTCTCCAATCATGTCAATGACGGAACTGACCCCATAACGAGAGACAAATTAAAACACCTTCAAGTGAATGAAACCTTGTCGTAAGATAAGGAGATCATCTTGGAGGTGTTTTTGCATTGGCAACTAGAGTAAGTTATCCCGTGGAACTAAAGATGAAAGCCATAGAAATGAGATTAGCAGAAGTACCCGTAAAAGAAGTTATGGAGAAACTGGGGATACGGAATGAATCACAGCTGAAAACGTGGATGAGGTGGTATCGAAAAGGAGAAGTTCATCGCCTGGAGCAACCCGTAGGCAAGCAATATAGCTATGGAAAAGGCCCAGGTCACTCCACAGAGCTCGAAAAAGTTAAAGCAGAAAACCGTTTCCTGAAGCAACAATTGGAACTGCTAAAAAAGTACAAGGAATTGGAACGGAGGTGGAAGCTGAGGTCGTCATCGCCTGGATTGAATCCATTCGAGAAGAAGTAACTATATCTGAGGCTTGTACATGGCTTGGAATTGCTCGTGCGACCTACTACCGCTGGAAGGCAGCCGTTGAGAGGAAGCGCCCAGATCCAACAGTGGAGAAAGTCATCCAACTTTGCACTCAACACAAGTTTCGGTATGGGTATCGAAAGATCACTGCCTTACTTCGATCAGAAGGTCCAATTAATCACAAGAGAGTTCAGCGAATCATGCAGTGCGAGGGATTACAATGCCGAGTGAGGATCAAGAAGCGAAAAACGACTGGGCAACCGGCACAACCAGCGGAACATCTGCTTAAACGAAAGTTTCATGCAGAAGCTCCGTTGCAAAAATTGGTGACTGACATTACGTATTTGCCGTTTGGTAACAAAATGTTGTACCTTTCAAGCATTTTGGATCTGTACAACGGAGAAATTGTCGCTTACAGTATAGCGGACAAGCAGGACACATGCTTAGTTCTGGATACATTGAATCAAATTCCAGAGCGAAGCAATATGCTGCTCCATAGCGACCAAGGTAGCGTGTACACGTCCCAGAATTACCAGGCTGTAGTAAAGGGAAAGGGCATTATCATGAGCATGTCCCGAAAAGGAACGCCCGCTGATAATGCCCCCATAGAGTCGTTTCATTCCACACTAAAGTCTGAAACGTTCTACCTCGAAGATCTGATGTCTACAACGACGGCCATCGTTGAACAGACCGTTCGAAACTACATTACTTACTATAACTCAATTCGAATTCAAACAAAACTAAATAACCAGTCTCCGATGGATTTCCGAAGACTGGCTACTTAACTTGCAAGGTGTTTTGATCCCTGTCTCACAAAAGGGGTGCAGTCCCGACATCATGGAGACGGTCCTTTTTATATTCCATCCGCAAATGGCTTATTAGTTATTCATTTATTGATTCACAATCGCTGTGATCTCTTCATCCAGATCCAGTCTTACATTCTCACGGTAAGCCCGAATGTCGTATTCACTGTGCAGATAGCGCAGGATCGCTTCAATCATGTTGGATTCGACCAGATACTGACTGCGGCCTTGAATCCAGACTTCTGCGGAATATCCCGTATCTTCTTCCCAGCTCAGTTCCACATTGACATCGGTTGGGCGAACACCCTTGCGTTCAGCCATGTGAATACAGATCGCGTTGACAATTTCATCCATGCTCAGAACCATAGAGATTAGTACCGTCCGTTTCTGTTACGGTCATCATCATCACGATCATTTTTGCGGTCATAACGACCATCTGCTGCTGGTTTACGACGATTCGTAATGGCTCTGAACAGGGCCATCGCGAGCATCACGATCAGCATAATTGCAGCTACGTTTACGAGCAATCCAAGAATGTTACCCAGAGCGCCCATGCCACCGAACAATCCGCCGAACATCATGCCAGCAAGACCACCCAGCATCATACCTTTCATAAATCCACCGCCACCGCCGAAGAATCCGCCACGGTTCGTTGTAGCTGCTCCATTGGAGTTATTATTCGTATTAGATTTGCTCACATTGCTGTTGGAATCGGATTTCTTAGGTGTGTTGGTATAGCTTTTTGTTCCCGATTTGAAACCGCCACCACGTCTAGCATCAGCAGAATCCGGATTCGCAACTCCAACTGTTGCAAACAGTAATGTAAAGGCCATGAAAACCATCATGAGATGTTTAATTCCGAATTTTTTCTTCATTGTAAAGATCGTAACCCCCCGATTAATTTGTTTGATTCGCCCAAAAATGGGCCTTACTCAAGTAATACGGTCAACTTACAGGAACGTTTCAAATTTTGTTTATCTTTCTGAAATAATTGGACAAGGGTCCTGAATTGCCGCCTGACCATCGAGTAATTGGGTTACCCAGTTACACCATTCGATGCCCGTTTGTGCGTTCATTAACCCTTTTTGTACCAGAATGTAACTTCCGAATTCCCGACTGCCTACTCGCAGATTATCCTGAGGGATACGGGACTTCAAATCCTCGAAATAACGGATGCGTTCCATGAACCAGTTTTTGCGCTCATTCAGAATGCGTCTCATGCTTCCGTCTTCTGCAATGCCGACACATAAAATGCGCAGATTGAACTCGTCACGCGTAACCGGAGCGGTAACGGGAGTGATCATCCATCCCAGCAGTTTTTCAATACCTTTCTCCGTGACTGCATACATTTTTTTGTCTGGTTTGTCAGACTGTTGCACCCAGCGGGAGGCTAAAAGCTCATCGTTTTCCATTTTGGAGAGGAGCGGATAGATCTGACTGTGCTTAGCCTGCCAATGCGGCTGGATCTTCAGCATTAGATCATAACCTGATGACTCCTCGCGGGTAAGAAGCCCGAGCAATCCGTAGGAAAGTATGTTCATGCACATGTCTCCTTAATATTAGGGCTGGGCCAGCAAAAACAATGTAAATTGCTTTCTTTGACCGCTTTCATAAAAGTGTACACTGAAACTGTATGGTTTGACAACCTGACAGAACAACTGCCTCAATTTAGACAAAAAAAGAGTGCGGACCCTGAGGTCCGCACCCGAAACCATTTAGAGAGATGTCTATTGCCCATACCCATCTGCGACAAGATCAAGTTCACCTGTGTAGGAGTCGATGACCATGCCGTGAACGGGTACAGTAGGTGGAAGCAATGGATGTTTCTTGATCACTTCCACAGTATGTTTTACCCCTTCTTCAACGCTGTCAAACCCGCGTAGCCACTTTTGTAAACGTATGCCGGAGTTCTCCAGTGTGCTCATGACTTCCTCAGATACACCCCGTTCAACCATATGTCCAATCATGGTCTCTGCGTGTAGGGAAGCCATACCGCATTCCGTGTGTCCAACAACCAGTACTTCGTCGGCACCAAGCTCATAGATGGCGACGAGAACACTACGCATAACAGACCCGAAAGGTTGAGAAATGATTGCGCCAGCGTTTTTGATGATTTTCACATCGCCATTCTTCAGGTTCATGGCCTTGGGCAGCATTTCCACCAGACGAGTGTCCATACAAGTGATGATGACCATCTTTTTGGTTGGAAACTTGCCTGCCGTATACTTTTCGTATTCTTTAGTCTCGACAAATGATTTGTTGTAAGCCAGAATCTCTTGAATGTTGTTCATGTCTATTGCCTCCTGTTATCCAATACGATGAGCACGGCCACTTGCATCAAATGCAGCTTGTCCTACGCCCTTTGGTATTTTTATTATACCACGGTCAGCAAATTGCATTATTCCTCGGTTTGGAGGAATAATGCAATTTGCATCTGTTAAAAGTTGATTATACGCATTGCAAAAAGTATCATCAATAGGAAACCAACATTTTTTTGAAGAGGTGAACGTTAACAATGGAACAACACACACAGGAACAGCTGGAATCCTTCCGTAATCTGGCTCGCAAAATCAAGAGTTATCATGAAGCCATTGGTTTGCTTCACTGGGATCTGCGCACAGGTGCGCCCAAAAAAGGTGTCCCGACACGTTCGGAAACACTGGGAATGCTGTCAACCGAAGCATTCAAACTGCAAACTTCAGCTGAGATGAAATCCTACCTGGATACATTAACAAATCCAGCCGTGCTGGAACAGCTGGAAGATATCGACCGTCGTCAGGTGGAAGATTGCCAGAAAGAATATAATCGCAGTCAGTCCGTACCACCAGAAAAAGTACAAGCGTATACCGTACTTACCGCAAAATCAGAAACGGCTTGGGAAGATGCCAAGCATAACAGTGATTTTGCAGGTTTTTCGCCCTACCTCACCGATATTGTGAAGCTCAAACAAGAGTTCATTGACTATTGGGGTGTGAAAGATACTCGTTATGATACCCTTCTGGACATGTATGAACCGGAACTGACTGTAGAAAAGGTGGATGCGGTATTTGCCCGTCTCAAAGCCCGTTTGGTTCCGCTGCAAGAGAAGATCAATGCTTCGGCGAACAAGCCGAACACGGAGTTCTTGAACCAGCTGTTTGACAAGGATCAACAGGAGAAATTCAGTCTGTTTATTCTGGGACAAATGGGTTATGACTTTGAAGCCGGAAGACTCGATGAGAGTGTTCATCCGTTCGCAACGGGCCTGAATCCAGGTGATGTGCGGATCACGACGAATTATTTGCAGGATGATGTGACGAGTGCGGTCTTCAGTTCACTACACGAAGGCGGACACGCTCTGTATGAGCAAAATATTGACGATAGCCTGGCTGGTACTCTTCTTGCCGAAGGAACGTCCATGGGTATCCACGAATCCCAGTCGCGTCTTTGGGAAAATATGATTGGCCGCAGTCTTGCATTCTGGACGCGTTATTATAAAGATTTGCAACAGCACTTCCCTCAATTAAATGAGGTTGGGCTGGAAGACTTTTACCGGGCAATTAACCGGGTTGAAAGCTCTCTGATCCGGATTGAAGCCGATGAGCTGACGTACAATTTGCACATCATCATTCGTTATGAAATTGAGAAAATGCTGTTTAACGAAGGTCTGGAAGTCAAGGACCTGCCGGAGACTTGGAATGCAAAATACAAGGAATATCTTGGCATTGTGCCGCCGAATGATGGTATGGGTGTGCTTCAGGATGTTCACTGGTCGGGTGGTGACTTTGGTTACTTTGCTTCTTACTCGCTCGGCAATATGTATGCTGCACAGATTCTACATACATTGCGCAAAGAAATGCCTGAGTTCGATGCCCATATTGCCGGAGGTAACCTGATTCCCATCAAGGAATGGTTGACTGACAAAATTTATCGTTATGGCAAAAGCCGTACACCTTCCGAACTGATTGTGGCCGTAACGGGTGAAGAGTTGAACCCAGACTATTTGGCTGATTATCTGGAAGCGAAATATGCCGAGATTTACAAGCTGTAGACAGCAATAACATCATCATCAAATTCTTGAAGAGCGGGGCATCATTGCCCGGCTCTTCTTTTTCATGCAAGTTCTTAACCTTTTGCTGGGCATCAGCATATCCATAGTAGAGAGAACAGCTGAAACCAGTGAAGGAGGGAAATATCATGAAATACACGCCCTGGTTCATCCGGGCCATCGTCATTTTGCTCATTATCATCGTGGCTCTCACCAGCTGCAATAAAGATAAGGATGAAACCAAAATTACGATTGGTGAGGTCACACGTTCTGTGTTTTACGCACCGGAGTATGTGGCCGTGGCCCAAGGTTTTTTTGAAGAACAGGGGCTTGAAGTGGACATTCAGACGACGGCTGGTGGAGACAAAACGATGGCCGCATTGCTTGCAGGCTCAGTAGATATCGCATTGGTCGGAGCAGAGACGTCTATATATGTCTATCAACAAGGCGCAGAAGATCCGGTCATTAACTTTGCTCAGCTTACACAAACGGACGGAACGTTTCTGTTTGCCCGCAATCCTGAAGGTGACTTTAATTGGGATCAATTGAAACAGAGTACATTTCTCGGACAAAGAAAAGGCGGAATGCCTCAAATGGCAGGCGAATTCACGCTGAAAAAACATGGCATTGATCCGCAGAATGATCTGGAACTGATTCAAAATGTGGATTTTGCCAACATCGCTTCTGCATTTGCTTCAGGTACGGGGGATTACGTGCAGCTGTTTGAACCTCAGGCGTCCATTTTTGAGAAAGAGGGTCGCGGCAAGGTTGTAGCCTCGTTTGGAACGGAAAGTGGTCATCTGCCTTATACGGTCTTCATGACCAAACAAAGCTATATTAATGACAACAAGGACATCGTTCAGAAGTTCACTAACGGCTTGCACAAAGCCCAAGCTTGGGTGGATTCCCACACCGCTGAAGAGATCGCTGAAGTCATCAAGCCTTATTTCAAAGATATTGATCCAGCTATTCTGGTAAGCAGTGTGAACCGTTACAAGGAACAGGGCACATATGCAACCGATCCAATCATTGATGAGGACGAATGGAATAACTTGCTAGACGTCATGAGTGCTGCGGGAGAACTGAAACAGCGTGTGGATTCTCAAACGATTGTGGATAATTCCTATGCAGAACAAGCAGCATCAGCGAAGTAACCAGGTATTCAGGAAAGGACGTGAGCATGTATGCCTGAATCCGAAACGGTGATCAAACTGGAAGGGATTTCGCAAGTCTATGTCAGCGAACGTGAAGCATCACTGGTTATTGAAAATCTGAATCTTCAGGTCGAGCAGGGAGAATTCGTTAGTCTTGTTGGCCCAAGCGGATGTGGTAAAACGACATTGCTGTCGATCATCGCCGGGCTGCTCACACCAACCGCAGGCGAGGTCAAGGTAAAAGGAAAACGCATCGAAGGTCCGTCTGCCCAGATTGGCTATATGCTGCAACAGGATTATCTGTTTCCATGGCGTACCATTTTGGATAATGTCCTGATCGGACTTGAATTGACAGGTGGGCTCAATGACGAGAGTCGCGAGCGCACACGTGAGCTGCTGGCAGGTATGGGTCTAGCTGGAACCGAAAGCCAGTATCCTTCCGAGTTATCCGGGGGCATGAGGCAACGGGTGGCTTTGGTACGTACACTAGCTACGGATCCGGGAATACTGTTGCTGGATGAACCCTTTTCCGCACTTGATTATCAAACCAAGCTGCAGCTGGAGGATCTGGTCTCAGACACACTGAAGAAATCCGGCAAAACTTCGGTGCTTGTCACCCATGATCTGTCCGAAGCTATTGCCGTCAGTGACCGCGTCATCGTGCTTGATCGTAATCCGGGGCGCATTCGGAAGGAGTTTATCATTCCCGAAGATCTGCGGAACGCACAGCCTTTTCACGCGAGGGAGCAGCCAGGGTTCAATGAGCTGTTTCAGGCGTTATGGAGTGAATTGGATCAGTCCGGTGGAGGTGAGAAGAACGGGTGAATCAGACGAACCAGAAGCAGGAAATGCGTGATGATTGGATGAGACAGCTGCACCAAAGTCATATTCAGCAGGTTGCCAGATGGCGACATAAAGTGCTGACGGTGCAGCTGTCCATGTTGGTGTTTATGTTTTTGCTGTGGGAACTGGCGGGAAGGCTGCGCTGGATTGATGTGCTTCTGTTCAGTTATCCCAGCAAAATTTTCAATCAGATCTGGAAGGACATCGTCAGTGGAGAACTATGGGCGCATGTTGGGGTAACCGTAGGGGAAACGGCAGTCGGCTTTTTGCTGGGGACACTCGTCGGAACACTGCTTGCGGTTCTGATCTGGTGGTCTCCTTTTTTGTCCAAAGTGCTTGATCCTTATATGGTTGTGTTCAACAGCATGCCCAAAGTAGCGCTGGGTCCAATCTTTATCGTCATGTTTGGTGCAGGATTTACGGCCATTGTCATGACGACTTTGTCAATCACAGTCATTATTACTACACTTGTCGTGTATAACAGTTTTAATGAAGTAGATCAGAACTATATTAAGGTTATCCGTACGTTTGGTGGTGATCGCTCCGAGATTTTCAGCAAAGTCGTATTACCCGCTTCCTTTCCTGCCATTGTCTCTACCCTTAAAGTAAATGTGGGCATGGCCTGGGTCGGTGTAATCGTGGGTGAATTTCTGGTCGCCAAGCAGGGATTGGGCTATCTGATCATCTACGGATTTCAAGTGTTTAACTTTACCCTTGTTTTATCGAGCCTGTTGATTATTGCGGCTGTAGCTACAGCGATGTACCAGCTCGTTGTATATGTAGAACGCAAGCTGCTGGCAGGACGCAGGTAATTCTGCAAAACATGCGTGTGCAAAATAAATGCTTCATGATATGTATACAATTTCACAAGAGGTGTCACGTTGCCCGAACCCGAAAAATCAAGTACCATACTAATACGAATATTCCGCGCAGTCCGGAATGAATGCGACGATTGGAGAAGAGGGCCTAGAGGCTTCTGTCGCATCAATCAAATTGCCAGCGTCCCTCATCCGGGGCGCGTTATTGAGACCGACATGCATATGCATGTCGGTTGATGCCGTTTATGACTGTAGCAGCGAATTCCGATATGCGGTTCTTCCTGAATGATTCTTTTGATTAGATAAGAAATGGTTTTTGGCAGGATGTGTAATACTAGGGATATGATATGACCATACACGCTGTCAGGCATTGGACAAGCGCTCACTTGGATAGGTATGGCTCGCTGGCTTTGACATTTTTGCAGCTTAGAGGAGAGGGAGTTAATGGGTTTTAGGGTAATTAAAACCGCAATAGCCGCGCTGATGGCCGTGCTGATTGCGGACTGGTGCGGCTTGCCCGGACCAACATCGGCGGGCTTGTTAGCCATACTCGGCGTTGATGTGACACGGAAAAGAAGTATTCGCACCATATCTGCGAGATTTTTCGCTTCCGTAGTGGGGCTTTTATTTGCAAGTGTACTTTTTCACTTTCTTGGCTTCCATTATTGGGTGCTGGCGTTCTACATACTAATTGCATTTCCGGTTATCGTTCGGGCCGGATTCAAGGAAGGCATTGTGACGGGTTCTGTCGTGGTGTTCCGGGTATTTGGCGGCGGTGAAATGGACGTACATGTGGTTTTGGTCCAAATTGGGCTATTGCTGATTGGTCTCGGTTCCGCGATGGTTGTCAATCTGGCGTATATGCCGGCTGCGGACCCGCAGATGCTGCGTATTCGCAAAAGAATTGATGAGTTATTCTCGGTTATCTTTAAGGAGTTTGCAGCTACGCTACGTAATCCGAATGAAGTGTGGGCAGGGAAAGAACTGATCGAAGCTGACAAAGCTGTACTGGGCGGCATTGAAGCAGCCAAACGTTCATTGGAGAATCAGGTCATCCATCCGAACGAGGGATGGAGTGTTTACTTTTATATGCGCAAAACGCAATTGGATTCCATCCAGCATATGATGCATCTGGTATCCCAGATCTATCAGAAGATGCCGCATGCGGAAATGGTATCGGAGCTGTTCGACCAGCTCAGTCAGGATGTACTCACTGAATCTTACACCGGACGTACAGAAAAACTTCTCGCAGATGTGCAAGAAGAATTCAAGCGAATGGAGTTGCCGGATACAAGGGAAGAATTCGAGATTCGTTCAGCTATTCTCCAGCTGTGCCGGGAACTCGCGCTGTATCTGAAAATAGCCAAGAAGGACAAAGCTCCGTCTCCGGTATCGGACCGGTCCCAATCTACAAATGAATAATAGAAAATAGTTGTCACCCTAGACGGATGCCCTGCATACACTTGTAAAGAATGATTGTATGGAGGAGGTTTAAAGATGTCATTGAGTCATAAACATCAATGTAGAGAGATCATCACGAAGGCGATCTGCGGGAAAGGTCGTAAGTTCTCTACCGTAACACATACCGTGACTCCGCCACATGGTCCGACCAGTATTTTGGGGGCTTGGATTATCAACCACCAATATGAAGCCGTATCAGCGGGGGACGGAATTGAAGTTATTGGTACTTACGATATCAACATTTGGTATTCCTATGACAAAAATTCACAGACGGATGTAGCCAAAGAAACGGTGTCGTATGTAGAACATGTGCCTTTGTCCTATCTGGACCCGAAACACCGGGCCGCCACTGTAGAGGTATCTGCGGATGCAACGCAGGAACCGAGCTGTGTGGAAGCCACGGTGTCGGCAGGTGGAGGCAGCGTAATTATCCGGGTAGAACGGGAATTCGCTGTTGAACTGGTCGCCGAGACCAAAGTTTGTGTGAAAGTGTGCACGGATGGCTGTGGAGATTATGAAGACAAGGATTATGACTTCGGTAGTGGTGATGGAGATTATGACGATCTCGATCCCGACCTGCTTGACGATGAGCTGTAAGCTCAGCGATCTGGATTCATAAACTTAAGGTATCATATGCGCCGCAAGCGGCAGTGAAGAGGGCGTAAGCCCTCTTTTTTCATTTTGGGCGAGAATTGGGAGGAGGGACAGGATGAATGTGATAGATGAGGCCGAGGAGGCGGTGCGCCGATATGAACGCATGCTCCCTCGTGAACGAGCAGATCGCCTGAAACGATCCGGGATTGAAGTGCTGGCTTCGCAGGACAGGCGTGACCGGGAGTTGGGTCTGCGTGTACGTTATGATGTAGAGATATGCTGTCTTCAAGCGATTCGCATCAAACGTAGGGACACCAGTGGCATGGGTGGAGCGCAAGAAAGTGTGCTGGATCGTGAAGCAGCATCAACGTTATTCAAACGTATTGAACGGCTTGCCACCAAAACATTGTATACGGTTGGACTGGATCACGGCGCTGTAAGACTGGAAGCATCAGGAAAGAGCGGTTGTTCTGTCATCTCGATTGACCCAAGGCCATGGAAGGGCATGACAGATCTCTCTGCCATGTACCGTGCAGGCTGGAAACAGCTTCAGTCCGAACTGGATGAAGAGCGGCATCGTAATGCAGCCCCCATACTTGGAATGGACCCTGAATTCCTACTTGTGCAAATGCCAGAATCCAAAATCGTGCCCGCCTCTAGATTTCTTGAACGAACAGGCGTAGCCGGCTGTGATTCCGTGACGATCGGTGGACGACGAATATATCCGGTAGCCGAACTGCGACCCGCTCCCAGCTCTGAGCCGCGCGAACTGCTGGCTCATCTGATGAGAGCCTTTGCGGCCGCATCTCGTAGTATTAGTGATCACTCGCTGATCTGGCAGGCAGGGGGAATGCCCCAGCGCGGATTGCCGCTCGGCGGACATATCCATTTCAGTGGCGTTACACTAAACGGGGAACTGCTGCGCGCATTTGACAATTATCTAGCATTGCCGCTTGCCGTTCTTCAGGACCCACGAGGTTCAGGCCGGCGTCCACGTTATGGGGCATTGGGTGATTTTCGGCTGAAATCTTACGGTGGATTTGAATACCGCACGTTACCCAGTTTTCTGGTATCTCCTCTGGTTGCCAAAGGTGTTGTTGCTCTAGCTGGTCTTATCGCGAGAGGTTATAATCAGCTGCGTCAACGTCCTTTGGCGAAGGCTGCTATTCATACTGCTTTTTATGAAGGAAACCGTGAGGTAATGCAGGCGCATATTCCGGCACTGCTGGATGACCTGACGCAAATGGACGGTTATGAGCGTTATGAACGTTACGCCGCTCCATTAATTAGCCAGCTAAGACAGGGTAGAACATGGGACGAGAGTCGGGATATACGTAAACTCTGGAATATTCGAGCAGGTTCATGAAGAGTGGACACTTTTTTGGTATAATGAGAAATAAGTCGATTTTAATCATCGTTACGGAAGAAATGGAACAGCAACCTGTGAGGGAAGCGGCGGCAGCCGAAACATGAGGCGGTGGCACGAATAAGGTGCCTGACCGCCTTATTGTTCCTTCCGAGACAGCTTCTCTTCCTGACAACATTGGAACGGATGGAGGATACTCATGGCTCAGTATACGCCAATGATTCAACAATATTTGCAAGTGAAGGCCGAAGCGCAGGACGCTTTTCTTTTTTTTAGATTAGGTGATTTCTATGAAATGTTCTTTGAGGATGCAGTTAATGCTTCCCGTGAACTAGAAATTACATTAACAGCACGTGCAGGTGGGGGAGAAGATAAAATCCCGATGTGCGGTGTGCCTTATCATTCGGCTGACAATTACATACAGCGCTTGATTGAAAAAGGATACAAAGTAGCCATCTGCGAACAGATGGAAGATCCAACGGTAACCAAAGGCATGGTGCGGCGTGAAATTGTACGAGTTATAACACCCGGAACGGTAATGGAAGGCAAGACCTTGGGGGACAAGTCCAATAACTATATGGTTTGCCTGACAGGGAATCAGAACACACTTGCACTGGCTGCCTGTGACTTGTCCACAGGGGAGCTCTACGTGACCTCTGTTCCATACTCACAAGAGTGGCTCAAGGATGAGATCGGAATCTACGAACCTTCTGAAATAGTGGGGGATGCTGCGTTGCTTGATACGGTGGCTACCCAGGCATCTCCAATTGGTCGACCTGTGGTGTATACACCATGGACGAAGAGTAAGGAAGATTTGGTGCGTCAGCAATTCGGAGAAGCGGTATGGGCACGTCTGGAGCCTGAACGTCAAGCCTGCATAGCGCGTCTTTTCTCCTATTTAAGTGAGACACAGAAACGTTCACTTGGACAATTGACACAGGTTTCAACGTATGAGCCGGATCACTTTATGATTCTGGACCCCTTTACTCGGCGTAACCTGGAACTGGTGGAAACCGTACGTGAACGTTCGAAAAAAGGATCGCTGCTCTGGCTGCTGGACCGCACAGAAACGTCTATGGGTGCTCGCATGCTGCGTCGCTGGGTTGATAAACCCTTGCTGCAAAAAGGAAAAATCAATGAACGTCTGGAAGCGGTAGATACGCTGTATAACCAGTTTATATTGCGGGAAGATCTGCGTGCAGAACTCAAAGACATCTACGATCTGGAACGTCTGGTGGGACGAATTGCCTTTGGTAATGCCAACGGTCGGGATCTGAATGCACTGAAGCTGTCACTAGACAAAATTCCGGGGCTTCGTCAGTATTGTGCAGGCTCGCCTTCCACGACGCTACAGCACATTGCTGGCATTATGGATGATTGCAGTGATCTGCGAGATGCAATTGGTCAGGCTATCGTTGATGAGCCGCCTGTGTCCGTGCGTGATGGTGGCTTAATTCGTGAAGGATACCACGAGAGGCTGGATGAGCTTCGGGAAGCCTCGGTGAATGGCAAGCAGTGGATTGCTGAACTGGAGGCCAGAGAACGTGAAGCGACTGGCATTCGCTCGTTGAAAATTGGCTACAACAAAGTATTTGGGTACTATATTGAAATTACCAAGTCGAACTTGGCTTCTCTGCCAGAAGGCCGTTATGAGCGGAAACAAACCCTTGCGAATGCTGAGCGTTATATTACACCGGAGCTGAAAGAAAAAGAGACGCTGATTCTGGAAGCTCAGGACAAGATGGTCGATATTGAGTACGGCTTGTTCGCGGAACTGCGGGAACGGCTTAATCAGGAGATCGCCAGGTTGCAAAAACTGGCTGAGCTGGTCGCGGAGATTGACGTGTATCAATCCTTTGCCGTCATCAGTGCAGAGCGTAATTTCGTACGGCCTACATTGACCGATGGTTACGATTTGGTTGTGGAACAGGGGCGCCATCCGGTGGTTGAAGCGGTGATGCGAGATGGTGCTTTTATCGCCAACAATACTGCGATGCAGAAGGAAGAGGCGCGCATTCTGCTGATTACCGGTCCGAATATGGCGGGGAAAAGTACGTATATGCGGCAGGTGGCGCTGATTTCGATTCTGGCTCAGATCGGCTGTTTCGTGCCGGCAGGACAAGCTGAAGTACCGATTATGGATCGTATTTTCACACGGATTGGTGCGGCAGACGATCTCATCGGTGGACAAAGTACGTTTATGGTGGAGATGGCCGACATTCAGGTCATGACGGATAAAGCAACACCACGCAGTCTGATTATTATCGATGAACTGGGTCGGGGAACGTCTACCAGTGAGGGAATGGCGATTGCCCAGTCTGTCATTGAATATGTGCACGATATCATTGGGTGCAAAGCGCTGGTATCAACTCATTTCCATGAGCTTGCTCATCTGGAAGAGAGTTTGGACAAGTTGGCGAATTACTCCATGGCCGTTCAGGAGAGCGGGGACAAGGTCAATTTCCTACGTAAATTGATTGCCGGGGCTGCCAGCAGCAGCTACGGGATCTATTGTGCACGGCTTGCAGGACTGCCGGACAGTATCATTGAGCGGGCGAATGGCTTGCTGCACGGTTTCGAGCATGCGGCGGCTCAGGTTGCGGTTGGCAGCGAATTTGCCGGGAATGACAAGCAGCAATCGGGTGATCATGCTCGAGTCGGTGCAGAGTTCCAGTCCACAGATCATTCATCGTTGATTCGGGAGCAGGAATCTACAGAACCTGTCGAACTCACTGCTGCGACTGAAGCTCCAGTACAGAAACAACAGGACAAAAAACAAAATGGCAAGCAGCAGGCAGTCTCCAAACATGCTGATGTGGTTCAATTGTCCATCTTTGGAGATGAAGAGCCAAGTGTAACTCCGAAAATGGAGGTAGTTGCCCTTGACAAGCCTGCTCGGGAGTTTATTCGTAATATGAAGGATATTGATGTAATGAACATGACACCGCTTCAGGCGATGCAAATACTGAATGATCTCAAATTAAAGGCACAGCAATTATCCTGAGTATAGGGGAGGGGAAAACCTGTGGCGAAAATTCATGTGCTTGATGAACATATTGCCAACCAGATTGCAGCAGGTGAGGTGGTCGAACGGCCTGCTTCAGTCGTTAAGGAGCTGCTCGAAAACTCGGTGGATGCAGGCGCCTCCAAGATTGATGTTACGGTGGAAGAGGGCGGACTGCTCCGTATTCGGGTCAAAGACAATGGTTCCGGTATCGAGCCGGAAGATATGGAAAAGGCCTTCTATCGTCATGCAACTAGTAAAATAGCTCATGGCCGCGATTTGTTCCAGATCACAAGTCTTGGATTCCGGGGAGAGGCCTTGGCGAGTATTGCCGCTGTCTCCAAAGTGGAAGTGTTATCGGCCAGCGGGAATGATGGGCGAGGAAGACGAATCGTGATTGAGGGAGGCAAACTTCTCTCACATGAGGATGAAACCTCACCCCAAGGCACGGACTTTGAGGTGAAAGAACTATTTTTCAATACGCCAGCCAGGCTTAAATATATGAAAACGATCCAGACCGAGCTGGGACATATCTCGGATGTTCTCTATCGTATGGCAATGTCTCATCCTAACATCTCGTTCACGCTGCGTCATAATGAAAATACACTGCTTCAGACGCTGGGCAATGGGGATCTGCTGCAAGTGGTTGCAGCGATCTATGGTACTAGTGCCGCCAAAGCGATGCTCCCCATTCAGGGAGAGAGTCTGGACTATCGAGTGAGCGGGCTGATCAGTTTGCCGGAATGGACTCGTGCCAATCGTGGTGGCATGTCGACCATTGTGAATGGACGCTTTATTCGGAATTACGGGCTCAACCAGGCTATTCTGAAGGCGTATCATACGTTGCTGCCCATTAATCGGTTCCCACTTGTCGTGGTGCAATTGGAAATGCATCCATCCCTGGTCGATGTGAACGTGCATCCGGCGAAGCTGGAGGTTCGTTTCAGCAAGGAAGCGGAGCTGTATGAGTTTGTGGAAACGACACTGCGTGGAATTTTGCGGAAGGAAGTGCTCATTCCACAGGTAACCAAGCAGCAAATCAGACGTGGAGATAACAGTTCCTTTATCCAGGAACAGTTCCTGTTCCCGAGAGGTCCTCTAAAGGAGGAAACGGAATCCGCAGGGTATGGGCAACAGGGTCCATTGGGGAAATATGCTGGACTCACTAAAATGACTTCAGAGGACGATGATCTGGATGCTCCAGCTGATGTGGCTCCGGCTGATGTGCAATCAGAGCCTGATGGTAACGGTGAGGGTCAGACGCTGCCGTTGCCTGAAGCTCCACCCGAGATACCACCATCCTATGATCCATTTGGGATGTTGAGCGGGGACTCAGGATCTAATGTTTTGAAGAATTATAGTGATGACGAAAATTCCCATAGCGATTCAGCTTCTGCTGTGAGTGGAAGTACCGGTGCTGCTACAGATCGTGCTGCGCAAGATGCCTTACCTTCAACTGAAGATAAGGGGCTATCGACTTCACAGGCTCCGACTTCTGCGTATCGTTCCAATTCGATGAATTCTCCGGTTAGAGAAGGGCGTTCATCTTATAATCCATCTGCGGTGGCTGCAAAAGGAGAGCGGAGCTGGAAAGCTCCAAGTTTACCTGACCCGGCAAGGCTGGCATCTGCCGTTAAATCGGATGTTTCTATGCCTGCGTTTCCTGAACTAAGCCTGATTGGGCAGCACCACGGGACGTACTTGATTGCACAAAATCAAGATGGTCTATATCTGATTGATCAGCATGCAGCCCATGAACGGGTGAATTATGAGTATTATTACGAGCAGTTTGGCAATCCGGCTCAGGCTTCGCAGGAGTTGCTGCTGCCCATTACACTGGAGTTCACACCATCCGAGACGGAAAAGCTCAAAACAAGACTGGCTTGGTTCGAGCAGGCGGGTGTCTATTTGGAACATTTCGGTGGGCAGACCTTCCGGGTGCGTTCCCACCCGTTCTGGTTCCCCAAGGGGGATGAGAAAGACATTATTGAAGAGATGTCTGAATGGGTGCTGAGTGAACGTAGTATTGATGTTGCCAAGATGCGAGAAGCGGCGTCGATCATGTGCTCTTGCAAGGCATCCATCAAAGCCAATCAGAAATTGACGGATCAGGAGGCGGAAGTGTTGATTCAGCGTCTTGGTTCTTGCCGTCAACCGTATACTTGTCCACACGGGAGACCGATTGTGGTGTCATTTTCAACCTATGATCTGGAGAAATTGTTTAAACGGGTCATGTAGCTATTTAGGAGGAAATTATGTATATTACAACCGGTGAAAAGGAAGCAGGCCACCTTGTGGAACGTGCACGAAACCTTGCTGAAACAACGGGAGGAACCTATGTACCACGCAAAAGGATGTCTTTACCTGCAATGATTGCACATTATGAGATTGATGAGATTATAGTTGTGCTTCAGGGTAAAGTTCGTTTGTTTCGTCCGGATTCACCGCTGCTTGAGTTTCACCCCAGTATGGGATTTGTTCGGGCCAAACGTGTGTTAAAAGGAGAAGCTGATCCGATGCTGGACGCGGGGGCGATCCTTGAAGGGGATACCGTTATCGATTGTACGGCAGGATTGGGTACAGATGCACTGGTATTCTCGGTTGCTGTAGGCAAAAGTGGTCGGGTCATCGCCTGTGAAAGCTCCCTGCCACTGTATACGTTATTAGTAGAAGGCATGTCTCAGTACGAGAGCATTAAGCCTGCGGTAAACGAAGCTTTCCGGCGCATTGAGCTGCGGCATGCGAATCATCTCGATTTGCTGCGTTCCTTGCCAGACCGAAGCTGTGACACGGTATATTTCGATCCGATGTTCCGTGAACCAATGCTTGATTCAAGCGCCATTCAGCCTTTGCGAGATTATGCGAATCCAAATGCACTGGATGAACAGAGCATTATTGAAGCGAAAAGAGTTGCTCGCAAGCGGGTAGTTATGAAAGAGAAGCGCGGCAGCGCGGAGTTCACAAGACTCGGTTTTGAAGTACATGACCGGGGCAATGCAAAAACACTGTACGGAGTGATTAATGTTGAAAGCGGAAGTTAAACCGAAGCTGCTTGTGCTGGTTGGACCAACAGCGGTAGGCAAAACAAGAATGAGTATTGAGCTTGCACAGGCGTTCAATTGTGAGATTGTTTCGGGGGATTCCATGCAGGTATATCGCGAAATGGATATCGGGACGGCCAAAATTACTCGCGATGAAATGAAGGGTGTGCCTCATCACCTCATCGACATCCATGAACCGGAATACCCCTATTCCGTGGCGGAATTTCAGGAGAGCTGCACACGTCTGATTGGGGAAATCCATGAGCGCGGCAAGTTGCCTTTTATTGTTGGTGGCACCGGTCTGTATGTGGAATCGGTATGTTACGGCTTTCAATTCTCGGACAGCGGCTCAGATGAAGCGTTCCGGGATGAACAGTTCCGTTATGCAGAGCAACATGGCCCGCAGGCGTTACATGATAAGCTGAGGGTCATTGATCCGGTTAGCGCAGAACGACTGCATCCGAATGACCAGCGCCGAATTGTTCGTGCACTGGAGATCTATCACCTTACAGGTGAGAAGTTGTCCGAGCAGCTGGCTTCCCAGAAGAAAGAGTCTCCATATGACCTGCTTATTGTGGGTTTGACAATGGATCGTCAGAAACTGTATGCCCGAGTGGAAGAGCGAATTGATCTTATGATCGAGCAGGGTTTGGTAGATGAGGTCAAGTCTTTACTGGAGCGCGGCGTAGCGAGAGGACATATCTCCATGCAGGGGCTCGGTTATAAGGAAATTGCGGCTTATCTTCAGGGTGAAGTAAGCTGGGAGGCTGCGGTAGAGTGGCTGAAAAGGGATACACGTCGTTTTGCCAAGCGACAATTGTCCTGGTTCCGGCATATGAAAGACATTGAATGGGTGGATATGACGGATACCGAAGATTTTGCAGGGAATTATGCCCATGTATGTGAGATGATCAAACGTAAGTTTGACTGAATATCGAAGGTGGAATTTGCCACCGATTAGGACTTTAGAACCTCTATCTTTTAGAAATAAAAGGTAGAGGTTTTTACTTTTTTTATATGAAATGATGTTATTAAAAGAGGGAATATTCGGAGTTCTATGTAGATTTAAGCAAAGAAATGCATTGTAAAAAAATAACATAAATATTAAAATGAATTCACATGACAGGCCATTTGATTTTGTTTGTAAGGTGAAGGGGGAGATTTTATGAGTGCAGAACCGAGCGGAGTAGCGAGTTTATATCTCTTTTTCTCAGGATTATTTGGAATTGGTTTTGCCATTGGAGGTCTTGTCGCATTAATTTGGTTAATTATTGTTCTCATCAATACCAATACATACCTCAAACTCTTAATCCATGATAGAAAGAATCGGAAAAATATGACGTTGGCCAGAGAAGAAGGGAAAACATATACAGATCCAGAAAAGTAGAAGGGAAACGTGGAAAAGGGTAGAATTTGTCCCTCTTTTGCAATTCTGACAAGCGGTGTATAATGGATAAGTCTTCTAGTTGCAAGCGAAGCTCAGGCATAGGTGCAAAATAGCAGGCAAGGGGTTTTTGTGGATTATATGAATCCGTTCATGATATAATAGCACGAAAGCTACTCAGCGATATTGAATATTACTTATAACACGAATTCAAATGAACCAATGGGGGTACGGCTAATGAACAAGTCCATCAACATCCAAGATACGTTCTTGAACCAACTGCGGAAAGAAAACATTCCAGCTACGGTCTATCTGACCAATGGCTTTCAAATCCGCGGAACGATCAAGGCATTTGACAATTTTACGATCGTCATTGACAGCGACGGACGCCAGCAAATGGTCTACAAGCACGCCATCTCCACGTTCACGCCGCAACGCAGCGTATCGCTGATGCAGCAAGATAATAGCGGCGAAGCTTAAAAAATTACGAAACCTTTTTATCAACCATTTCGTCTACATGTATAGGAATCGAAACAGAGCAACCTGAATAAGGGTTGTTCTTTTCATTCCGGGCAAAATAAGCTCAATAGGAGCTTGAGCCAGTAGACGAATAGAAATTATGCAACTGAAAGGGAGTCAGGAGGTAACATGCCAAACGATCCGTTGTCGAGGTCTAACAATCGCAACAGTAATAACAAGTCAACCAAAAAAGCGAAGCCAAAGACCTCTAAAAAGAAAAAAATTACGGGTAAACGCGTTGGATGGACACTGTTTTTCACCATGGCAATCGCCATATTTTGTGCACTGGGTGGATATTTATTTATTATGGTGAGTGGGGAAAATCTGCTCAAAGCCAACAAGGACAAAACAACAATCAATGAAACTTCAAAAGTATATGATCGTAACGGACAGTTAATGGGCGAGTTGTCCATTCAAAAGCTGGAGCCGGTCAATGAAGAAGATATTCCGGATCTAGTAAAGGAAGCTTTTGTTGCTACGGAGGACAAACGATTCTACGAGCATCAGGGCGTGGATATCTGGTCCATCGGACGTGCAGCGGTTAAAGACGTCATGGCCCGCTCCATGGTGGAGGGTGGCAGTACGCTGACTCAGCAGCTTGCGAAAAATATGTTCTTGTCCCGTGACAAGACCTTCTTCCGTAAAGCGACAGAGGTTTCCATTGCAATGGCATTGGAGCGCAAGTACTCAAAAGACGAAATTCTGACGATGTATCTGAACCGGATTTTCTTCGGTCATCAGCGTTATGGAATTAAGGCTGCGTCTGAATTTTATTTTGGAGTGTCTGACCTTAATGAGTTGAAGATCTGGCAAATTGCCACATTGGCAGCGATGCCTAAAGGGCCTTCTGCCTATAACCCGCTGAGCAATCCCAACGATTCCAAGGCACGACGTGCTGTGGTATTGCAGCTGATGTATGAGCAAGGTTACATCACCAAGGCGGAAATGGATGAAGCCAAAGAAGTAGATTATGACTATACACCGCCTGAGAAAGATCAAAAGTACCAAGCCTTTATCGACTATGTTCTTCGTGAAGCGGAAAAAGTGACTGGTAAAACGGAGGATGATCTGAATATCGGCGGGTACAAAATTTACACGACTATGGATGCTCAGGCTCAAACAGCCATGGAAAGTGCTTTCTCGGATGACAGTTTGTTTGAGTCAAGTAAAGACGATCAGCCAGTTCAAGGTTCCATGGTAATTATGAACCATGAAAATGGCAGTCTCGTCGCCTTGATGGGCGGACGGGATTATCAAACAAAAGGCTACAGCCGGGTAACACAGAGCCGCAGACAGCCTGGATCGGCATTTAAACCGATTGTGACTTATGCACCGGCTCTTGAATCAGGTAATTACAATGCAAACTCAGCTCTTAGTAATGAAAAGCAATGCTTCGGAAATTACTGCCCGGGTAACTTGCATGGTTATTCTTCAACCATTAGTATGACGGATGCCATTACAAAATCGGAGAATATCCCGGCAGTATGGCTCCTAAACAAAATTGGTGTGAATACAGGTGTTCAGTTTGCAAAAAGCGTAGGTATCCAACTTACGGATGAAGACAAAAACCTGGCGATTGCGCTGGGTGGTCTTAGCAAAGGTACGAATACGCTGGAAATGGCGCAAGCCTATAGTGCATTCGCCAATCTGGGTGAGTACCAGCAGGCGTATTCCATTAAGGAAATTAAGGATAGCGCGGGAAAAACGACCTATAAACACGATAAATCGGAAACGACACGTGTTATGAGTGAGCAAAATGCTTATTCCTTGACTAAGATGCTGCAAAATGTCGTGAATGACGGTACAGGTCGTTCAGCACGTCTGGATCGACCAGTTGCCGGTAAGACGGGAACCGTTCAAAGTGGTATCTCCGGCAACAGTGCCAACCGTGATGTTTGGTTCGTCGGATACACGCCAGAATGGACTGCTGCAGTATGGATGGGTTACGACAATCCTGATGCAACCCATATGCTCAAAAATAGCAGTAAGCTATCAGCGGCGTTCTTTGCCAAAGTTATGGGGGATGCGTTGAAAGGAGTTCCTGTGAAGGACTTCGAAGCTCCAGCAGGAGCCCAGACACCTCCACCGGAGAAAGAACCAGAGAAACCAACACTTTCAGTGAGTGGTTTGAATGGTGCGTATGATTCATCTACGCAAACTGTATCATTGAATTGGACTGCAACGGGAGATTCCTCGACACAGTATCGGATTTACAGAAAAGAGACATCTGAGGGACAGTTCACCCATCTATTAGATGCGGTTGGTTCGACCAGTGCGCAGGATCTAGGTGCACTCCCGGGTCTCACCTACGAATACTATGTGACAGCTGTTGATTCAGCTACGGGACTGGAGACTGATCCGTCCAATATCATATCGCTGATGATTGAAGCGGAGGAATTGGAACCGGAACAGCCAGATACGGGCACGGAGCCAGGGACGGAACCGGGCACAGAACAGCCTGGAACAGAAAATCCAGACAACGGTTCGCCGGGGAATGGAAGTTCTGAGGGTAACAATGGCAACGGAAATGAAAATGGCAACACTGGTAACGGCAATAATGGAAACAACGGAAACAACGGCGGGACAGGTCAAGGGAACGGACAGACCGGAGAAGGAAACACACCGCCTGGACAGGGAACAACAGAACCTGGAGGTACGGGTGAGGGTTCCAATGATGGATCTGTGACGACACCGGGCGAAGTGGTCACGCCACCAGATAGTGGAAACAACGGCAACAATGGAGAAACGAATGCACCGACAGATTCTCAAACTGGAACTGGCGGTTAACAAGAATAAGGCGCATTAAATCATTACAACCTAAAACCTGCTCCCTCATATTGGGGAAGCAGGTTTTTTGGTTTGTATAACCATTGGAGTGGAACCATAACTCTCTAATAGATGGGGCAAAGCTTGATTTTGAGTGTATAACTTAAATATGGTAAGCTGTAACTATTCGTAATACGTTGTGCAAAGCGGATTCAGGCACTTGTGGAATCGGTAATGCGGACGTTATTCGCTGTTCACCAATATCAGCAGGTCACGGACCTGTGGTCGGCAAAGAGGGGTTCGTATGAAACGGAAATTCGGGGACCGCGCGAACTGGCGCCGGATTACGAACCGACAATTTACATGCCGGTTCGTTCAATCCAAAATTTTTACGGGTTACATTACGTTGTATACGATACAAGATTTGAAAGAGCCTTTGTGGAAAACCTATGGAGGAAGCACCTTCTGCATTGCGGATAAAGGTTATTCCTGGTTGCAGTATTATCCGAAAGGCGAGCACTTTGTTGTTACGGCCATGTTTGACGATCAGGAGCGAATTGTTGAATGGTACATTGATACATGCCGCAGCCAGGGCATAACCGATCAAGGTGTTCCGTGGTTTGATGATCTGTATCTGGATGTCGTTGTCCTGAAGGATGGAGAAATATTTTTGCTGGACGAAGATGAACTTGAAGATGCTCTTTCACGTAAGCACATTACGACGGGGGATTATGATCTGGCGAACCGGACAGCCAAGGAATTGTTGCATGCCATTGATGCTCATGTGTTTCCGTATTTCCAACTGTCCTTGAAGCATAGACAAACCTTGTTTGAGAATGGGGAGTTCAGAAAAAATATTCAGATTTAAGTCATGGAAAAGTCGCAGAATTCTTCGCCATCCTTCTAATATTAGAGCACCTGATAGAATACATTAATAATCAGGAGAGTTCAGCCCGATAAAATAGAGGTGATGGCGAATGAACGGACGGGTCATGGCTGCAGGAGGGCAACCGGGAGGCAGACCATCCAGACAAATTAATGTTGTTTTGCGTAACCAGGAACCTCAGATGCTGGTCAAAGAAGAAGAGACGGCAATACAAGCGGCAAAAGGTTTAGCCAAACATGCGCATTTTCAGGAGATTCAAGGTGAATTGGAGCAGCTGGTTGGACTCGAAAATATCAAGGATTTAGTATTTGAAATCTATGCTTTCTTACAGATTGCCCAAATGCGTACCGAAGCTGGACTGATAAGTGGGGCGCACGTGTATCATATGATTTTCAAAGGCAATCCGGGAACCGGAAAAACAACGGTAGCACGAATCGTTGCGAAGCTGTTTCAGAAGATGGGTGTATTGAGTAAGGGTCATTTGATTGAAGTGGAACGTGCAGACTTGGTCGGGGAATACATCGGGCATACGGCACAAAAAACGAGGGATTTGGTCAAAAAGGCATTGGGTGGAATCTTATTTATTGATGAGGCGTACAGTCTGGCTCGCGGGGGCGAGAAGGATTTTGGGAAGGAAGCTATCGACACACTTGTGAAGTCAATGGAAGATAATAAGAATCAATTTATCCTCATCTTGGCGGGATACTCGG
The DNA here is from genome assembly GCF_028771845.1 of Paenibacillus marchantiae. NCBI lineage: Bacteria > Bacillati > Bacillota > Bacilli > Caryophanales > Paenibacillaceae > Paenibacillus > Paenibacillus marchantiae. Next base: position 5,452,655 of record NZ_CP118270.1, on the reverse strand, counting down.
AAGAGATTGATTTTTTTCTGCAGACGAATCCCGGATTACCTTCCCGTTTTCCGATCCAGGTTGAATTTCCGGACTATAGCATTGATCAATTGATTCAAATCTCCGAGATTATGGCTAAGGAACGTGACTATATTCTCATGCCACAGACCATACTCAAACTAAAGCAGCATCTGCTTCAGGAAAAAAATGAATCTCTTCATGCGTTCAGCAATGCCCGATATGTCCGAAATGCCATTGAACGATCGATTCGCCATCAGGCAGTTCGACTATTGGAACAGTATACCCAGGGAAATCCGGGAAAACTAGAGCTGATGACCATCCGCACAGAGGATTTGAAGTTTGAGCAAAAGTAAGCGATAATATAATTTTTAACGCAGCCGGCCGGGTTAACCGGTTCGGCTTAAAGCATGCCATGGAACCATGGTGGCACAGAATATATGCGGAAACGTAATAGAAGGAGTGAATATACACGATGACAAATGGAACACATGATACAGATATGGTGAAGAAGGATCGCGCCGTGTTGGTGAGTCTGGTTACCGATGAGGTCAAACGTTCGGGTATTAACCCGGAGTACTCCCTTGAGGAGTTGGTAAAACTGGCCGAGACGGCAGGCGTGGAAGTGCTGAGTGTATTGTCACAGAACCTGAAAACCCGGGACACCAAATGGTTCATTGGTAAGGGGAAAGTGGAAGAACTTCGTGCAGTGGCTGAGGAAATGGGAGCAACAACAGCTATTTTTGACCAGGAGCTGTCCGGTGCTCAAGTTCGTAACCTGGAAGAAGCGTTGGATCTCAAAATTATTGACCGCACCCAGCTGATTTTGGATATCTTTGCGCAGCGCGCCAACACAAGAGAAGGTATTATCCAGGTTGAGTTGGCTCAGTTGAGCTATTTGTTACCACGTTTGTCGGGTCACGGAAAGAATTTGTCCAGACTTGGTGGCGGAATTGGAACGCGGGGTCCAGGTGAAAGTAAACTGGAGACGGATCGTCGACATATTCGTGGCCGCATAGATGACTTGAAGCGTCATTTGGAAGAAGTGACACGTCATCGCAAGCTGCACCGGGAACGTCGCAAGAAGACGGGGATCGTTCAGGTAGCCCTTGTAGGTTATACGAATGCGGGTAAATCCACCTTGCTTAAACAATTAACGGCCGCAGATGTGTATATTCAAGACCAGCTGTTTGCCACACTGGATCCAACCTCACGGACGATGGAACTGCCAAGTGGTAAAGAAATCGTACTCACAGATACGGTTGGGTTTATACAAAACCTTCCTCATGATCTGATTGCGGCTTTCCGGGCAACGCTGGAGGAAGTGAATGAAGCGGACCTTATATTACATGTGGTCGATGCATCATCTGCAATGCGTGAAGACCAGATGAGAACTGTACACACGATTTTGCAGCAACTGGGTTCAGGGGACAAGCCTCAATTGGTATTGTATAACAAAAAGGATGCTTGTACACCGGAGCAGCTTGAGATGCTTCCTTTGGATAAAGAACATATCAAAGTGAGCGCTCTAGATGCAGATGACTTGCTGAAAATTCGTGAGCTTATCCAGGCTGAATTGACTGGCGCTACCAAACGGTTCCGTATTCCGGCTGAGCGTGGCGATCTTACATCTGTACTTTACAAAATAGGCGATGTTGTTGAGACCACATTTGAAGATAATGATGTAATTTATGAAGTGGAACTGCAAAAAGGCGAATATGAGAAATTCGGTTATTTACTTGAAGATTTCATACAACTGTAACATCGATGACATATTTGTATGATAAGTTGACACGATAATTGATGTTTGACGTCAGATTCGTGCTATGAAGGGGAATGAAGCAAGATGGCAAGCTTTGATTCAGAGATTATTGAACTTCAACGACAGGTTGAACGTCAGATTGAGGGGCAATTGCAACAGATTGACCGGATCACCGATCATAACCAATGGAAAGTAATCAATGCTTTTCAGCGTAGAAAAGTCAGTGATTTTCACTTTGCGGGTTCAACGGGGTACGCTTATAACGATCGCGGGCGTGAGGTGCTTGATGAAGTGTATGCCGATGTGTTTGGTGCAGAGGCGGCACTGGTGCGTCCCCATTTTGCATCAGGTACACATACTATTGCTACAGCTTTGTTCGGTGTACTTCGTCCAGGTGACGAGTTGTTGTACATTACGGGTAAGCCCTATGACACATTGCATAAAGTCATTGGCAAGCCTGGTGATGGAACAGGATCATTACGGGATTTCGGAATTGGCTATCAAGAGACGGCTCTGTTAGAAGATGGCGGAGTAGATTGGGCGGCGGTAGAGAAAAGTATCAATGCAGCGACAAAAGTCATTGGTATTCAACGCTCCAGAGGATATGATTGGAGATCTTCCTTCTGTATTGAAGAAATCGCTGATATGGTTACACGTGTAAAGGCGATCAAGGAAGATGTCATCATATTTGTGGATAACTGTTATGGTGAATTCACGGAGGAACGTGAACCAACTGAAATCGGGGTAGACCTGATGGCAGGTTCACTGATTAAAAATCCCGGTGGAGGTCTAGCGGAAACCGGTGGATACATATGCGGGAAGGAAAAGTACGTGCAATTGGCTGCCTATCGTTTGACTGCTCCTGGAATTGGCGGTGAGGTTGGCGCGATGTTGGGAACAACTCGTGGCATCTACCAAGGACTTTACATGGCTCCGACAATTGTAGGACAGGCCGTTAAAGGGAGCACATTCGCTGCGGCGATGTTTGCTGCATCCGGATTTGTAACCAAACCGGCATGGAACGAGATGCGTACAGATCTGATTCAGGCTGTTCAATTCAGTTCGGCCGAGCATTTAATTGCCTTTGTACAAGGGATACAGCGGGCTGCTGCAGTAGATAGCCATGTAGTTCCTGAACCTTGGGACATGCCGGGTTACGAGCACCCTGTCATCATGGCGGCAGGTACGTTTATACAGGGTGGGAGCCTTGAATTGTCGGCAGATGCGCCTATCCGTGAGCCTTTTATTGGCTATATGCAGGGCGGTTTAACGTACTCTCATGTTAAATATGGCGTTTTGATGTCATTACAGACCATGAAAGAACGCAAATTATTGTGAGTTTATCTAACACATCATTGACACTTAGTAATAACTAAATGTACAATAGAGTGAAGAATAGATGACTGGAAGGTTGATGAATGATGGGTGACGAAATTCGCAGAAATATGGCCTTATTCCCGATAGGTATTGTAATGAAACTTACGGATCTGTCCGCGCGTCAGATTCGTTATTATGAGCAGCACAGTTTGATTGTTCCTGCGAGAACGTCAGGTAATCAGCGTTTGTTCTCTTTCAATGACGTAGAACGATTGCTGGAAATCAAGGCTCTGATTGAAAAAGGAGTTAACATTGCAGGCATTAAACAAGTGATGAATCCTGTATCTAAAGAGTCAGAAGAAGCGACTGTTATTACAGCCGATACGGAAGTGAAACGTAGAGAACTATCGGACTCCCAACTACACCGTCTGCTTAAACAACAACTGGTGTCAGGTAAGAGACCTGGACAAGTATCTCTCATCCAGGGAGAGCTTTCCCGTTTCTTTAATAAAAAATAAGTTCGTATAACCTCGTAAGTCAGGGGAAATCCTGCTTTTGGGTAGGAGGACTCCTTGACCCATGCAATATTCTAATGTACAAATATAACAGGCAAGCCAAATACGCAGAGAAGAAAGGGAGAGGGTATCGTGAGTTTTACTAAAGAAGACATACTACGTATCTCAAAAGAAGAAAATGTACGATTCATTCGTTTGCAATTTACCGATTTGCTTGGAGCAATCAAAAACGTTGAGATCCCTGTGAGCCAGCTTACTAAGGCTCTGGACAATAAAATGATGTTTGATGGATCTTCCATTGAAGGTTATGTGCGTATTGAAGAGTCCGACATGTACCTCTATCCGGATCTCGATTCTTGGCTGATTTTCCCTTGGGTAGCCGAGAACCGTGTTGCTCGACTGATTTGCGACGTATATCTTCCGGATGGTAATCCGTTTCCAGGAGATCCGCGTGGCATCTTGAAACGAAACCTGAAAGAAGCCGAAGAAATGGGATTCACTTCCTTCAACGTCGGTCCTGAACCAGAGTTCTTCTTGTTCAAAACAGACGAAAAAGGAAACCCGACTAACGAACTGAATGACCAAGGTGGATATTTCGACCTAGCGCCTACGGATCTTGGTGAAAACTGTCGTCGTGACATCGTTATCACACTTGAAGAAATGGGCTTTGAGATCGAAGCTTCCCACCATGAGGTAGCTCCAGGTCAGCATGAGATCGACTTTAAATATGCTGATGCTCTAAAAGCAGCAGACCAGATCCAAACGTTCAAACTCGTTGTTAAAACGATTGCACGTCAGCATGGTCTACATGCTACCTTTATGCCGAAACCGCTGTTTGGTATGAACGGTTCCGGTATGCACTGTAACCAATCCTTGTTCCAAGGCAAAGTGAACGCATTCGTAGACGAGTCGGACGAGCTGGGTCTGAGCAAAACTGCACGTCACTTCATGGCTGGAACTTTGAAGCATGCGCGTGCGTTTGCTGCAATTACGAACCCAACTGTGAACTCATACAAACGTCTTGTACCAGGTTACGAAGCACCTTGTTATGTAGCTTGGTCTGCTAGTAACCGTAGTCCAATGATCCGTATTCCAGCTTCCCGTGGTCTGAGCACACGTGTTGAAGTACGTAACCCGGATCCGGCTGCGAACCCTTACCTTGCCTTGGCTGTTTTGCTGAAAGCAGGTTTGGATGGAATCAAACGTGAGCTGTCCTTGCCAGCTCCGATTGACCGTAACATCTACATCATGTCAGAAGAAGAGCGCGTGGAAGAAGGCATTCCAAGCTTGCCGGCTGACCTGAAAGAAGCATTGAACGAATTGATCCGCAGCGAAGTCATCTGTGATGCTCTCGGCGACCACGCCCTGGCTCACTTCTATGAGCTGAAAGAAATTGAGTGGGATATGTATCGTACACAAGTCCACCAATGGGAACGCGATCAATATATCACGTTGTACTAATTGAATAAACCTTATACCTTTGGGGTTTTTTGAGGATTTAAATGGGGGACGTTTGAATGGGGATTATACTTCTATTGAGGAGTGTCCCCCAAACGTCCCCCATTTTGATTTTTCGAACCAAGAATGTTGGCGATATACTGTTCATACTTCTCAATATTGCGTTGCTCTAACTTTTTGGAGATGTGAGCATATATATCAGAGGTGATTTGCACACTTCCATGACCAAGCCGTTCTCGAACAAATCTTGCCGAACTACAGACAACGGAAAAGGACAAACTGGTTGATGCGCTCAACGAGGTTTTTACACATGTCGATGAGGGGAAAGAGCTTGTCAAAACCGCCGTCATCGTCAAAAGGGGAACGGTAGCAGGGACTTCCCCGCATTCATTCCAGCATCTCGCAGATGGCATTGAAACCATCGAAACGTCTACGGTGATTAACGGCTAACAGAAGGTATCGCGGACATACGCGGAGAGTATCGCGGCTAATGACCCGGTGTATATGTCGAAAACGTTTGAGCTAGATGTAACTATATCGGAGCGACCGATGAATGCTGTATATAAACTGTCTTGGAGTCCTGGTGGTCAATATCTTGCTTGTCCTTTCCAAACAGCTCCCTATCTCTCTATATATAAACGTGTAGGTAAGTCCTTAATCAAGTTGCCCGATCCAGATGTTAAGCCAAATGGGAGTGCAAATAGCGCAACTTTCAGTCCAGACGGAAATTATCTGGTGGTTGCTCATACCGCGTCGCCATTCGTTACTATCTACAAGAGATCGGGTGACGTTTTTACCAAATTAGCCAATCCTGCGACATTACCGACGTCCTCAGGTCGGTCGTTAGCTTTCAGCACAGATGGAACGTACTTGGCAGTCACTCATTTCTCATCACCTTATCTTTCTATCTATAAGCGAACAGCTGATACATTTACCAAATTAGCTAATCCCACCACTTTGCCATCATACATAGGTAATTCAGTTGCCTTTAGCAGAGACGGAAATATTTTAGCTCTAGGGAGCAGCAGCACTGCTCCGAATAATTTGATTTTGTATAGTCGAAATGGTGATGTATTTACTAAAGCTGACTTGACCTACACAGTACCGAGTACAACAGTTTATAGTGTAGAGTTTATAAACGTCGATGACACCGTTTATTTGGCTGCAGGTATTGCTAATGCTCCTTACGTTATTCTGTATCGACTTGTAAACAAGGAACTCGTGAAACAATCTGATATTATAGGCTTGCCCGGGACTGGCAACGGCTTGTCTGCTACTGGTAACGGAGAGTTATTAGCTGTAGGCACCCGGGAGTGCTGTACCTAACCGTGTATAGCGGTAACTACGACTACGTCAGGAAAAGTACAAATGCAGTTGCTGGCTTGGCAAAATATATGACTGGCGTAGGATATGCGCTGGAAAGCGGGAACCGAGGAGAATCAAAAGAGATTATGACGATATGGAGGTAACGATTTTATGACGAAATTTTATTTTCAGCTTGATGGAGACATTATCCGTGACGTAATCACCTATCAACATGAGGGATATACAGAAGCAGAGCTTGAGAATACATTTTTGCCCGTAGGTATTAACGCAGGCTATTACCGTTTAAAGGATGGCGTGCCGGTTCTGGATCAGGCGCTCAAGGAAGAAGCGGACCATGCCAGTCGTCCGGCAGATTACGTTGAGTTGGAACGTAGACTTGCGGCATAGGAAGCACTAAACAAGCAACTGGCCGAGGAAAGCAATGCGAACCAACTGGCACTTATGGAGCTGCACATGCTTGTGCTGAGTGTGGTGTCGCCTGATGAAGGTTAGGCTTGCAAGTCTACTGATCCGCTGGGCTGTAGCACTCATGAGGGGAGGTGAGATAATGTTAGTTGTATACGTGATGATGATCCATAAAGGCTTGATTAAGCTGGAGAAAGTACCAGCAGACAGCCGTGATCAAGTGGCAGCGGCTTTGCAGGCTGAAGACATGGACCAAAACGGCAATATCGTGTAACAGGCGTTCCGAAATCGGAGCGCTATTTTTATGCCCTTTTTCAGACCATTTAACAACCTATGAACTAAATCGTATAGACCTAATAACAACAAAATGGAGGAATTAATCATGCCAATTGAAACAAATCGTTTAAAACTGCCCCTGCCTTTGGGGAATGAAAGTGTAAGCCGTGTAGGAATCAATGCGATCTTTGAGAAGATCGATGAGGGTGTTGCAACGCGGGAAGATGTAGAAGAGCTTCGCCAATTAGTCAACCAGATGGATATTCCAGACGCGTCCTTAACTCAGAAAGGGCAGGTCCAGTTATCGAGCAAAACAGACGGCGATAGGGAAGAGGTTGCTGCTACTGAGAAAGCGGTAGGACTGGCTTTTCAATCTGGAGTTGAGCGGAAAGCGGAAGTGGTTGCCGCTCTCAACTCCATAGGAGTAACGGCATCCACATCCGAAACATGGGCGCAGCTCATACCCAAGATTAAAACAGTAATCCGAGCAACAGGGAACGCTACTGGGGCACAAGTGCTGTCAGGAGCAACATTTAGTAACACTTCAGCAAATGGATTGACTGGAACAATGGCGAACCGAGGTGCAGGAGGAACTGTGACGCCCGGTACTGCTAATCAAGCGAAAGCAGCCGGGTACTACAGTAGCGCCATCACGGTAATGGGTGACGCCGATCTGGTCGCCGAGAATATCCTCAAAGGTATTAATATATTTGGTGTCGCTGGAACGCTGGTTCCTGGTCTACTTCAACAGTTCGCTTCTAGTATCGGTGTAAACGGTACAACCAATGGCGCATCTGTCAAAAACATGGTAGCCGATATACCCACAAATAAAGTAACCATCTTTTCATCCAGCACAGGTATGGTCTTAGAAGCAATGACAGGTAACTCATCCCTATCATCGGACAATACAACGTTCAGTGGTCTTACCATAGCGGATGCCGCTAACAGCGCGGTTTCCGTAGGTCAAGCGTATTCGTCAGGTTCTGGTCAGTCCGTTCTGACTTATATTTTGACCTTAGTGATTGAACCAGCGAACCGCCGTTATCGGTATTCCTATTACACCCAAACCGATAGAACCATTCGAAACAGCGGGTGGACTAACATGCAAGCGGGTCAGGACATGAACACGTTAAAACTGATACACACTGCAGTGGTTTCAGGCACAAACTCATACCTAAGTCGCTCCCTGATCAACTTCCCGGACACCTACATGACTCAAGTATAAAGGAGGACACAGCATTGATTTTAATCAAGCACGTGCCAGCAAAGGACCAGGCAATGGTGCTGATCATCACAAATTCACCGACCCAGGAAACCCCTGGTGAAAATGAACTCCTAACAAACAGTTAAGTCCCTATTGCTGACGAAATTAGATGAGTGGCAGCTCATCATCAAAAAGGCTATGGATAGCTTGATTATGGGAGGTGCGTTGTAATGGGTGCTTATATGGGATAACGAACCATAGAGGGTGCGTTCACATATAGGTATGTAATATCTGAAAGAAACCAGACCTTCAAGAAGAGAGAATAGTATCAGTACCTAGAGGATCAGGGGAGACAGGAGTTAATTCAGGATTAAACTCACTTAGCAATATGTACTATACAAGCCCTCTGGAGTGGTCAGGGGGCTTTTCCATATTCAGATAGAGACGGGGGATTGGCGTATGGAAGCCATACCAGGAGGTGTGAATGACATGCAGGTGCAGGATGTGAATACGATTGTGGATTTGAAGGTCCAACTGGCCCAGATTGAGGAAGCATTGAAACCTTTGGCTGCTTTGGCTCCAGGATTGGCATAGGTCAGAGAAATTTCCAAAGAAGCACTGCAGACGGCACAGCAGATGGCCATTCGTATTGTTGAGGTCGAAGCGGAGCTGAAGAAGGTCGCTGACGTTGCTCATGACGCCAAGCGTAATGCAGCGGATGCATTGTCACGATTAGATAAGCATGACGCGGATCAAATATGGTTGAAACGTACGGTGTACGGTGCAGTATTAACTGTAATAACTGGTCTTCTTATTGCGGCTGTTTGGGCCGGAATCAAGTTAGGGGGGGATGTAGTGAGGAATGGGACATTATTCAAGGTTTAATTGATGGCAGGCTGCTGATCGTATGGGCGGCCTGCTGGGTGATCGGGTATGTGCTGAAGAAGACTCCACGGATACCGGACTGAACTATTATTTACATCGTTACTGGCGTTGCAATTTTGTTTTCAATCCTAATGCTCGGGCTGGCGGTTGATAGCGTAGTACAGGGCATTCTGGTTGGCGCCGTGGCGGTGTTTGGCAATCAGCTTATTAAACAGACTAAGAAAGGGGTTGAGGAAAATGTTTAAAGTTTGGATTGATGCAGGTCATGGGGGCAAGGATCCGGGAGCAGTGGCTAACGGACTTCTTGAAAAGGATATCGCGCTGAAAGTGTCGCTTGGTATCAAGGCCTGCCTGGGAGCAGCAGGATGTACAGGTGATTTTGTCGAGATCCACAGATGTATTCCTGGAGCTGAAGGAGCGGACGAACAAGGCGAACGCTGCAGGTGCTGACATCCTGGTATCCATTCACTGTAATGCTGGCGGTGGAAAGGGTGGCTTTGAGACGTTCCGTTACACGTTAGCATCTCAGGGAAGCATCAAACTGCAGGAAGCTTTGCACAAGGCTATCATGAGCAAGCTAGGCGGCACAGATCGTGGACAGAAGGCGAAGAAACTTCACATGGTTCGTGAATCCAATATGCCGGCAGTTCTGACAGAAAACCTGTTTGTCGATGTGGTAGCTGACGCAGATCGACTCAAGCAGGCCGCTGTGATCGATGCGATTATTGAAGGTCATGTCCAAGGGATTTCTGCATACTTGGGGCTGACCAAAACGAAGGCGGACAAGCCGGTGATTCAGGAAAGAGACATTAAAGTGCCAAGTAAGTGGGCTGAGACAACTTGGAAGGAAGTAACGGAGAAGGGTTTCTTCGATGGTACGCGTCCAGGTGCAGCGGTTGCACGCGAGGAGCTTGGGACCGTGGTCAGTTGTTGTTGAAATACTTTGATCAAAGAGGATAATTATGGTACTATGAATTAAAATCCGAAAGAATCGGCATGTGTCCCCACTGACAATAGCTAGCGGGGACTATTAGTTGTAGATTGACGGGGACGATGGTCTCTGGTGTAGCGGGACTGCCAACCGTCTTGTGTGCAGTAATCATAGCCCTTTTGGTTGTTATGCTTCTAAGTATCGTAAGATACGCAAGTATAAAACTAACTGAAAAGGGGGAGATGCCTATGAATAAAGGAATCTCTAAAATGAAAACATATTGGTCTGTTATGCTCGAAACAATTTGGGCTATGATAGTCAGTTATACTGCAGGCATAGTCCCCCTCCCCGTGAGTCCGCAACTTAAATTGAATTTAATACATCCGAAGTAATCGGTAAAAAGGACTCTACTGGCATAACTGGTCGAGTCCTTATTTAATGATTTGAATATTTACATAGAAGAATTGAGAAAACTTGGAGGATGGTTGTGATAACTGATTTAGCAAATTTCTTCAATTCATATTCTGCAGTATTCGGACCCCTTTTAACTGGTGCTATTGGGGGTCAACTGGTAAATAATTTAATAATATCAAAAAGAGATAAATTAAAGAAAAAAGAAGAGGCAATTAATAGATACTGGTCATAGTCCCGTGAAGTAGACAATAAAAAAGAGAAATTCCATTAAGCGGCGACTTTTTCCCTGAATTCAATCGGGGAGAGGTCGCCGAGTTTGTTTTTGAAACGTTCCTTGTTGTAAAACAAAATATACTCTGTAATTTGGTTCCTTGCTTGCTCCAGATTCTAAGGCTTCTCCAAATACAACTTCTCCGTCTTTAAGTGGGAGAAGAACGACTCAATACATGCATTGTCATAGCAGTTCCCACGCCGAGAATGGCTTCCTGTTAGCTTCTTCTCTTCAAGCAACTTGGCATAGCTCTGTGTTGTATACTGGAACCCCTGGTCGGAATGGAGCAAGGTAGGTCCACATTTCAGTTTCTTCACCGTGTCCATAACGAGTTTAAATCATTTCGCTCGGAGAGTTCACAAGCTACAATCTCGTTGTTGTATAGATCCATCACAACCGAGAGATAAGCAAAATCATCCGGACATACGTAATATCCGTCACGAGCTTCTGCAGAGGAGCTGCCGCCGAGAATTCTCTATTTAAGACATTACGGAACAGAACGGACGGTTTCCGGCCAGCAAATGGACGTTTCTTGCGAATCACGGAACGAATCTGGAGTTCTCTCATTAAGCGGCGTACCTTTTTGTGATTCACCACGAGGCCTTCCTTTCCTAACGCAGTTCGCATACGTTTGTAGCCAAAATAAGGACGAAGTCGGTGAATGCCTAAAATATGTGCTTTTAGATCCGCATCCCGATCTGCCCGTTTCTCTCTGAGGACGATATTCTTCTTCCATTTGTAGTAACCTGCACGAGAAATTTCAGCCATTTTACACAACCAAACCACAGGTGCCCACTCGCTTATTTCTCGAACGGACTGGCACCGGGTTTCGAAATCCAGCTTCCCTCTCCGTGCAAATTCGGATTGAGCTTTTTTAGATATTCTACCTGCGCTTTCAGATAGGCATTTTCTTCTTCTGCACTGCTAAAATGCTTCTTTGTCCAACGTCCAGGGTAATCCTCAAAACTCTCTCCATTTTGGCTTTTCCGTACCCAGGTAATAATCTGGCTCTCACTCTTAATACCAAACTTCTCCATGATCCGACTGTATGTCCAACCTTCTTCCAATCTCAGACGAACAGCCTCTTACTTCGTTTCTTCACTATATTGATTAAAGGTTTGGCCTTTTTTAGCTGGCATAGCAAAAATCCCCTCCGGTTTTCAGTGTTGAGTTCATTTTAACATGACCTCTTTTTTCACTGTCTACCTTGAGGGGATAATACCAAAAATCAATATTGTAATGTTTCAAATATGGATGGTATGTATTGAATTAAATCTTCCAATCCCTGAGGGAGCAATGTCTAACAAGTATATTTTGATTATGATAAAATTGCTATTCAGTGCAGTGTTAATGATATTGAAAGCCAGCTTAACGAATCAGATTCGATCCAGAAGAGAAAATTTCTTGAGTGGTTTTTAAAAAAGTATGTAATGAAAGAGTATTACGCCCAAGTCTATAGTGAGTTCTTTGATCCAGAGCATATTTGGGAAGACTCACAGGCAATATCTAAGTACTATCTATTGAGAAATATAGTTGATAACACAGAATTGGGTTACGTATTGGAGTTTGGAGAACGGCAACAGCTTAGGAGTTTACTACTTAATGATATTTACTTATCGTATTTCTCACCAAATACTACCCTGAAATATAAATACTCTATACTCAAAATGAATATGACAGTTTTCATCTTGAGAAACGTTTGGCACTTGAGTATCTTTTGGACAGTGGAGAAATCAGAAGATCAGATAACGAGTTGATAACATTATCCCTACAAAATTAGGTATTGATTTGGTCGAAAAAATAGAAACAGAATTAGATCTCTGAATATATATTGTTGATAACCAAAAGAGCCCTGTTAACCTTCAATGGTTTTCAGGGCTCTTTTGGTTTATCTACTCAATTTGTACAGGCAATACTGATTTAACGACACATCTTCCGCAGCGGCCCGCTCCACCAAATGCTGGTGCAGACTCTGGGGTATCCGCAAATTGAATTTATCTCTGTTCTCATCTCGCCGACAAAATACTACATATAAAAATGGCCCTCCTGCAAATTAAGCGGGGGAGCCATTCGAACATCTACTATAATATTATTTAGCTGTGTTTTGTAAATTGAATTGTATAAGGTTGGTTGTAGTTATTGATCCCGTTATCCATAATTCTGAAGTAAACTTTCTCACCAGGTTTAGCACTCATACCAATTGCCTCAGCGTATCCAGGCCCATTCCAGTTATCCATTTGAATGGACAGGATCGCACCGCTTGCATCCATTTTAATTACACCCATAATAATATCGAAATTAGGTGGCGGAGTAGCAATAACGCCAAATGAGATTACAGAAGATCCATTTGTGTTGTCTACAAGATAATAATCATTATCACTCATGCTATCTAAATACTGTGTTGCGCTAAATCCAGAATTCTGATTAACACTTGAGTACATCACTTCTGCTGTCTCAAAGGTATCAGCCCAACCGGTTTTAGCGAGTGCAGAACTTGAACCAAATGCCAATAAACAAGCGGTTGCCATAACAGAAATAGAGAATTTTCTTAATCTTTTCATATTCAAACCTCCCAAATATACTAGAACCAATAAAGTAGATTCTGTTTTATGTTGTTATTTGAACTTAAAGATGTCGAAGAGCCTCTTACATAATTAGGTCGGCCAACCATGGATAAATATACCATATGTAAGTTATATTTGTAAATGATATTGTTGTTAAATGTTGGATGAACAAATATTATTATGGAATTTGTGGTTTATAAGTTATTTTGTGTAGGAAGTACATGTCTTTTGTCGAATTGGTAGATTTGGTGATGAGATGAATTATACATATAAGATATTATCCACAGATATGGATTTCTTCGCAGCAAGTCCGTGTTTCTGTCTGGCATGTCCTAGGTGATCACGAACACATCATTGACTATGGGGGACAGGTAGAAGAGTATAGTCCAGTATCCATTAAAATCATGGGCGGGAGATACTTTCGAGAACAGTATGAATTTCGGGTACAAAAATAGGAGCCATTTATAGGCTCCTTTTTGATGTCAAAAATCTTTTAATATATCCAACATTGCTGACACAGTTATCATGGCAAGAGGTGTCATTTCAACAATCATAAAAATGCATCCGTGTCTTCCAATCATTTCCTACATCTATGTAATCAATCAAACTCATTTCTACCTCCTCCCCATAAAATCAGGGAGAAACTCTATTAATGCTCCTATTCCTGCTCCAAGCGTAAATACTCCTAATATAAAACAAGCTATTATAGAATCATAAATACTACTCTCTTTTCCGTAACTATGTCCGCAATTAGGACACAAAAGAGCAGATCTAGAGATGGAATGTCCACAAGAAACACAAGGTCTCAATTTTGAATTTTCACCACTGATTCTTCTCTTAATATTAATAAACATATTTAAAAACAATACTAAACTGAATCCAAAAATAATCAACAGAACACAAGCGGCCATAGAAACTACAACAATATACTCAACTTTTTCTTTCATATGTCCTCCAGTTTTGTAATCAATCCAGAATAGTCTATCAGACCTATTTGGTTATTTCCATATATTTCTTTAAAGAAAAGACTCCGTGCAATAAGCACAGAGTCGTGTAATTAGTTGGTCGTGTATTCACTTACTTCAAATGTCAAAATCTTATCGAATATCACGTAATCTGTACGCTTTGTTGTTGCCATATTTGTTTATGGCGAACTTGGCCGGGCCAGCGCCTGCATCACGAGCATCGTACCAGTTGAGGAATGCATTTACATCACTCATTGGGAGATCAAACTCTTTTTCAAGGCCTGTTGTCATCGTTACAACTAGAATGGCACGATCTGCAGCTGGATCTACTGGATCTACTGGATCAACCGGATCAGTAGGGTCAGGTGATGTATTCGGATCCTTACTATAGAAGAAGTCAAGTTCGTTAATATTAATGTCTTCTCCAGACATTGTGTACAAAGTAATGTATCTTACTTTACTTATAACTTTTCCGTTGGGTAGTGGTTCGAGTGTTCCAGTCCCACCTTTTAGGGTGAACTCACTTAAATAACCAGTCGATCTATCGTAAAAGTTAATTCTCATATTTTTTAAATCGCTGTTAATTTTAAAGGAATCAATTGTTCTATCTGTTCCTAAATCAATCATTACCATTTTATTTTTAGGAAGTAAAGCTCCTGTCGTTTCATTATTATCGGTAATTAATGTTGTTACAACTTTAGAGTCATGTGGCTTTGTAATAAAGTAGATATCAGGAATCATAATTGTGGAATCTTTGCCATTAGCATAGCCACCCGTATAAGCACTTACAGAAGATAAAGGGATAAACACAGACAAAATAAGCGTGAAAATTAATAGTAGATTGATCTTTCTTTTAATTGGTTCTTATTTCCTCCTCAGGGTTAATAAAGAATTAATATTACAAAAATTAACAAATGTTGTCTAAACAATAAATCCTACATATTCAATTAAATATGTAAAAGTGAATGAATATTTTTTCGTTACCCAGAACACCGCGAAGCATACTTGGTGCAAGAAGGACTACAAAGGAGACGGGGCAAGCCGATAATTGATAGAGCTCCAAGGGATTACTCAAGGAGCTCAGTTTTTTCCTTCTATTATATAGGGTTGTTTCGGACATATGATTTGCGATCCATCGGAGCTGTACTAACGGTTAATTTGAAGTTTAGGGGACGTCCCCCAACTCGTCCCCCAAACATCCCCCAAGTCGTGAAAAGCTATGATTATATACGAACGTTAGTTCCTGTTAATTGTCGTATATAGCGCATATATATTGAAAGAAACAATAAATATGAAGGGATCGTACATAAACCGTACACAAGTCCACACAATGGGAACGCGATCAATATATCACGTTGTACTAATAGCTGAATCCCTTGGCGCTCTAGCGCTGAGGGGTTTTTCTTTTCTGTGGGCAAGGAGATATAAAAAAAGCTAGGTAGAATATTATTCTACCTAGCTTTATGTCTATAGGAGCTCAGTCCTTAATTTCTAATAAATAATGCTCATATAACTTGTTAATTGAAGAGCTCGAAAGCAAGTGAGTGACTGCTTCAATTGATTCTCTTTTCCAATCAAACCAGCGCATTTCTTTTAACTTCATGATTTCTTCTTCTGAGAAACGCTTCTTTACCTCTTTTGCAGGATTTCCACCAACTATCGTGTAAGGGGAGACATCTTTTGTTACAACTGAGCCTGCTGCAACAATCGCACCTTCACCAATGGTAACACCAGGCATAATCATGGCATTCATGCCGATCCATGCATCGCTTTCTATAATGGTATCTCCCTTGGGTGAGAATGAACGGCTAATTTGATTAGCGAACGGATAAACCGTGATCCACTCCGCATGGTGATTGTTATTTCCTCCCATAAGAATAACGACACCGGCTGCGATACATACATAATTACCAATAATTAATCGATCTATTTGCCAACCAAATTCCTCAATCGGGTTGAATAAGCTCCTCGATTTTTCATCTCCCCATAAATATCTCACGCATCCATCTTCAAAAGATGAATGGTTATCGTAATAACCAGAGTAATAGGAGTAATCGCCAACATCAATTAATGGATTGGTTACAATGTCCTTTAAATACTTAATTTCGGACCAGTGATTAAAGTGGTTTATATTCATTTTAAATTCCTCGCTTCTAAGTTATATTTCTGAGTAACTTAGAAGCGTGATGCGGTAGCCACATTCTTTAGTTTTTTTAGACGACGAATCATCTGAATCATCCTTCCTTAAGATATGAGGGCCATTGTAGCAATGACCTCTTTTTTTGTCAATCCTATTCTCGTAAACATATGCAGTAAGTATCCTGATTCCAAGTATATATCAAGTGTATTTAATGAAGAGAAAATTCAGGAAGAAATAACATAGGCAGAAACCGTGTGCGCTATCGAGAACGATTACTATCTCACGTTGTAGTAGATCAGGGACCGAAACAAAAAAGGTAAAGGGAAAGGTATTCGTAGTGTAGATCTTGGCATCTTAGCATTGAGGTTTTAATGTAGTCAATAAGAAATAGAATGGTTAATTAAATTATGATCATATCGTTGAAGCGAGAGTGCGTTTTAATTGTTTGCTCTGTTTTTACAGTATCTATATGTTGATAGTTTCATATAATTGCGTTATAATTCATTTATGTTTTTAGAAATTAAATTTTGGACAATTAATTGGAGATGTTAATATGGAACAAGAGAAGCAACTGGTTGCCGAACAGCGGACATTTTTTTATACAGGTCAGACTAAGTCTATTGAGTACCGTATTCGTGCTCTTCAGCAATTAAGACAGGGAATTGAGAAATATCAACAACGTATTCTTGACGCACTTCGTGCGGATCTAAATAAATCTGAAGCAGAGGCTTATGGCTCTGAGATTCGGATCGTGTTGGGTGAACTAGATTTTGCATTGGAACATTTGGAGGAATGGGCTACACCAAAACCTGTGCCTACAAATTCTGCTATACCTGATGGAACAAGCTTTATTTATCCTGAACCTTATGGAGTTGCTCTTATTATTGCACCATGGAACTATCCGTTCCAACTGGCTTTCGGCCCTCTAATTGGAGCCATTGCTGCGGGTAACTGTGCCATTATTAAGCCGTCTGAATTAACCCCAGCCGTGTCACGTCTGACTTATGATTTGATTCATGAGATATTTCCTAGTGAGTACCTGGCAGTTATGGAAGGGGAAGTCGAGACGAGTACGGCATTGTTGAAAGAAAAGTTTGATGATATTTTCTTTACAGGCAGTACAGGTGTTGGCCGCATTGTTATGAAGGCAGCTGCTGAGCATTTGACTCCAGTTACGTTAGAACTAGGTGGTAAGAGTCCGGTCATTGTCCACCAGGATGCAGATTTGAAGCTGGCAGCTCAGCGCATTGTGCGCGGTAAATTCCTGAATGCTGGGCAAACCTGTGTCGCTCCAGACTATTTGCTTGTGCACGAGGAAGTACATGACAAATTATTGGAATTGATCGGTGCAGAAATTCAGGATAAATTTGGAGACGATGTGATGAGAAATGCTGATTTCCCGCACATTGTCAACGCACGTAACTTTGATCGTTTATCGGTGTTACTCCAAGATGGCAAAGCAATGATCGGTGGACGTTCTGAACGTGATCAGCTGCTCATTGAACCAACAGTACTGGGGGAAGTGGATTGGAAATCCCCAGTGATGCAAGAAGAGATCTTTGGTCCAGTTCTTCCTGTATTTAAGTATACCGACCTCAATCCCATGCTAGATGAGATTGTTCGCCGTCCAAAACCACTGGCATTATATCTCTTCACTCAGGATGAGGATCTGCAGAATCAGGTTCTGAATCAAGTATCTTTTGGTGGTGGTTGCATTAATGATACATTGTCTCATATGACATCACATTATCTTCCGTTTGGCGGCGTAGGAGAAAGTGGAATGGGTTCCTACCATGGTCAACAGAGTTTTGATGTGTTTTCTCATCATAAAAGCATTCTTAAACGCAGCGAATAATCTACTAACGTAGAACAATATAAGTTGTATAAGAAAAAAGAGGTTGTCCCGTTGAACGGGACAACCTCTTTATGTATCTTATTGTGAGAGCTCTGTACAACTTCAATACATATTAATGAATATCACGGAAAAGGCCAATGACTTTGCCCAGGATGCTAACGTGTTTCAAACGCAACGGTTCAAAAGTCGAGTTTTCCGGTTGAAGACGAATATGATCTTTCTCTTTGTAGAACGTTTTAACCGTTGCTTCATCGTCTTCAGTCATGGCTACTACGATATCGCCGTTATCTGCAGTTTGCTGCTGACGTACGATAACATAGTCTCCGTTAACAATGCCTGCTTCAACCATACTGTCTCCCACGACCGAAAGCATAAATACTTTCTGTTCGCCTACATAATGCGTAGGAAGAGGGAAGTAATCTTCGATATTTTCTGTTGCTGTGATTGGAACCCCTGCAGTAACTTTACCCACGACAGGAATGCGAGCAACGCTGTGAGCAAACTGATGTGAATGCTCTGACTCTTCCTGGCTGAGAAGTTCAATGGCTCTTGGTTTGGTTGGGTCACGTCTAATCAGACCTTTCTTCTCCAAACGATCCAGATGTCCATGTACTGTAGAGCTGGAAGCCAACCCAACGGCTTCACCAATTTCACGTACGGAAGGAGGATACCCCTTCAACCGGACTTCATTGCGTATAAACTCCAGAATAGCCTGTTGCCTGCTGGATATCTTCGACATACCGTATCAACCCCATTTTAGTAACGTTTGGGAAAATTATAACATAGAACCTCCGTTCGTACAAACATAAGTTCTAAATAAAATGCCATAAAATCAATGTTTTTTTGCAAATTAAGATGAAAATTTTCTTTTGGTCTAATCAAATACTGCAAATGACAATTCCAATACAATAGAAGAAAGATAATAGAATGTAGTATCAACAAAAAAAAGCGAACAATTGTTCTAAAAAGTTATTGTACAAAACATGTGTTCGTGTTATATTAATTTCAACAGGATAGGAACAAACGTTTGGAGGTCGATATTTAATGAGATATTCTACTTATCAAAGTATTTACGAACCGGTGCATTCAGAAGTGGTTGAAACTAACATAAGGAATTTTAAAAAGGTTTTTGCAAAAGGTAATGTCCCAACTTGGGTCTTGAAATTAATAATCGTAAGCTTAATTATACTGGTTGGATGCAGTACAGTATTGACTGTGTTCGCTGGCAATGAGAACGATCTGTTGCCTGGGGGGAAGATGGCAGTTTCACAAGGAGATACGCTATGGAGTATATCATTGGATCACAAACCTGAAACAATGGATACACGTGTATATATAGAAGCAATCAAGAAAGTGAATCAACTTCATTCAACTTCAATACAGGTGGGGCAAGTCTTAATACTGCCTCAATTCACAGATTAAAGCTGCATATCCACACGCGCTAATGCGTGTCAGCTTGACAAGCTGCCCTTAACATGTCAAAGTTAATATGACTTTGTATTTTTGGAGGGGACAAGCTTGGATATAGATAGTCTGGTAGCACGTATTAATGAATTGGCCCGTAAGCAAAAATCCACTGGATTGACAGAGGAAGAGCTCGCTGAACGTGCCAAACTTAGAGAAATCTATTTGAATAACATTCGAAGCAATTTCAGACAACAACTGGATACGATTGAAATTGTAGATGATGAGAACGATCAAGGCCACCAAGGCAAACTCAAACATTAAGGAAACCTAATGATATCATTATGATATTTAGGTTTTTTCCTGTTATCTAGAGGTTGCAAATTATAGGGGGAAATGTTGGTTTGCAGTTATGTAAGCCGATACAAAGAACATCTAAGGGGGATTCTCATGTCGCGTTCGTTCGAGAGAACGGTTCGAAAAAATTCTAAGCAGTTGAATCAGCAACGTAAAAAAAGCGGTAAACCGGTTTCTGGCACACCAGGTGAGGACGTATTTAAAGGACGCAGTCTTCTGTTTCCTATTTTTCTGATCGGACTAGCATTCCTGTACCTCTTTATGAGTACATTTCTTGTCAAAGCTCCGATGACCACTTGGGACTGGGTGACCTTGTTGCTGTATGTATTTTTGGCAGTCATCTTCATGCTCCGTCGTCCTTATGTCAAAATAGGAAGTAACCGGATTTTGACGACAAAAGGGAACCGTGAGCGTTCAATTGGAGTCGACGATATCGTGAAATTCAGAATTGAGCCAGGTACGGTTGTGATTGAGCATAATGCACGAGGTAAGAGATGGGTATTTACCAAACTACTGAATCGTTATGATACTGATGCAATTACTGAACGTCTTCTGAAATTCGCCAAAGCACATCAGATCACTGTGGAAACATACGAGAAAAAGTAATTTTGCATAAAGGGGAAGATGACCGAAATGGCGTTAAAAGCGATTTTGTTCGACCTAGATGATACTTTACTGTGGGATGAGCGCAGTGTTCGAGAGGCCTTTCATGAGACTTGCTTGATCGCAGCTCAAGAGACGGGCGTTAAACCCGAAGACCTTGAAGAAGCTGTTCGTAATGAGGCACGTAATCTGTATGAGTCTTATGAAACTTTTTCGTTTACCAAAATGATTGGGATTAACCCGTTTGAAGGTCTTTGGGCTAACTTCACGGGTGGGGATCAGCCGGAGTTTCGCCAGTTGGAGCAGCTTGCACCCGCATATCGTAAAGAGTCATGGCGTCGTGGCTTGTTAAAGTTGGGTGTTGATCGTGAAGATCTGGCGGAACAACTCGCCTTACAATTTGGGGCGGAGCGGAGATCAAGACCCCATGTCTATGAAGAAACGATGGAAACGTTGAGTCATCTACAAGGGAAGTTCAAGCTTTTGCTTTTAACCAACGGCTGTCCTGCTTTACAACAAGAGAAGCTTGACGGCGTTCCTGAATTGGCTCCTTTTTTTGACGAAATTATTATCTCGGGTTCGTTCGGTAAAGGCAAACCTGATCCTTCGATCTTCGAGCACGCATTGAGTAAGCTGGGAGTGCAACCTGAGGAGAGTATGATGGTTGGAGATAAGCTTACGACTGATATTCGTGGAGCATTGTCTGCAGGTATTCAGTCTGTTTGGATTAACCGTGAGAATAAAGAGAATACCGAATCGTATGTGCCTGACCATCAAATCAAGCATTTATCCGAATTGGAACGAATCATTGCTGAATTCTCAATGAGTGCATCATAAATCGTATTTTTAGTGTACTACACAAACATTGTTAGGTTTTATGAGATGTATTTTATCCATAAAACCTAACAATGTTTTTTTGTGTTGGGACAGCTTGAACTATATCGTAATAACAAAAGATGAATTTTTTATTAAAAGTTATTGAAATTATAGAACTGCTGATTTAGAATATAACTAACATACTAGTATGACTAGTATGCGAATGAATGTAGCGAATATCTGTTGACTTACTTGAATGAAGTGGAAGCGGGAGTTATTCGCTATAATTTTCACATTTTTTGTAAGCGCTTTACATAATCGAAGTAACCATTTAGTTCTGGAAATACAACATGAAGTGGTTAGTAAGAAAATGAGGATAAGCATCTTAACCAATATGTGTCTCTAGTGATCTCCATAATTGATATCGCTTACATTATTTGTTTTATTCTACTGGTGGGGGTGAAGTTCATCTGATTACTTGTCTTCTACAAAAAGAAGAGATGATAAGAATTGATCGAAAACGCTTTTATTTTATCAAGCTTAGGATCGGAGTGAAATAACATATGGAGTCGGAAACCTCTAAAACCACGCTAACGATGACATCTTTACGTAAAGAAAGCAGGTTAAGAACTGTTACAGCTCTGCTTCGCAAAGATTGGCAGCTGTACTCACTGTTAATTCTTCCAATTATCTATCTTATTATTTTCAAATATGGGCCCATGCTCGGTAATGTAATCGCATTTAGACGATTTGTACCGGGAGGCAGTATTTTTGGAGAGACATGGGTTGGATTCAGGTATTTTCAGATGTTCATTCAAGACCCAACCTTTTGGAAAGTATTTGGGAACACACTTATGCTTGGTGGACTTGCGTTACTTTTCACCTTCCCAGTTCCGATTATTTTTGCATTGCTGCTGAATGAGGTGAAAAGCAAACGTTTCAAAAAGTTTGTGCAGACCGCATCTTATCTTCCGCACTTCTTGTCCATCGTCATCGTTGCCGGAATGATTCTGCAATTAACGGCAGTTAATGGCTCCATTAATGGAATGGTTTCATTCTTTACTGGTGACAGCATTCCTTTCATGCAGCGTGCGGAATGGTTCAGAACAATCTATATCACCTCTGAGGTTTGGCAAGGTATGGGGTGGGGAGCCATTCTATATTTAGCTGCATTGACAACAATTGATGATTCTTTGTATGAGGCTGCGCGGATCGATGGTGCGAACCGTTGGAAGCAAACCCTCCATATAACCATACCGGGCATTTTGCCAACGATCGTTACATTGCTGATTTTGAATATGGGTAATTTCCTCGCGGTTGGATTTGAGAAAATCTTGCTCCTTTACAATCCGCTTATCTACGAGACATCTGACGTGATTTCTACTTATCTGTACCGGGTAGGTTTGCAGTCGAGCAATTTCAGCTATGCTACCGCCATTGGTTTGTTCGAATCCATTATTGGACTGATCCTGGTATTCTCGGTTAATGCCATTTCACGCAGACTGACACAACGAAGCTTGTGGTAAAGGAGGAGCAATATGCTGGAATCAAAATCATACAAAGTATTTAAAGTTTTCAATGCTATCTTTTTGCTGCTTGTGGTATTCATCACGCTCTATCCGTTTCTGAATGTCGTGGCCCAATCTTTCAGTAGCGAGGCTTATATCAATTCAGGCAAGGTAAGCATTATCCCAAGAGGATTTAATGTAGAAACCTACAAGACCATCTCTCGCGACAGCATGTTCTGGACCAACTATAAAAACACAATTATATATACCGTTGTAGGTACTTTGATTTCCATGTTCATGACGACCATCTTCGCTTATGCCCTATCCAAGAAAAGATTGATGGGACGAAAATTTTTGACGATGTTCGCCGTGTTCACGATGTTTTTCAGTGGCGGCTTGATTCCTAACTATGTCCTGATTAACTCTCTGGGCTTCAATAACACGATGTGGGCACTGGTTGTGCCTGGGGCAATCAGCATTTATAACATGTTAATTATGAAATCATTTTTCGAAAACATGCCTGAGGAGCTTGAGGAAGCGGCAGCTATTGACGGTTTGAATACGTATGGCATTTTGTTACGGATCATTCTACCGCTGAGTAAAGCTGTCATGGCAACGATGGTTCTGTTTTACGCTGTGGGACACTGGAACTCCTGGTTTCCTGCCTTCCTGTATCTCGACAAAAAGGAACTGTTTCCCGTTACGATCTACTTGCGCAACATGATTGCAGGTGCAACGGGAGGTGCTTCGGCTGGTGCTTCAGCGGATAATTTGACTCAAATTTCTGCAAATATCAAATCGGTCACGATGGTACTCACCATTTTGCCTATTTTAACGATTTATCCATTTGTTCAAAGATACTTTGTAACCGGTATCATGTTGGGATCTGTTAAACAGTAATCCTAACCCGATATAGTTCAACATCTTGATTGTAAGGCCAATCTAAACCACATGCAGGGGGAGAATTGAATGAAACATAGACCACGTAAGCTTGTAGGCAAGATGGTATTGGCAACAATGATGAGTGTCGTTCTGGCAGCATGTAGCAACGGTGCTGGTGGAGAGAAAGTTGAACCAGAATCCAAGGGGGCCATGGAATCCTATGGTGTAGGAGAGACCTTCAAAGCGGCTGAACCATTTAATCTATCTATTCTGTACAGCGACCAGCCAGCATACCCGTACAAAAAGGATTGGCTCCTGTTCCAAAAAATCACGGAAAGAACAGGAGTCACGCTGGAGCCTACCATCGTTCCGATGAGTGACTATCCCCAGAAAAGATCCCTTCTGATCAGCTCTGGAGATGCCCCTCTGGTTATTCCGAAAACTTATCCGGGTGAAGAATCTGCTTTTGTATCCTCTGGTGCGATTTTGCCAGTGAGTGACTATGTTGATTTGATGCCCAATTTCAAAGATAAGGTTGAGAAATGGGGACTTCAGGATGAACTTGAGGGTCTTCGACAAGAAGATGGGAAATATTATGTACTCCCAGGTTTACATGAAGAGGTTTGGCCGGACTATACCCTTATTGTGAGAACTGATATTTTTGAGAAAAATAACATTGCCATTCCAAAAACATGGGACGAATTGTATGATGCCGCCAAAAAGCTGAAAGAAATCTATCCAGATTCCGTTCCGTTCTCAGATCGTTTCCAATTTAACAGTACCTTGAATATTGCTGCTACCAGTTTTGGAACGAAAGCTGGGTGGGGATTTGGTAATGGTTTAACGTATAAAGAAGATAAGGATGAATTTGTATACACTTCGACTACGCCAGAATACAAGGAAATGTTAACTTACTTTAACAAGCTAGTATCGGAGGGACTCTTAGATAAGGAAAGCTTCACCCAGGACGATGACCAGGCTATTCAAAAATTTGTTTCTGGAAAATCCTTCATTATTAATGGTAACTCGCAAACGGTAGTGCTTCATCGAAATGACATGAACAAAACGTTGGGAGAAGGAAATTTCTCCATCGCTAAAATTACAGTTCCTGGTGGTCCAAAAGGTCAATTGATGTCCGGCTCCAGACTTGAAAACGGTGTCATGATATCCGGCAAAATTAAAGACAATGAGAATTTCAAAGCAACCATGCAATTTATTGACTGGTTATACTATAGTGATGAAGGTCAAGAATTTGCCAAATGGGGTGTAGAAGGTGAAACCTTCACCAAACAGGATGGCGTTCGTAAGTTGGCCGAAGATGTGAACTATAACGGATTGAATCCAAAAGGCACGAAGGACTTGCGCATCGATTATGGATTCTCCGGTGGTGTGTTTGCCTATGGAGGAACGACAGATTTGTTGCACTCCATGTTTAGTGAGGAAGAACTGAAATTCCAGCAAGACATGAAAGATATCAAAGAAGTGGTTCCTGCGGAGCCTCCAATTCCTTACTCGGATATCGATCGTGAACAGGTGACACTGCTTAGCACACCGCTTAAGGATTTCTCGGATCAAAATACGCTTAAATTCATTTTGGGAGAACGCAAACTTTCTGAGTTTGATGCATTTGTAAAAGAGCTGGAGAGCCAAGGCTTGCCTCAGTATATGCAGCTTTCCAATGACACATATAAGAAGTACAAAGAAAACAAGCAACAATAGATATAAACTGAAATTTGCCCATTGCCGTTTCATTTATGGAATTTAAGTGGAACGGCAAATTGTGCTAAGATGGATGAATATGGCTGAGAGGAAGAGGTTAAGGAATGTCACTTAATCAAAAGATTAGAGGTTCGACCCGGGCTTATTCATACAATCTGATAAAGGAACGAATTCTGCACCTTGAACTTGAGCCTGGTACCAAGATTTCCGAGAAGGAAATTGCGGATGAGTTGCAAGTAAGCAGAACGCCAGTACGTGAAGCTTTCATGAAGCTTGCCGAGGAAGAATTACTGGATATCATTCCACAGAGTGGAACTATTGTCTCCCATATTAATCTGGAGCATGTTGAAGAAGGCCGGTTTATGAGAGAGAAGATGGAGAAGGAAATTGTCACTCTGGCTTGTGCTTCTTTTCCGGAAGAATTCAGATTCAGACTTGAAACCAATATTGCAATGCAGGAAGTATGTATAGGGAAAAATAATTTCTATCGGCTTTTTGAACTGGATGAAGAGTTTCATCAGATATTGTTTCAAGGCACAGGAAAAATGAGAAGTTGGAAAATGCTACAGCAGCTCAATATTCCCTTTAATCGCCTTCGTTTATTACGCTTGTCTGAAGATTCCGATGCAGAGGTTATTATTTCACAACATAAAGAAATATACCGACTTATCACGGAACGTGAAACCGAGCGAGCTGTTGAGGTTATGGAAGCTCATCTCAGACTAGTTGTTGTTGAACAAGAGAAGATGAAGGCAAAATATCCACATTATTTTATATAGAACATCTAATGTTGTATACTATCTGAATATGCAGAAACCCCTGTTCGAATTGAACAGGGGTTTGTTGAGCAAATAATAGAATTTGCTTATTAGGCTTGTTTGATAAACGTTGGATCTGGGTAAGGATCTGCGATCCAGCCATCTTTTTCAATAAATAGACGCACGGCAATGATTTGTTTGTTCTCCATCAAAGTGAAGAAGTGTGGGGTGTTCTCAGGTACCGAGATAACGTCTCCAGGAGACAATTCTACATTAAAGTAACCTACATCATCTGTAGCTTTGATGACAAAGATTCCTTTGCCGGCTACAATTGCGCGGATTTCATCTTCAGCATGAGTATGAATCTCTTCAAATTTAGCAAGCTTCTCTTCAATATCTGGTGTTTGTTCAGACAGCGTGATTACATCCCAGATTTGGTACCCGCGACGTGCAGCCAAGTCTCTGATTTCATAGTCAAATGTGTTTAGTACTTCTTCTTTTTGTTCATCGGTGAGTCCAAAGTTGTTTTGCAGATCAGTTTTTAATTTGGACGCGTCCCATTTTTCAAATAGTACTTCATATTTGTTTAAGAAATTTCGAACATTTTCGTCTCCAGTGATACGTTCGTTCGTATTTCGGATTACAATTTCAGCCATGTTCTTTCCCTCTTTTCCACTTGGTTTAATCGCTATTATATCGGATTCCGCTATTTTTGTCGATTCACAAATTCATTCTACCTTCATAAAAACCGCCAGGGGACTGATCAAACCCGATCTTTCACATTAAGTTAGTTTCTGTTAAACTAAGATTTAACGTTTTGCGGAGGTGACGATATTGGATAAGCTTAGCCTACATGATGCATTAAAACAACGAATATTGATCCTCGACGGTGCAATGGGGACCATGATTCAACAAGTAGATCTCACAGGCGCAGATTTTGGCGGAGAAGACCTGGATGGTTGTAATGAAATGCTTGTACTTACACGTCCAGAGCTAATCCAGCGTATTCATGAGGAATATCTGGAAGCCGGTGCTGACTTAATTGAAACAAATACGTTTGGTGCAACTTCTGTTGTACTTGCTGAATATGACATTCAGGACCGTGCACGTGAAATTAATCTCGAAGCAGCCAGAATTGCAAAAGCAGCCGTGGATCGATTTTCGACACCGGAGTCTCCACGTTATGTGGTAGGTGCCATGGGACCTACAACCAAAACGCTGTCAGTAACAGGCGGAGTAACTTTTCAAGAGCTCATCGACAGTTATTTTGAGCAAGCGCTTGCTTTAATTGAGGGAGGCGTTGATGCGCTGCTGCTCGAAACCTCACAAGATACGCTTAATGTAAAAGCAGGTAGCATTGGAATTCAACAGGCATTCGAACAAAGTGGTATCAAGCTTCCTTTGATGATCTCAGGAACGATCGAACCGATGGGTACAACCCTCGCTGGTCAGAACATTGAGTCTTTTTATATATCCTTAGAACACCTTAACCCAATTTCAGTTGGACTAAACTGTGCTACAGGTCCGGAATTCATGCGTGACCATATTCGCTCGCTTTCCGGAATGGCTTCAGTTGCAGTAAGTTGTTATCCAAATGCAGGGCTTCCGGATGAAAATGGTAATTACCATGAATCGCCTGAATCGCTTGCTCAGAAGATCGGTGCTTTTGCCGAACAGGGCTGGTTGAACATCGCGGGTGGCTGTTGTGGAACAACACCTGCACATATTCGGGCAATGCGGGATACACTTGCCAAGTACCCTCCAAGAGAAATGAACGGAACACATCCACCAGCATTGTCGGGAATTGATCCAGTCTACGTTGAACAGGACAATCGCCCTTACATGGTTGGGGAACGTACAAACGTACTTGGATCACGGAAGTTCAAGCGTCTTATTGTTGAAGGGAAATATGAAGAAGCTTCGGAAATTGCTCGGGCTCAGGTGAAAAATGGGGCACATGTTGTCGACGTTTGTGTTCAAGACCCGGACCGTGAAGAAGCCGAAGACATGGAGAAGTTCCTTGAACTTGTTGTCAAAAAAGTAAAGGTGCCACTGATGATTGATACGACAGATGCAGCCGTCATCGACCTTGCACTGCAATACTCTCAAGGTAAAGCGATAATTAACTCCATTAACCTTGAGGACGGCGAGGAAAAGTTCGAGCTGGTCACTCCGTTGTTGCATAAATACGGCGGTGCTGTCGTTGTCGGAACGATTGATGAACGCGGTCAAGCCATTAGTCGTGAGGACAAGCTGGAGGTAGCCAAGCGGTCTTACGATTTGCTGGTGAACAAATATGGATTAAAAGCCGAAGACCTGATTTTTGATACCCTGG